>JAKAZY010000005.1 GCA_021826425.1 Pseudomonadota bacterium
GCCGCCCGGACGATCCAGCAGGGAAATGCTGCCGCCATGGGCGATGATGATATCCCGCGCGATGGCGAGGCCGAGCCCGGTGCCGCCGGGATCGTCGCTTTCGAAAGGCTTCAGCAGTGTTTCGCGTTTTTGCTCGGGTATGCCGGGGCCGTTATCGTCGATGAGGATCCGCGCGCTCGCCCCAACGCGGGCTGCACTGACCCAGATCTGGGTGGCGTGGCGGCGGGCGTTGTCGATGAGGTTGGTGAAGGCCCGTCGCATCGCTTCTGGCCGCAATGTCAGCGTCAATGCCTCGGGCGTGAAAAGGCTGATGGCCGCACCCGTGCGTTTCGCGGTGGTGCAGATATCCTCAAGCAGCACCGACAGGTCTGTGGGCACCGCCTGCTCGCTACCCTCGCCCCTGGCGAAATTGAGATAGATGCCGATGAGATGCTCCATCTCCACGATGTCGCTTTCCATGTCCTGCATGTCATCCGCGGCGATGCCGGGCTGCATGGCCAAGGCCAGCCGCAGGCGGGTGAGGGGCGTGCGCAAATCGTGGCTCACCCCGGCCAGCATGGTGGTGCGTTGGGTAAGGAACCGGCGCAGCCGCTCCTGCATGCGGTTGAAGGCGGTGGCGGCGCGGCGTACCTCGGCCGCCCCTTCCGGGCGGATGAGGCCGGTATCGCGCCCCATACCCAGCGCCTCCGCCGCTTCAGCAAGCCGCCTGATACCCCGCACCTGGGTGCGCAGGAACAAGGCCGCGAGGACGACCAGCAGCAAGGCCGAGCCAATAAGCCAGATCAGGAACAGGTAGAACGTGCCAATGAACAGCCGCTTGCGCGGCACGTTGATGCTCATCACGCCGTCGGCCATCTGAATATTCACCCGCAGGATGCCAGGGTGCGAATGCCAGCTGACATTGAAGGGCCGGTGTACATCCTGCGCTAGGGCGCGGGCGAGGTCGTTATCCACCGGGCCTGGCGCATCTGGCGGCGGCAGATGGCGCAAGACCTGGTTGTGCATGAAAACCGACTGGAAAGTGAAATGCAGGTCACCTTCCTGCATCACTAGCGCGCGATGGGCGGGATCGCGTTCGATCTGGTCGATCATGAAGCCGATCTCACCGGCCACGCCGCCGGCGAGGCGGCGGGAGAGTTCATCGAGATGGGTGCCGTAGAAAATCTCCAGCGCCACGCCCTGCAGCACCACCATCGGGATGAGTACGATCAGCAGCGAACGCCCGAACAGCCCGCGCGGCAGCAGCTTGCGCAAAAGCCGCTCCGCTTGCAGAGGGCCGAGACGGATTTTCATGCCCCCGGCTTCAGCACATAGCCCTTGCCGCGCACGGTTTGCAGAAAGCGCGGCTCGCGCGGGTCTGGCTCAATTTTGCGGCGCAGGCGCGTTACCTGCACGTCGA
The DNA here is from genome assembly GCA_021826425.1 of Pseudomonadota bacterium. Classification (GTDB taxonomy): domain Bacteria; phylum Pseudomonadota; class Alphaproteobacteria; order Acetobacterales; family Acetobacteraceae; genus Acidocella. The sequence goes on from JAKAZY010000005.1 coordinate 1,400, forward strand.
TGGCGCGCTCGTTCACGTCGTCCAGCCCCAAAGCGGCGGCCAGCGCCTCGCGGGAGAAAATTTCATGCGGCCGGGCGGCTAGCGTGGTGAGCAAGGAAAGCTCCGCTCCGGTGAGGCGTGTGCGGGCGTTGGAGCTGATCAGCTCGCCGCGCTCGGCATCGAAGCTGGCTGCGCCCAGCGGCAGCGGGCCGGCTGACGCGGCCGGGGGTTGGGCGCGGCGCAGCATGGCGCGCAGCCGGGCTACCAGCACGCGCGGGTCGAACGGTTTGCCGAGATAATCATCCGCCCCGGCCTGGAACCCGGCCAGAATATCCTCTGGTGTATCCCGCGCGGTAAGTAGCAGGATGGGCATGAGCGGTGCCCGCTCCGCCCGCAGGCTGTTGGTAAGATCAAGCCCGGTTTCGCCGGGCATCATCACATCCAGCACCATCAGGTCGAATTCCATGGCGCGCAGCCTCTCGCGCGCTTCCGCGGCGCAGGCGGCGCAAGTGACGCGAAAGCCGTTCTCAGCGAGGTAGCGCCCGGCAAGTGCTGCCAGCCGGGCATCGTCATCGACCAGCAGGACATGCGGTGCATCCTCGGTCAAGGCGACCTGGGTCATCGGCGGAAAATCAGGCGCTGCGCGGCGGCTTTGGCAGGCGCGGCGGCTCCGAGGTTTCAAGATAGGCGCGCCCGCCAGGGCCGATTAGCCCGCGCATGACGCGCTTGAAGCCCTCAACGGCGGGGCCGCCGGCTTCGCGATACGCCGTCAGCAGCCGCTCGCGCTGGGTTTCGAATAGCCGCCGCTCCAGCATGGCGCCCTTCTCGGTTAGGGTGAGCAGGCGCTGGCGGCGGTCTTTCGGCCCTGGCACCTGGGTGACGTAGCCATCGCGGATCAGTGGACCAAGCACACGGGTGAGGCTTTGCTTGGTGATGCCGAGGATGGACAGCAGCTCCCCCACGTTGAGGTTGGGCCTGCGGGCGATCCAGTGCAGGCAGCGATGATGCGCGCGGCCGAATTTCATCTCGGCGAGAATGGAGTCAGCCGGGCTGTTCAGGTCCCGCAGTGCAAAGAACAGCATATCCTGCGCGGCGCGCAGCTCATCCTCGCGCAGAAATAGCAGGCTGGCACCGGGTGCTGCGTGCATGGCGCTGGGCAGGGTTTCGCGTTTGCTGGCCTGGTAGGGTTGAGTCGGGGTGTTAGGCATGGCAATTTCAATAATTAAGGGTTGGCCGCAATGAAGTTTTAGAAACGGCTGACTTTTACGCAAGTTCTGACCGTCTAAAAAGACTACCTCAAACGGAGAATTTTGACCATGGCGCTCGTGCCCTTCGACGATCGTGACGGCTTCATCTGGTGGGATGGCAAGCTGATCCCCTGGCGTGAGGCAAAGCTGCACGTGCTCAGCCATGGCCTGCATTATGCCTCGGCCGTGTTCGAGGGGGAGCGTGCCTATGCTGGTAACATCTTCAAGCTGCGCCAGCATACCGAACGCCTGATCGCCTCCGGGCGCCTGCTGGGCTTTGAAATCCCCTTCTCCGCCGCACAGATCGACGCGGCTTGCATCGAGACCATGGCCGCGAACAACCTCACGGACGCCTATGTCCGCCCGCTGGCTTGGCGCGGGTCCGAGCAGCTTGGCGTCTCTGCCCAGCAGACTAAAATCCATCTGATGATTGCCTGCTGGACCTGGCCGGATTATTTCGGTCAGGACCGCATGAAGGGCATCCGCCTCAATATCTCCGACTGGCGCCGCCCGCACCCGCTCTCCGCCCCCACCGCATCCAAGGCGGCCGGACTGTACATGATAGGCACGCTCTCCAAGCACAAGGCCGAGGCCGAGGGCTACGAGGAATCGCTGATGTACACCTGGGACGGTTATGTGGCCGAGGGCACCAGCGCCAATATCTTCTTCGTGCAAGACAACAAGCTGCACACTCCGGCAACCGATTGCTTCCTGAACGGCATCACCCGCCAGACAGTGATCGCCCTTGCCAAGGCGCGGGGGATTGAGGTGATCGAACGAAATATCAGGCCGGAGGAGCTTGGCTCGTTCAGCGAATGCTTCCTCACCGGCACCGCCGCCGAGGTAACGCCGGTGCGCCAGATTGGCGCCGCCCTGCATTATACCCCCGGCACGCTCACCGAGACCCTGCTGAACGACTATACGGCGCTGGTGCGCATGTCCCCGGAAGAGGTTGAAAAACGCGCGGCCTGAACCGAAAGGTACCTCTGCCCTTGCGATATAAGCACGATATCGCAAGGGGTTAACAAAACGCCATGGGCTGGAAAGCTGTTTTTCCAGCTCATGTCTGCCACCTATGCCCCATGGCAGAGAGCGGACGAAAACTGGTCCCTTTGGAGGGGCTGCGCGGTATCGCCGCCGCAATTGTGGTTCTCTATCATCTGGCGCTGGCCTTCACGCCCAAGGGTGTAGGGGTGGTGCCACATGGTTATGGCGCGCTGGGCACATTCACGCAGTTTGCCCTGGGCATGCTGAACGGCGGCGCGGCGGTGGCGGTGTTTTTTGTGCTGTCCGGCTTTATTCTCAGCCTGCCGTTCGGGCGAGACAGGCGCATCTCCCGCGTTGTTGTGGCACTTCTGAAGCGCTGGCCTCGCCTGGCCTGCCTCACCGTCATCGCCTGCCTGTTCGCCTTCGCGCTCATTAGCTGGTCCGGCCATGAATATAAGCAAGCCGCGCATGTCATCGGTGCGGGGTGGCTGGCAAGCCACGGAAACTCGCCAATCCGGCCCGAACATCTCACCTGGGAGGGCGCGTTGCGCGAAGGGTTGGTAAGAGTCTTCACCCAGGGCGAGGTGAAATTCGACTCGCCTTTATGGACCATGCGGATCGAGTTGTTCGGCTCCTTCGCCATTTTTTTCGCCGCCCCGGTTCTGTTCGCCATCGGCAGTTGGGTTATAAGGCTGGGGCTGGTGGCGCTGGCAATTTATGTGGCTGGCACCGGCTACCCCTTCACCTTCTTCGCGGATTTTCTGGTGGGCACGGTGCTGGCCATGCTGTTCGCTGAGGGAAGGCTGCCGGAGCTGAGCAACAAGGCGGCTGTGGCGCTTGGCGGGATGGGGCTTTATCTGTTCAGCTTTACTTATGAACAGAAGCTGCTCATTCACGCCCCGCTGAAGCTGCTGCTTTCCGCCACATACAGCCATTACGTGTGGGATGCCGGGGCCGCACTCATCATCATCGTATTGCTGGGCAACCAGGCCATTCGGCGGGTGTTTTCCGGCGGTTGGGCGGTGTGGTTGGGGCTGCTTTCCTTCCCCATTTACCTGCTGCACGGGCCGATATTGCTTTCAGCGGGCTCGGTGGCGTTCATGGATGGCGTGGGCACGCTGGGTGTAGCGGGTGCGGCGGTGCTGGCGGCTTCCTGCTCCATTCTGCTTACTTTGGTTTGTGCCTTGCCGCTGGCCTGGGTGGATAAACTCTGGACCCGGCTGCTCTCCCGCGTGATGCGGCCCCCAGGAAGAGCAGGAGCCAAGCCAATAAAAAACGCCCAGGCAGGAGCCTGAGCGTTTCGAAAGCGGCTTTTGGCAGGTCGGGTTCAGGCCGCTTGCAGCCTGGCATAAGGTGCTGCAAGGGCGGCGAGCTTGGCGCGGAGCGAAGCCGGAATCTGCCGCTCGGCCTTGGCGCGGGGATAGGCCATTTCCGGGATCGGCTCTGCATCACCCGCGATGGCTTGATATTCAGCCCAGTTGTCGAAAGCCATCCGGTCGACATTGTCGACGAAGGTTTCGCTCGGTGCACCCTCGGCCAGGATCAGCGAATGATCCGCAGTTTCGATGTGATAATAGGTGAATTGGCCGGGCATGTTGCCTTCGCGCACAATGCTGCTGCCGTTCACCATCGCCCCGGCCTGCACCAGAATCCCATCCAGGAACATCGCGTGGTCCGGGGAGACCAGCAGATCTTGCATGGGCAGGCCTTTGCCCAGCGCCCCGGCCTTGATACGCACCGGCAGGGCGCGTGCGGGGTCTGCAAACTTCATGTTCACAACGCGCCGGCCCATCCAGCGCACGGATTTAACCTCGCCAGAGGGGGTCAGCACCGTATCACCCGCTTCAAGCTCTTCCACCAGGCGTTGCCCGCCGGGGGTGGCAATGCTCGTGCCGGCGCAGAAGCAGGGCGCGTCTGTGCTGAGGAGCGACAGAGTGGTCGTGGGGTTGGTTCTGCCGCTCACGGTAAGCAGCTTAAACGTGCCGTTCTGCTCGAAGAGATTATATATCGTGTTTCCAACCTTAAACAGCAGGCCCGCGTCGTCGAGCCCGTTTTGGCTGCCGCTATAGCCAGCATAATTCACGCCGGAGCCAGCAACGGGGAAAATCGCGTTGTCATAAAGCGCTACGTTATTGGAGATGCTAACCGCACCCGAAGAGCCGGTTTCACCGGTGATGGTCTTGCCGGCGATGCTGCCGGAGATGCCGGTTACGGCATAACCCTGCCCCGTCACCGTTATGCTGGGGACGTTTGAGGGAATCGTTTGCAAGGTTGTGCTGACCGTGACGTTGATCGTGTCGGTTTGGGTGCCTTGCTTGAAGGTGTAAGTATAGGTTTGTGACATCATCAACTCCGGGACAACTTAACGGATGATTAAAGCTTCGCTGTATCGGCGTTCTCTATACGGCAACGCCAAGGTATTGCCAGAAGTTAACGATCAATAAAATGTGTTCGGTTAAAAAAAGACACGAATAAATGTATTAAAATAAAAAATTTAGATGTTTTTTAGTGTTTTTTCTGAAAATTACAGCGCATCTAAAGTTTGACCAATTCTGTAGCGATTCGGTCTGATGTCATCGCATTCTTAAGGTGTTGATCAGGGGCTGATCCGCGTTTCAAGTTGGATCGGCTTGCGATTCAACTTGAAGTGGTCAGGCTCTAGGGCCGAGGAAATACCCTGGCCGGTGTTTGGGCGGTGATCTGGCAAACACGATAGCTCATCACCGGTTCATCGCGACGCGTGCGGGTAATAACGCCCACCTCATCCGGGCAGGAAGCATCCCCGCGGCGGGTGATCAGCAGGCCGGTTTCGCCCTGCATTGCCGCCGCCGGCCAGTTAAAATATTTCCAGCGCGGGCCAAAGCCCAGAACCGGCACGTTTTTTGGCGCATAGAATGCCAGTTCAGCTTCGGTGGCGTAGTCATCCGAGGTGATAAAGGCCGGGTGACTGGCGGCGGCCTGCGCGGCAAAATCTTTCCAGCCCGCCATTTGCAGGGCGGAAGTGTCGCGCCTGGCTGGAATGGGCGCAAAGCCGGTGAGGGCCTGTGCATATACCAGCGCGGTGACGCCAAAGCCCAGCGCCAAAGCTGGGTGGCGCCAGCGGGGTGGTCCGGCGGCGGCGGCCAGGCAGGCGGCGGGGTAGAGAATGGCCACCCAGTTGCCCTGCACCCGGCCGTTCAGCACGAACTCCACAAAAACCAGCGCGGGCAATAAAGTTAACCACAGCAGCAGACGCGCGCCGGGGTTGGCATCGCCCCGCAAATGCCACAAACCGCGCACCGCCAGGGCCGCGATGAGCGGGGTGAACAGCAAAGCCTGCCCGCCCACCAGTTCACCAAAAAATTGCATGGCCCGGGCGGGGTTGAATCCGTCCTCCCGGCCGCCTTGCTTCAAATAGCTGGCCCAACCATGGCCAGCATTCCAGGCGATATCCGGCGCAAAAACCAGCAACGCCAGGGCAATGCCCGCCCAGGGCCAGGGAGTGCGCAACTGGGCGCGGATGGCGGGCGTGAACAGCGCCCACAGCCCCACCCCAGCCAGGAACAAGGCGGCGGTGTATTTGGAAAACAGCATCAACCCGGCGATGCCCCCTGCCGCCAGCCACCAGCGTGGATTGCGGGACTCCACCAGCCGGGCCAGCGCCCACACGCCCAGGGTCCAGAAAAACAGCAGCGGGGTGTCGGGTGTCATCACCACGCAGCCCGCGCCCAGCATCAGCGTGGCGTTTAGGAAAGCGGCGGCGGCCAGGCCAATCCGCCTGCCGGGCAGCAGCCGGTTGCCAGCATTATACAGCGCCAGCGAGCCCAGCGCCGCCGCCAGTGGACCCAGCAGCCGAATGCCCAGCGGCGTGTCTCCGCATAAGGCGATACCCGCCTTAATCCACAGCGCCACCATTGGCGGATGGTCCAGATACCCGGCTTGGAGATGCTTCGCCCAGGTGAAGTAATAGGCTTCATCTGGCGTCAGCGGCAGGGCGGCGGCCAAAGCAAGGCGCAGCGCGGTAAGTGCTACCAGCGCCGCGAGGGCTCCCTTCATGCTATCGCGCGCGCCAGACGAGCGTGGCGGAAACCGCGTAATTCCAGACCACGCCTACCGCGGCACCAGCGGCACCCGAGAGCAGGCTGTGCCCGTTTTCCGCATAAAGCGCCGTGGCGATGCCGATATTGGCAATGGCCCCGAGCCCGCAAACAGCCATGAACAGCGCCAGGCCCCGCCAGGCTTTTGTGCCTTTCAACCGCTGCGCCCGGTAGGTGAGTTGATTGTTGAGCTGGAAATTCATCACCATGGCCACGATCGTGCCCAGGGTTTGCGCTTTGCCGAAATCCATCCCGGCGGCGGTGGCGATCTGCAGCACCAGAATATTCACGAGCACGCCGATAATGCCCACCAGCGCGAAGGAGATGAAACGCAGCGGCACCGTGCCGCGCAGGGCTTTGTCTAGCAGCAGCCCGGCAAATTGCGCCAGCACCAGAACGTCCAGCTTGCTTTCGCCCGCCAGACGGGGGCGGAATTTATACGGGATTTCCGCGATATCGAGCTTGCGCGGCGAGGCCAGAACGAGGTCTAGCAGGATCTTGAAGCCTTGGCCCGTCAGCCTGGCGGCCAGCGCGTCGAATAAATCCCGTCGCAACAGGAAGAAGCCGCTCATCGGGTCCGAGATGGAGGTGTGCGTCACCATCTGGGCAACCCGGATGCCGGTTTGGGAGAGCTTCACCCGCAGCGGCGAGGAGAGGCCGGCGGAGTCACCACCTTCCACGTGGCGGCTGCCCACGGCCATGTCCGCGCCGTTCATCACGGCTTCCAGCATCAGGGGCAGGCGAGTTTCGTCATGCTGCATGTCGCCGTCAATCACGGCGATATGAGTGGCCGCGGAGGACAGTGCGCCCTCGATGACTGCCGAGGACAGCCCGCGCCGACCGATGCGGCGAATGCAGTGCACACGCGGGTCCAATTGCGCGATCCGCTTGGCTTCGGCGCTGGTGCCATCCGGGCTGTCATCGTCGACGAACACAACCTCCCACGCCAGACCAGCGAGCGCCGTATCCAGGGCCGCGACCATCGGGGCGACATTCGCGCGTTCGTTATAGCACGGGACGACGATCGTAAGAGCGAGAGTCACCGGTTTAGAGGGCTTCGAGAATGGCCTCGGCGCGGCTGACCTCGAACCCACCCGGTTCCTCGACCGCAACCTTGGTCACGGTACCATTTTCGATCACAAGCGCGAAACGCTGGCTGCGGACGCCCATGCCACGCGCCACCAGGTCCAGCTCCAGCCCCAACGCCTTGGTGAAGGTGGCGGAGCCATCCGCCAGGAATTGCACGGCGTCCCAGGCCTTCTGGTCCTTGGCCCAGGCGCCCAGCACAAAGGCGTCGTTCACCGCCAGGCAGACGATCCTGTCCACGCCTTTTGCTTTTAGCTCCGGCGCCAGCTTCACGAAGCCGGGCACATGCTTGGCGCTGCAGGTGGGTGTGAAGGCGCCTGGCACGGCAAACAACACAACTTTTCCAAGGCCCAGCAGCTCCGCCGTTTCCACTTCGCGCGGGCCGTCCGGCGTAGCCAGCATTAGCTTCTGGGCCGGGATTTTGTCACCAATTTTGATCATTGTCTGCCTATGTTCGTGGAACGGATGCTCCTTCTTAGGCGAAGTGGCGCGGCAGGTGAAGCCACGGCGCGGGGGCTGGCCGAGCGGCAGGCGCACGAATATAACAAGGCGATGACGGAGCATGAAATTTCGGCGTCTCATCAACCTGGCTGGCTCACTGGGCAGGTGCTTCTGGCCATGCCGGCCTTGCGCGATCCGCGCTTTGCCCAGAGCGTGATCTTCGTCTGTGCGCATAACCAGGATGGCGCTATGGGACTGATGCTTAATCGTCCGTTGCGCAAGCCGAGATTCGGCGATTTGATGGAGCGATTGAAGGTGGAGCCGCACCCGCCGCGGCGCGAGCTGCCGATGGGCGAGGGCGGGCCGGTGGAGGATCATCGCGGGTTTGTGCTGCACTCGGCCGATTGGATGAGCGAAGGCAGCCTGGATGTGGACGGGGCGCATGGCTTGAGCGCCAGCATGGACGTGCTGCAGGCCGTAGCCTCTGGCAGCGGCCCTGCCCAGGCCCGGTTACTTCTGGGCTATGCCGGCTGGGGTGCCGGGCAGCTTGAGGAAGAGATTTGGCAGAATAGCTGGCTGACAGCCCCTGCAGATGATGAGATCATCTTCGACACCGACTACCGGACCAAATGGCAACGCGCGATGGCGAAGCTGAAGATTGACCCCGGGATGCTTTCGGGCGATGCCGGGCGCGCATGAAAAAACTCGTTATTGCCACCCATAATCCCGGCAAGCTCAAGGAATTCCGGACATTTCTGGCGCCACTGGGCTATGAGGTTACTTCCTCCGGGGAACTGGGCCTACCCGAACCTGCCGAAACCGCGCCAGATTTTGTGGGCAATGCCCGCATCAAGGCCGTGGCGGCGGCCAAAGCCTCAGGGCTTCCTGCGTTGGGCGATGATTCCGGGCTTTGCGTCTCGGCGTTGAATGGCCAGCCCGGCGTGTATTCTTCACGCTATGCAGGAGACGACTACCCGGGTGCCTTCGCCAAGATCATCGCCGCGGCTGAAGCCAAGAACGATTGGGAGGCATGGTTCACCTGTGCGCTTTGCCTTGCCCAGCCGGATGGCACCACTGGCACCTATATCGGCGAAGCGTTCGGGCGTATCGCCCCCGCGCCGCGCGGAGAAAACGGGTTCGGCTATGACCCGATCTTCATCCCCAATGGCTACGAACAGAGCTATGCCGAGCTTGGGCCTGAGAAAGACAAGATCAGCCACCGCGCGCGAGCGTTCGAGCAGATCGGCGCCGTGCTCGCGGATGCCGAAAAGCCGCGGAGTAGATTGCACATAAAGCCATGATTGCGGTTTTCGGGCATCGCGGCGCACGCGGATTATTGCCCGAAAACACGCTGCCGGGATTCGTCCTGGCGCAGCGGCTTCAGCTCACGGGGGTGGAATTTGATATCGGCGTAACGGCGGATGGCGTTGCGGTGGTGCATCATGACCCAAAGCCGAACCCTGACTCTGCCCGTGACAGCGCCGGCGTCTATGTCGGAGGTGACGCCCCGTTTATCCGCACGCTAACGTTTCAGCAGCTTGGCGCCTATGATGTCGGCCGGTTACGCGCGGGGTCTGACTACGCTGCGCGCTTTCCTGATCAAGCGCCACTTGATGGCACGCCCATTCCGATATTGGCCGAGGTACTGGCTTCATGCGCATCGCTGGATTTTCTTGTCGAGGTTAAAACCTTCCCAGACCAGCCAGAGGCAACGCTGGCGCCGAAGCAACTGGTTGAGGTGGTGGTGGGCACACTGCGAGAGGCAAAAGCCATCAACAAGGCCGTACTTTACGCTTTCGACTGGCGGGTGCTGGAAGCAGCCGCGCTGCTGGAGCCTGCGTTGCGGCGCGGCTGCCTGACAGAGCCGCAAACCTTGGAACGTTCTGAGCTCTGGTTTGGCCAGACCCGGCTGGCCGCATTTGCACCGTGCCGACCTGGCAGTGTTCCGCGCGCGGTGGCCAGCACCGGCGCTGCCGTGTGGGCGCCGTTTCATGAGACGCTGGACGCTGCCGAGATGGATGAAGCCCGCCGCCTCGGCCTAGCGGTGATCCCCTGGACGGTGAACGAGGCCGCGGATATCCGCCGCATGAGCGAGCTTGGTGTGGACGGCATGATTTCTGACAGGCCAGACCGGGTGAAGGAGATGCTAGAGGCGGATGGCGTTACGATCGCCCCGCCGGGTTTTGTCGCTAGGTTAGGACGGGGGCGATGACATCAGGTTAACCCGCGTTGCGGATCAACCTGAAATGATCACATCCTAAACCTTGCCGTGACAGTATTTGAATTTTTTGCCGGAGCCGCAGGGGCAGGCCGCGTTGCGCGGTGTCGCACCCCAGGTTTCGGGCCGGGCTGGGTTCACCTCTGCCTCATCGAAAACGGGAAGCAACGCATCTGTATTGCGCACCACCGGCTCGGCCAAAGCCAGACCGCCCTGCATCGCGCCCGGCTCGGGGTGAGATTCCACCATCGCCGGCGGTGCGGGTTCGGCGGGCATCTGAACCTGCACGTGCGCCATCGCCAGGGTCACGCGCTCTTTCAAATCGTCCAGCATCGCTGCGAACATCGCGAAGGCCTCGCGCTTATATTCGTTCAGCGGGTCGCGCTGGCCATAACCGCGAAGGCCAATGCCCTGGCGCAGATAATCCAGCGCCAGTAGATGCTCCTTCCAGACGGTATCCAACGTCTGCAACAGCACGGATTTCTCGATATAGGCGATAAGCTGCTGACCAAACTGCACGGCCTTGGCGGCTGCGGCTTGCTCGGCCGTCTGCTCGATCCGCTCGCGCAGATGTACTTCGTCGATGCCCTCTTCAGCCGCCCAATCCACAATTGGCAGATCCAGCGCCAGCACGCGGTTCACATCAGCGGCCAACTCGGCGGATTGCCATTGCTCGGCGAAGGCTTTCTCCGGCACGCGGTTTTCCACCATCGCGGAGATTACATCGGCGCGCATTTCGGTTACGACATCAGCGACGCTGTCCGTGCTCATAAACTCGCGGCGCTGGGCATAAACTTCCTTGCGCTGGTCGTTCATCACGTCGTCATATTTCAGCACGTTCTTGCGCATATCGAAATTACGAACTTCGACCTTCTTCTGCGCCTTCTCCAATGCCTTGTTGATCCAGGGGTGGATGATCGCCTCGCCATCCCTGAGCCCCAGCTTCTGCAACATGCTGCCCATCCGGTCGGAGCCGAAAATACGCATCAGATCGTCTTCGAGCGAGAGAAAGAAGCGTGATGCACCGGGGTCGCCTTGCCGGCCAGAGCGGCCGCGCAGCTGGTTGTCGATGCGCCGGCTTTCATGGCGCTCCGTGCCGATGACAAACAACCCGCCCGCCGCTTTCACCAGGTTGTGGTTGGCGTCGATCTCGGCGCGCAAGGCCGCCGGATCCACACCCGGTTCCAGCGCCAAGCGCATCTCGTAATTACCGCCGAGTTTGATGTCCGTGCCGCGCCCGGCCATATTGGTGGCGATGGTGATGGCGCCTGGTGCTCCGGCCTGGGCGACGATTTTGGCTTCCTGCTCATGGAAGCGGGCGTTTAGCACGCTGTGTTTGATGCCCTTCCTGTCGAGGAGGCTGGAGATGATCTCGCTCTTCTCGATGCTCGTGGTGCCGACAAGCACCGGCTGGCCACGCTCCCGGCATTCGCTGATCAGTTTTGCCACCGCCTCATATTTCTCGGCGGCGGTACGGTATACCTCGTCGTCCTGGTCGTCGCGCGCCACCGGCACATTGGTGGGAATTTCGACGACGGTCAGCTTGTAGATCTGCTCGAACTCGTCCGCCTCCGTCATCGCGGTGCCGGTCATGCCAGCCAACTTGGGGTAGAGGCGGAAATAATTCTGGAAGGTGATGGAGGCGAGCGTCTGGTTCTCCTGTTGAACCTCCACCCGCTCCTTGGCTTCCAGCGCTTGGTGCAGACCATCAGAATAGCGTCGGCCCTCCAGCATACGGCCGGTAAACTCGTCGATGATGACGATCTTACCCTCACGCACGATGTAATCCACATCGCGGGCAAACAACGTGCGGGCGCGCAAGGATTGCTGCACATGATGCACCAGGGGCACGTTGGTGCGGTCGTAAAGCCCGCCGGAGAGCAGCCCGGCGGCTTGCATCATCTCCTCCACGGTTTCGGCACCCAGCTCGGTCATGTTTACCGTGCGGGCTTTTTCGTCTTTCTCATAAAATTCATGTTTGCCGTCGTCGGCCACATCCCCGCGTGAGAGGAAGGCTTCCACCACCGTATCCACCTGGGCGTAGAGGCCGACAGGTTCATCGGACGGGCCGGAGATGATCAGCGGCGTGCGGGCTTCGTCGATCAGGATACTATCCACCTCGTCCACGATGGCAAAGCTGAAGGGCCGCTGAACCATATCCTCCAGCCGGTACTTCATATTGTCGCGCAGATAATCGAAGCCGAATTCGTTATTGGTGCCGTAAGTGATATCGGCGGCATAGGCGACGCGCCGGTCCGGTTCTTCCACACCAGGCACAATAACGCCGGTGGAAAGCCCTAGAAAGCCGTAAAGCTGGCCCATCTGCTCGGCATCGCGCCGGGCCAGGTAGTCGTTGACGGTGACGACATGCACGCCCCGGCCGTTGAGCGCATTGAGATAGACAGCGAGTGTGGCGACCAGGGTCTTGCCCTCGCCGGTCTTCATCTCGGCGATGCGCCCTTCATGCAGTACCATGCCGCCGATCAGCTGCACGTCAAAATGGCGCATGCCGAGCACGCGCCGGGAGGCCTCACGCACCACGGCGAAGGCTTCCTCCAGGATATCGTCCAGGCGCTCACCCTGTTCCAGCCGGGTTTTGAATTCCTGGGTTTTGGCGGTCAGCGCCGCGTCGTCCAGCGCTGCCACCTGTGGTTCCAGCGCGTTGATGGCCGCAACCCGGCGCTTGAAGCTTTTCAGGGTACGGTCGTTGCTGGAGCCGAAAACGGCGCGGGCGAGGCTGGATAACATGATGGGGGTGAGATCCGCACTTACAGTAAAAGATTGAGGCTGACATAGTAGCAGGGGGGGGCAGGGTCAATTCATCCGCCGTGCGGGGTGGAAAACGGCCAAGCCTTGCCCGGCAGCGGGCTTTGGCCCATAGGTGCCGCATCCTCAGAATAAGGTTGAACATATGCGTCGGTTGTCTAAGCTTTCCGCCCTGGCTCTCACGCTTGCCCTGGCCGCTCCGGCGGCATTCGCGCAGCCGGCCCCGGCCGGGCCAAAGGATTCCGATCCGGTGGTCGCCACGGTCAATGGCATCAAGATCCATATGAGCCAGATCCAGGCTGATGCGCAGAACTTGCCGCCGCAGGCGCAGCAATTATCGCCCCAGCAGCTGCTGCCGCTGCTGATTAACCAGGAAGTGGACCGCAAGGCCTTGCTGATTGCCGCGCAGAAAGAAAACCTGGAGAGTGACCCGGCTGTGGCTGCCCGCATGAAGGCCGCTGCCGATGTTCAGCTTGAAAATGCCTATGTGCAGAAGGCTGTGGCCGCGCAGGTGACCGATACCGCCGTGCAGGCCGAGTATAACCGCGACTATGCCGGCAAACCCGGCCCCGAGCAGGTGGATGCCCGCCATATCCTGGTTTCCTCGGAAGCTCAGGCGGAGGACATCATCAAACAGCTCAATAAGGGCGCTGACTTCGCCAAGCTGGCGGAGAAATACAGCATCGACCCCGGTGCGAAGAATGGCGGCGAGCTGGGTTGGTTCTCCAAGGACGAGATGGTGCCCGCCTTTGCCGATGCCGCCTTCGCGCTGAAGAAGGGCCAGTACACCAAAACCCCGGTCCACACCCAGTTCGGCTGGCACGTGATCCTGAACGAAGGCCATCGCACCGCCCCCACCCCGACCCTGGCCGACGTGCAGGACCAGATACGTCAGAAGCTGAGTGACCAGGTGGTGCAGGCAACGCTGGACAAAGTGCGCAGCCAGGTGAAGGTCCAGGTGTTTGGCCCGGATGGAAAGCCGGTGCCGCAGACCGCACCGGATGCCTCCGCCAGCGGCGCCAGCAAGTAGGCTGACATGGTTGGCCAGCTTCCCGTCTCTCCCTTAGCGCTTCCCCTGCCTGAGCTGCCGCCCATCGCGGGCGTACGCATGGCCACCGCGGCGACGGGGATTCGCTACAAAGGGCGAACGGATGTGTTGCTGGCCGAGCTGGCTGAGGGCACCAATGTGGCGGGTGTGTTCACCCGCAACCAATGCCCCGGCGCGCCGGTTAGCTGGTGCCGGGAGGTGCTGTCCGGCGGCACCGCCCGCGCCCTGGTGGTAAATGCCGGCAATGCTAATGTGTTCACCGGCGCTGCCGGTGCCCGCGCTGCAGAAACCACGGCCGCCGCCGCCGCTGCCACCCTGGGCACCCAACCCGGCCAGATATTCCTGGCCTCCACCGGCGTTATCGGCGAGCCGCTGCCGGCTGAAAAAATCGTCGCGGTGATGGACGCGCTGAAGGCAGACCTCACGGCGGACCGTTTCGCCGAGGCAGCCTGCGCCATCATGACCACCGACACCTTTCCGAAGGGCGCCACCCGCACCGCACGGCTGGGCGGGGTGGAGGTGCGGATCAACGGTATCGCCAAGGGCTCGGGCATGATCGCGCCGGACATGGCGACGATGCTGAGCTTTATTTTCACCGATGCCGCGATTCCCGCCCCGGCTTTGCAGGCCATGCTCTCCAAGGGCGTGGAAAACACATTCAACTGCATCACCATCGATTCCGATACCTCGACATCGGACACCGTGCTGCTCTTCGCCACTGGCCAGGCCGGCAACAAACCCACGCAAGACCCTGGCGCGCTGGCGGATTTCCGCCGTGCCTTGCACGAGGTCCTGCACGACCTGGCGATGATGGTTGTACGTGACGGTGAGGGTGCTCAGAAACTCGTCACCATCAATGTTGAGGGCGCTGTCAGCCATGCCTCGGCCAAGCGCATCGGTATGGTCATCGCCAACTCCCCGTTGGTGAAAACCGCCATCGCGGGCGAGGATGCGAATTGGGGCCGTATTGTCATGGCTGTCGGCAAAGCGGGCGAACCGGCGGACCGCGACAAGCTGGGTGTGGCGGTAGGCGGCGTCTGGATGGCGCAGAACGGAGGCGTGGTGCCGGGCTATAATGAAGCGCCCGTGGTTCAGCACATGAAGGGCCGCGAAATCGAAATCACCGTCGATATCGGCCTGGGTGATGGCCACGCCACCGTTTGGACATGCGACCTCACCCACGGCTATATCGACATTAATGGCTCCTACCGGAGCTAAAACAGCGACTTTTCGAGAGAGCGGCCTGCGTTGGTCATTCGACGTCGATCGTGTCCTCAACGATATGGGTGAGATGCACAGCGTCGATTTGCAGCGTCATTTTGGCTTTTAGCCGCGCGCTGGGCTTGATCGTTCCGGCTTTCACACCTGCCGCGATCGCGGCTTCAATTTCGCGCTGCGAACTGACGCCGACTGTCTTGAGGAATTTGCGAACCGACATATTGAGTTTTTCTGAGTCCATCCTGATTATCCTCCTGTGCACATATCTTTGATATCGCGTGGCGCCAACACCGTAATGATGCGCGTTCTGGCGATTGAAAGAAAAGAGAAAACACTTGCGGGTAACGTTTTTTTCATTTCACCGTTTAATCACCACATAGGTCTTGCGCACCGTCTCCTCGATCTTCCAAACTCCAAGACTATTCGCGGGCAGCAGAAACGCATCCCCCGCCGTAAAGTGGATTTCTTTCCCGCCATCTGGCGTAAAGCTGCCCTTGCCGGCGATGAAATGGCAAAATTCCTGGTCGGTAATTTGCCGCCGCCATATGCCCGGCGTGCATTCCCAGATGCCGGTTTCCACCTGGTCCGCGCGCTTCACCTCCAGGCTGGAAACCTGGGAGACGGGTTCGCCCAAGGGCACCGCCACGGGACCGGAGGGGCCGAGATCGGCGATGAGACTATCGTGCAAATGTGTAATGCTCATGAAGAATATTCCATGTTCAAAATTATCTTGTCAGCCCTTGCATGCGCGCCGCCAAGCCAACTCCTTAAAACGACAGCCATAACCTATTCAAGCGCGTCCACTGTTCCATTGCTCGTAACAACATCTACGGCCTTGCCATTGACGACCGGCGGCGTGACCACCAGCGGGGTATTGTAAAGCCACAGGGCTTTGCCGGTTGCGGCATTGAAGGCGCCAATGGCGTGGTCGTTTATCTTTAGCACGACCGCGTTTTCGGCGGCCCAGAATTCGGGTTGTGAAAACGGTGTACCGTTGAGATCTGTCTGCCATACCAGCTTGCCGGTTTTGGCGTCGAGCGCAACCAACTGGCCTGCACGGTTCGCAACAATCACCAACTGCCCGGCCAAAATCGGCGAAAATACCGCATAATCTTCCATGTCATACTGCCAGAGCTGCCGGCCATTCGTCACGTTGAGCGCATATACCGAATGGTCTTCTGTCACGACATAAGCCGTACCCCGCGCAATGACCGCCGCAACATCGACGTTGCCGGCAGAGTCACTCCAGAGCGATTTGCCGGTGTTAAGGTCAAAGCCGTCGATATTTCCGCCCTGATCACCAATGACGACGACACCGTCGCTAATGGCGGGCGTGGCTGTGAATACATAGCCCGTTGTGCCGGTCCATTTGACCGCTCCGGTTTTGGCGTCGAGCGCGTAAACATTATGGTCGCCCGAGCCAAAGACCACGAAGCCGCCTGCCACCACTGGCGATGTCAGCGGGGCGCCATTGCCGGGAAACTGCCAAAGCCGCTTTGAAGGGGCCGCGCCGCTGGGTAAAAAAGCATACAGGCTATGCCCGTCGCTCTGTGCGAACAACATGCCGCCGCTGAGGATGGAGGCTTGGCTGCACATACATTCCGGTGGCTGATGGCGCGTATATTGCCAAATCAAGAAGCCGGTTTTCGCATCAATTGCCCGCAGGAAATGCGTGTTGCCGATGTCCGAGGCAACAAAAATTTGTGTTTTACCCACAGTCGGCGGGATGCTGATCGCTCCCTGCGTCGCGTAACTCCAGAGCAGCTTGCCGCTTTGCTCAGCAACCGCGAACAGGTTTGGGCCCGTTGGCTGTATGCTGGTCAGAAACAGGCTGCCGTTGCGCGCTTGCGGCGGAGAATAGACGGGAGCATCCAGATTTACCGACCAAATAATTCGCGGCGCAGGGGCTGCGTGAGCATTTGTTATAGTGGTTCCAAGAACCAATAAACCGGCCAATAGGAAACGGGACATGCTGCACTTTCATTGTGTGCACGGGCCTATCCACGTCGCACAAAATGCCTTTTGGCGACAAACATTCTAACGTGTCAATGTTTGCTGCAACGCGGTATGGCATATCCGCCAAGGACAACAACGGCCCAAGCCTTTCCCGGATTGGCTCGATACGAACAGCTAAAATGGTTCGAGTGGCTAGTCTCTACCCCCGGTTTGCACCCTCACGGATAAGCAGGGCCAGAACGGCCAGAAACTCGATCCCGTCGACCCAGACAGAGAGCGTATGGCCCCGGTTGAAGGCGGCGGTGTTGCCCGCCGCCTGGTAGGCGTTGAGGCGCGGGATGAGCCAGAACCAGGCCCAGAAGGTGGCAGCAAAAATGAGGCCGGGCACCAGCGCGGCGCGGCTGCGGCGTAGGCCGTAGCCCAGCAGCGCCAGCCCGGAAGTGGCCAGCATGAAGCCATAATAGGACGGAAAACAGCCCTTCACGAACGGCCCGGCCACGGAAAGCGGAAGCCGGCTGAAGGCCAGATAGGTGAAAATGGGAAATAGCAGCATCCCGCCCGCCAGCAGGCCAAGGCCCGTGAGGGACAGAATGCCGCCGATGCGCATATTAGTAGCGGTAAGCCTCGTGCTTGAACGGACCCTGGACGTTCAGGCCCAGATATTGCGCCTGTTTCTGAGAGAGCTGGGTTAGTTTGGCACCCACCTTGGCCAGATGCAAAGCCGCCACCTTCTCGTCCAGATGGCGGGGCAGCACATAAACCTGCTTCTCATATTTGCCCGGCGGGGCGGTCCACAGCTCGATCTGCGCCAGCACCTGGTTGGTGAAGCTGGCGGACATCACGAAGCTCGGGTGGCCGGTGGCGTTGCCGAGGTTAACCAAGCGGCCCTCGGAAAGCACGATCAGGCGCTTGCCGTCGGGGAAGACCACCTCATCCACCTGCGGCTTCACATTGTCCCACTTATAATTCCGCAGCGCCTCGATCTGAATCTCGGAATCGAAATGCCCGATATTGCAGACGATGGTGCGGTGCTTCATGGCGCGCATATGATCGATGGTGATCACGTCCACATTGCCGGTGGCGGTCACGAAGATGTCGCCCACCGGGGCGGCGTCTTCCATCGTCACCACTTCATAGCCTTCCATAGCGGCTTGCAGGGCGCAGATCGGGTCGATCTCGCACACTTTGACGCGGCAGCCGGCATTTCGCAGGCTGGCAGCGGAACCCTTGCCGACATCGCCGAAGCCCGCAACCACGGCCACCTTGCCGGACATCATCACATCCGTGCCACGGCGGATGCCATCCACCAGGCTCTCACGGCAGCCATAGAGATTGTCGAACTTGGACTTGGTGACCGAGTCGTTCACGTTGATGGCGGGCACCAGCAGCTTGCCGGCCTTGGCCATTTCCCACAGCCGGTGCACGCCGGTGGTGGTCTCCTCTGAAATGCCTTTCACATGAGCCAGCATCTCAGGGTATTTGTCATGCATGATTTGAGTGACGTCGCCGCCATCATCCAGGATCATGTTCGGGGTCCAGCCATCCGGGCCGCGCAAAGTCTGCTCAATGCACCACCAGAACTCTTCCTCGCTTAAGCCCTTCCAGGCGAACACGGGAATCCCGGCGGCGGCGATGGCGGCCGCGGCTTGGTCTTGCGTGGAGAAGATATTGCAGGAGGACCAGCGTACGGAGGCACCCAGGGCCGTGAGTGTTTCGATCAGCACGGCGGTCTGGATGGTCATATGCAGGCAGCCGACGATGCGCGCCCCTGCCAGCGGCTTGTCCTTGCCGAATTCCTGACGCAGGGCCATCAGCCCGGGCATTTCGTCCTCGGCCATGGCAATTTCCTTGCGGCCCCATTCGGCCAGGGAAATATCCTTTACCTTGTAATCGGTGGGCAGGTTGGCGTCAGGCATGGGGTGATTGTCCTTGCAACATGAAAATCTGGCGGAACCCTTATTCCCTTGCGGCCTTTATGCCAACCGTCAGGGCCGGAGTTTTGGCGGAGCGGCGGAACAGGCAGCTGCATATTCATTGGCTGGCTGGGCCGCCGGGGCCGTAAACCGGCACCATCAGCAGCAGATTATCGCCATCGTCGAAGCCCAGAACCATGCTCACCTTGTCGCCC
Source organism: Pseudomonadota bacterium (assembly GCA_021826425.1). Taxonomy (GTDB): domain Bacteria; phylum Pseudomonadota; class Alphaproteobacteria; order Acetobacterales; family Acetobacteraceae; genus Acidocella. The sequence continues at coordinate 20,550 of JAKAZY010000005.1, forward strand.
ACTTTCATTTTCGGTTGCATACACATCAGATGATACCCGCCTTCGGCGAAGCTTACCTGACCATGGGCGGGGATGGTGATGCTCTTCATCATCACCATCATGGAGGTTCCGCCGTCATTCTCGCTTTTATGCAGCATCAGCGCGCCGCAGGCGGGGGAGCTGGCCTTCACCAGCCTGGTGGTGGTGTCCCCGCTATTGGTTAGAGTGATATAGCCGCCGGCGGGCAGATTTGGCAGCAGATAGCGGAACCATGCGTTTGCGGCGTGTACATTCGCCGGTGATGGCACTGGCGTGCCGGAGGCCGAAGCGGCACCCAGCAGCACGGGCAACGCAAGAAGCATCAGGAAGCGTTTCATGCCTTGAGGCTAATCCAATCAAACCCGCGCCGGAAGCTTGGTTTATTGCCAATCTGCCCTGTCCGGCGCAAAACGCTTCCCATGGACCAAGCCAGTTTTGCCGATGCCGCGCGCGCCACAAGGCGTATGTTTGTCCGTGACCTTGTTCTGGATGCGCGCATTGGCGTTTACGCGCACGAGCAGGGGTGTACCCAGCGTATTCGGGTGAATCTCGATTTAGCGGTGGAGGATGACGGGGCTGCCAACCTCTCCCGCCCGGCCGTGGGCGCAGACGATCTCGGCCGGGTGGTGGATTATGATACGGTGATCAACGCCGTGCGCGGAGTTGTTACGGCCGGGCATGTGCAACTGGTGGAAACGCTGGCGGAGCGCATGGCCGAGGTTTGCCTACATAATAAGCGCATCCGCATGGCCAGAGTGACAGTGGAAAAACTCGATGCGGTAGCCGGTGTCGCCAGTGTAGGGGTGGAAATCGAACGCCGAAATATCTAGTTGTCCACGGCGCGGAACCCTTCAGCATCAAGGGGTTTCCGTGCGGCATGATGACAGCAGTATGGCCGATCAGTAATAAAATTATCTTTGAAGTTCAGTATGTTAACTGCAGGTAATGACGATTTGCGGTCGTTTGGGACGGTGAGCGCCACAACGCGATGTCCAAAGCCAAAACACAGCGAATCCACAAACTTATCCACAGGGGGAGGGGATAAGTTGGAGATTCTGCCAACCGGCGTGACAGTAATCGAAACCGCGCTGGAGACCATGCCGGGCAACCCCGGCGTGTACCGGATGCTGGATGCCAAGGGCGAGGCGCTTTATGTCGGCAAGGCGCGGAATCTTAAAAAGCGTGTCGTGTCTTACACACAGATCAGCCGTCTGCCAGAGCGACTGCGGCGCATGGTGGCGGATACCGCCACCATGGAGATCCTCACCACCCATACAGAGGCCGAGGCACTGCTGCTTGAGGCCAACCTCATCAAGCGTCTGAAACCACGCTATAATATTCTGTTGCGGGACGACAAAACCTATCCCTGGTTGATGCTGACGGCAGGGCAAGACTTCCCGCGCCTCACCAAGCATCGTGGCGCGCAGGAGAAGGCCAATCGTTATTGGGGGCCGTTTGCATCCGTGTGGGCAGTCAACCAGACCGTGCAGGCCCTGCAGCGGGTGTTCTTGTTGCGTACCTGTGCGGATACGGTGTTTGCCAACCGCACGCGCCCCTGCCTGCTGTTCCAGATCAAGCGTTGCTGCGCCCCTTGTGTGGGCCGGGTAAGCCAGGAGGAATATGCCGCTTTGGTGGTCCAGGCCATGGATTTCCTGAAAGGAAAAACCGGCCCGATGCAGAAAGATCTGGTCGCTGCAATGCAGCAAGCCGCTGAAAAGCTTGAGTTCGAACGCGCCGCGTCGCTGCGGGACCGTATCCGGGGCCTGGCTTACGTGCAGGGCAATGATGTCATCAACCCCGCCAGCCTGGGCGATGCGGATGTGGTGGCGCTCCACCAGCAGGCGGGGCAAGCCTGCGTGCAGGTGTTTTTCATTCGCGGCGGACGCAATAATGGCAATCGCAGCGTTTTCCCCGCCACCTCGAAAGAGGATAGCCCGCAAGCGGTGATGGCCGCATTCATCGCGCAGTTTTACGACGACAAGCCTCCGCCAACTCAGATTTTACTGAACCACGTGGCTGAGGAGCAGAGTCTGCTGGAGGATGCGCTGAGCCTGAAGGCGGAACGGCGCGTGCATATTCTTGTACCCCAGCGCGGCGAGAAGGCCGATGTGGTGGCCCACGCTGCCACCAATGCTCGCCAGGCACTAGAGCGCAAGCTCGCCGAGACGGCGGGGCAAGGCAAGTTGCTCGCCGCCACGGCGGAATTGTTCGGCCTTACCGACACGCCCAGGCGTATCGAAACCTATGACAATTCCCACATCATGGGCACGAACGCTTACGGTGTGATGGTGGTGGCGGGTCCGGAGGGGGCGATGAAATCCGCCTACCGCAAATTCGGCATCAAAAGCGTGATCGCCCCCGGCGATGATTTCGCCATGATGCGCGAAGTGCTGCAACGCCGCTTCGGTCGCGCCTTGGAAGAAGACCCGGACCGTTCTGGCGAAACCTGGCCGGATCTCGTGCTGATCGATGGCGGTGCCGGGCAGCTTTCCGCCGCCAGAGGCGTGATGGCGGATTTGGGGCTGGAGGATATTCCGCTCGTTGCTATCGCCAAGGGGCCAGACCGCGACGCCGGGCGCGAATGGTTTTACACGGAAGGCCGCGAACCCTTTCAGTTGCCGCCGCGAGATCCGGTTTTGTATTTTATGCAACGCCTGCGAGACGAAGCGCATCGCTTTGCCATCACCACCCATCGCGCCGCGCGCAGCCGGAAGATGACAACATCGGAGCTGGATGATGTGCCCGGCATTGGGGCTGCGCGCAAGAAGGCGCTGCTGCTGCATTTCGGCTCTGCGCGCGGGGTGAAGGGGGCTGGGTTGAAGGACCTGGAGGCTGTTACTGGCATCAACCGCGCCACCGCCCGCGCGGTGTACGCGTTTTTTCATCCAGGCGTGCGGATGGATGAATAGAGCGCCCCTTGGCTTCGCCCGCGGAACGGCTAAACTTGCCGTGGAGAGAGTACGAAGCGAGGATTGGATGAGCCAGACGGGTTGGGCTGAAGTGATGTCGCTAGCCAAGACCGCGCCGGATATACGCACCCTGTTCAAGGCCGATGCGCGGCGCTTTTCCCGTTTCTCTGCGCAAGGGGCGGGAATTCTGCTGGATTTTTCCAAAACCGCGCTCACGGATGAAAGCCTTGCTGCGTTGCTGAACCTTGCCCGTGGGGCGGGTGTAGAGTCTCGGCGAGATGCGATGTTCGTAGGCGAAGCCATCAATATTACAGAACAGCGAGCCGTTCTACACACCGCCTTGCGCGCGAGCGCGGATACGGTGGTCCAGGTTTCAGGCCGGAATGTGGTGCCACAGATTCAGGAAACCCTGAGCCGGTTTCTGGATTTTGCTGAGTCGATCCGCTCTGGTGCCATTGGTTCGTCGGATGGAAATGCTTTCAGCGATGTGGTGAATATCGGCATTGGCGGGTCGGATCTCGGCCCCGCCATGGTCACCGGCGCGCTGGCACCGTATCATGATGGCCCGCGTCTGCACTTCGTCTCGAATGTGGATGGTGCGCATATCGCGGACACGCTGCGCGGCTTGAACCCGGCGCGGACTTTGTTCATCGTCGCCTCCAAAACCTTCACCACGGTGGAGACCATGACCAACGCTGGCTCCGCCCGACGCTGGGTGGCGCAGGCTTTGGGCGAGGCAGCGGTGGGAGCACATTTCTGCGCCGTCTCCACCGCCATTGAGAAATGCGCCGCGTTTGGTATTTCCGCAGACCGCATCTTCGGTTTCTGGGATTGGGTGGGTGGGCGTTATTCCGTCTGGTCGTCTGTCGGGCTGCCGGTGGTCATCGCCATCGGGGCTAAAAATTTCCGCGCCTTCCTGGCCGGGGCGCGGGAGATGGACGAGCATTTTTGCGCTACCCCGCTAGAAGCAAACCTGCCGGTGTTGCTGGCCCTGGTGGGCGTTTGGCACCGCAATGCGCTGGGGTATCCCGCCCGGGCGATTCTGCCCTACGACCAGCGCCTTTCACGCTTTGCTGCCTATCTTCAGCAACTCGACATGGAGTCCAATGGCAAGCGCGTGACGCGGGAGGGTGAGCGGGTTGCCCGCTCCACCGGGCCACTGGTGTTTGGCGAGCCGGGCACAAACGGCCAGCACGCTTTTTACCAGCTAATCCATCAGGGCACCGATGTGATTCCCTGTGAGTTCCTGATTGCCGCCAACGGGCATGAGCCGGAGTTGGCGCATCATCATCGTCTGCTCATCGCCAATTGTCTCGCGCAATCCCAGGCGCTGCTACAAGGCCGCACGCTGGAAGAGGCGGGCGCCAACCCGCACCGGGTGTTTCCAGGCAACCGCCCCTCGCTTGTCATCGCGTATGAAAAACTGGACCCGGGGATGCTGGGCAAGCTCATCGCGCTTTACGAGCACCGGGTGTTCACAGAGGCGACGCTCTGGAACATCAACGCTTTTGACCAATGGGGCGTGGAGCTTGGCAAGGAGCTGGCGACGAGGTTGCTGCCGGTGGTGGAGGGCAAAGAAAGCTCCACCATGGCCGATGGCTCGACAGCCGGGCTTATTGCCTTCTTGCGTGGAGCTTGAAACGGTTTCTTAGAGGGTTCAGCTAAAAGCTGAACCCTCTAATTTTATGTTTGAGCGAGCAATTTCATGCGTTTATCTTGGCGCCGCCGCGTCAATCTAAAAGCAGATTGCTCTGGATTGGCTGGGACGGGAGGATTCGAACCTCCGCATGGCGGAATCAAAATCCGCTGCCTTACCGCTTGGCGACGTCCCATCGCGTGCGGGTTCTCATAAGCCGGTCGGGGGCGGCTGGTAAAGCCCCCCGCCCCAGCACCACCAGCCTGAACGTGCGGCTAGGCTGTTCGCCGCCGTTTGCGCTTCGGTGGCGGTATTGAACAGCGCAAAGCAGGTGGCGCCAGAGCCACTCATGCGCGCCAGCAGCACGCCCGGTAAGGCCGCAAGAATTGCCAGCACGTCGCCGATGATAGGCTGGATAGAGATGGCCGCCACTTGCAGGTCGTTGCCGCAAACCAGCAAATCCGCCGCCATGGCCGACGCATCCGGCCACATCGCGGGCAGTATCGGCGCGGGGGAGAAATCGCCGACCCGCGCCTTGAAAACGGCTGGGGTGGGCACGGCAACACCAGGGTTCACCAGCATGATCCCGAATGCGGGCAGGCGCGGGGCGGGGGCCAGAATTTCACCGATCCCTTGCATCCGCGCTGGTTCTGAACGCAGGCAGACCGGCACATCAGCCCCCAGGCGTAGCGCGATGCCAGATAAATCCGCCGACTTTATCTCCCATAACCTGCATAGCGCCCGCAAGCAGGCCGCGGCATCGGCCGAGCCGCCGCCAATGCCGGATGCCACCGGCAAGTTTTTCTCCAGCCGCAGCCTTGCCCCGCGTCCCGACGCCAAGGCCCGTGCGGCCTTCAACAATAGGTTATCTGCCTCGCCCTGCAGCGCGGCACCGAACCTCCCGCCGAGGCTGAGCGAAAGCTTATCCGCCACATTCACCTCCACCCGGTCGCCGATATCGGGAAACACTGCCAGGCTGTCCAGCAGATGATAGCCATCCGCCCGCCTGCCGGTGACGTGCAGATAAAGATTGACCTTGGCTGGTGCGAAGGAGGCGATGCTCACGGGGTTGGCGCGGGGAAATGCTGGCGTATCTGGGCTTCAACCGCGGCTTTCAGCGCCGGGTCCGGGTTCAGCCCCAGCGCCCTGTACCATTGAAAGCCTGCCTGCAATGGCTGCCCGGCCTGCCAGAACGCATCGCCCAGATGCGCGTTCACCTCCGCATTATCCGGGGTTAGTTGTGCCGCCCGTACAAGTATTGCCAGCGCCTGCTTGTTGTTGCCGCGCTTCAGCTCGATGAAGCCGAGAGAATCGAGTACCGCACCATCGTTGGGGTCCAGCCCGGCGGCCCTCGTGAGCATGGCCGCCGCCTGGTCCAGGTTTTCATCGCGCAGCGCCCAGCTATAGCCAAGATAGTTCAGCACATAAGGCTGGTCTGGCGAGAGTGCCAGCGCTTGCTTGATATCGGGCTCCGCAGCACGCCAATTACCGGTCTGGTCCTCGCAGATGCCACGGTCGAAAAACAGGGTCCAGGCGTCCGGCGGTGGCGGGGTGCCGAGGTCGGCGATGGCCTTCTGGTAATAAGGCAGGGCCTGCCCGTACTGTCCGGCACTGCGCCGGATGTCTCCGGTTGCGGCTAACAGCGTGGTGCTATGGGGATTACTGGCGATCATCCCGTCCAGAAGCATCACCGCTTTGTCAGTCTGGCCAAGGCTTGCCAGCAGATTGGCCGTTTGCATGGTGGCTGGGCCGTAAAGCGGGTCGGAGGGTTGGATTGGTGCCAGTGTCGCGATGGCGCTCTGCATCTGCACCTTGGTGGGGGTGTAGCTGGGGTCGTTGCCGTTGATCTGGGTGTTTGCCAGCAGCAGCCGCGCCGCCGAAAGGTCCGGCCGCATCTCCAGCGCGAAACGCAGGAACACCGCGCGCAGGAACGCGGCCTGAGGCTGCGAGAACGAGGCAGCGAGGGTGAGATACGCCTCCGCCATGCCCTGCACCGGCGTGGAGATGACCGGCGCGTGCATTTGCATTTCCATCTGTGGCAGGGCGATGGCGAGATCCGGATGTGCCGCGACGAGTGCCGCCAGCACGGCTTGCGCGCGGTCTTCATGGCCTTGCCGGGCATCCCAACTGGCCAGAATCTGCGCCAGGCGCAAATTGGGTGAATCCCCGGCAACGGCATCGTAAAGCTGTGAGGCGCTTTTGGTATCCCCCGACGCATCGGCGATCAGTGCGGCGTTTAGCACATACACGGCCCCAAAATTATTGTCGTTGAAAGCCGGCCCAAGCGTGTTCAGCGCGGCTTGCTCGTCGCCACGGCCGAACTCAGTCCAGGCCAGCAGCAGCGGCTTGATCATCCCGGTAAGCTGGTCGCCCGGCAGGGCGTTGAAGAATTTTGCCGCGGTGGCGTAATCGCTGCGTATCGCCGCTTGGTTGCCGCGCAGCAGCGAGGCGAGGACGTTTCCAGGCAAAAGTGGCGCCAACTGCGCCGCTTCGGGGCTGCCAGAGAGCAAGCCGGCCAAGAAGCCTTCCCCGGCAAGTTCCTGGTTTGCAGGATCTGCCTTCAGCGCGGTGGCGTAGAAGCCTGCGGCCTTTGCCGGGTCGTTCAACGAGTCAGCATAACGGGCCGCGAGGAATGCGCCCAGCGCCGGGTTGGATGGGGCAAGGCTGGGCTGTGCCAGCGGGGCGGGCGCGCTGCTGCCTGGCCCGGCCACACAGGCGGATAGCATGATGCAGGTGGCTATGGCGGCGCGGCCAAACGGCAATGAAGCTGGCATGAAAATTGTGTAGCAGTGTGACCGCAACCGGGCAAAACACGCGCTTGCCGGGCATGGGCCACCCCTCCTGCGTCACGCTTGTTCCGTCCTGCGGGGTGGGATAGCCTAACGCTCATGCAACCAGAGTTCGAGGCCACGACCAGCGACATTACCGTGCAGGTGCGCGTGGCTTATCTGGATGAGCAATCCGCTCCCGAGGCCGGGCAGTTTTTTTGGGCGTATCATATAACCATCATCAACCAGAGCCTGGAGACCGTGCAGTTGTTGAAACGCAGTTGGTATATCACCGATGCCAGCGGCCGGGTGCAACGCGTGCATGGCGATGGTGTGGTGGGCAAGCAGCCGGTGCTTGAGCCCGGCGCGCGGTTTGAATACAGCTCCGGCACGCCACTTGGCACTGCCACGGGTTTCATGGTCGGCACCTACCATATGCAGTTGGTGCCATCGGGCATGCTGTTTGATGTGGCTGTGCCCGCCTTCAGCCTGGATAGTCCCTATCAGGACGAAAGACGGCATTAGAGCAAGATTCAACTTGAAACGATCAAACTCTAAACGTGCGGCCTAGTGTTGGCGCACTGATCCACCAGGCCCATATGACCGTAATACGAGCATGCCGGTTGGCCTGGCGAAACAGAGACGGAGTCCATTTTGAGTACCGAAAAGAAGGAGGCCAAACAGGCCAAGAAAAACAAAAGCCAAGCGCGGCCGAGCAGAGCCGAGGCGGAGGCGGCGGTGCGCACGATGCTGCTTTGGGCGGGGGAAGACCCTACGCGCGAAGGGCTTCTGGACACTCCCAAGCGCGTCGTGAAGTCTTATGAGGAGCTGTTCAGCGGCTACGGCGAGGATCCCGCTTCCATCCTCTCCCGCACCTTTGAGGAGACGGATGGGTACGATGAAATTATTCTGCTGAAGGATATCCGGCTTGAAAGCCATTGTGAGCATCACATGGTGCCGATTGTTGGATTGGCTCACGTGGCCTATCTGCCGGGCAACCGGGTTGTTGGCATTTCCAAGCTGGCGCGAGTGGTGGATGCCTATGCCAAGCGATTTCAGATTCAGGAGAAAATGACAGCACAGATCGCCAATACCATCCAGGAGGTGCTGCAGCCGCGCGGTGTGGCAGTGGTGATCGAGGCGAACCATCAATGCATTTCCACCCGTGGCGTGCACAAGCCGGGGGTGAGCATGGTCACCAGCCATATGCTGGGGGAATTCCGTGAAAACCCCTCGACCCGACGTGAGTTTCTGGCGATGATTCAGAGCCGGAAGTGCTCGGAGTTCTGAGGTGGGGATGTGTGCAGTAAGATCCTCGGGGGGTAAGTCCCTCTCGCAAAGCTTGACGGAGTAGCCTTTTGCCTAGCGATACCACAGGCCCGACAGCCGGTTCTTTTGCTAACACCTACCCGGTGAGCGGGGCCGCCAGCCAAGCCAACCGCAAGCTGGTCTCCAACTGGCTATTCCTGTTGGCGTTCATGATCTGGGTGATGGTTGGCATTGGCGGCTATACACGTGATTCAGGCTCTGGCTTGTCGATCATGAAATGGGAGCCGATTATCGGCGTGCTGCCACCGCTCTCCCAGGACGCGTGGAACAAGGTGTTTGCGCTGTATAAGACCATCCCGCAATACCATCTTGAGCATCAGGGCATGGACCTGGCCGGTTTCCAGAAGTTGTTCTGGCCAGAATATATCCACCGCCTCTGGGGGCGGCTGATGGGGGCGGTACTGCTGCTGCCGCTGATTTTGTTCACGCTTACCGGGCGGATCGAGAAGCGGCTGATCCCCTGGCTGGTGTTGCTGTTCCTGCTCGGCGGGCTGCAAGGTTTTATTGGTTGGTTCATGGTCTCCTCGGGCTTCCGGGCGGACTCCATCGCGGTGGAAGGCTGGCGGCTTTCGTTACATTTCTTTGGCGCCATGTTCCTGTTCGGCGCGGTGTTATGGACGGCTTTGGTAGTCCGCGCGCCGGAGCCCGTGCGGTATGAAGGCATGCGGGGCCTGCGTCGGCATACGCTGATGGCCTTCCTGCTGCTGCTGCTGGCGATGTGGGGCGGCACCATGGTCTCGGGCATTCATGGCATCGCGGATTTTTCCATGGCCAAGAACATCGGAACTGGCGCGCCACCGCCCGGTTGGCCAATGAGCGGGCTGCTCAACAGCGCGGCAGCGATTATTTTCGGACATCAATTGCTGGCGGTGTTGGCGGCTGTGGCCATTCTGTCGCTCACCGTGCGGGCCCTGCGCGGTGAGGCCCCTGGCCCGGTGCGTGATGGCGCGTTGCTGGTGGGCGGGCTGGTTATTTTGCAATTCGTACTTGGCGTTACCGCTTTGGTTTCAGGCCGCATCGACATCGGCGTGGTGCACCAGATGAACGCGGTGCTGCTGCTGGGGGGCTTGCTGTTAATGCTCTACCGGCTGCGGGGTGCGGCGCGATGATACTGAAGGCCGAGCTGGCGCGCGGGGATGGCGGGGCGGAGATGGTAAAGGTTCCGGCATCGCACAGCGATGCTGGAAAGCCACCGGAGGGGGGCGCGCGCCGAATGAAAAGGTGAGGCAGGACCGCGCCGTTGGAAACTGGTTGCTGCTGCTGGCCGCCATGGTGTTTGGCATGGTGGTGGGGGGCGGCCATGCGCGGACCATCGGCGCCAGCTTTTCCATCCAGGTCTGGCGGCCGTTCACCGGCTTTATCCCGCCCATGAGCACGGCGGACTGGAACCAGCTTTACGGCTTGTTCCAGCACACGGCGCAATATCAGGCCCATCCGATCGGCATCGCGCAGTATAAAGCCTTGTTCTGGCCAATGTTTTTGGACCGTTGCTGGGGCAGGCTGATGGCCTGCGTGTTCCTTGTTCCCTTCGTGGTGTTTCTGCTGAAAGGCCGCATCCAGCGCAGATTGGCTTTGTGGCTCGGCTTCATCTTCCTGCTTGGCGCCGGGCAGGCGGCTTATGGCTGGTACATGGTGCAGACGGGCATGTATCCCGGTGTGCTTTCCCCGCCGCCGGAATGGGCGGCGCCGCATCTGCTCTCCGCCATGTTGATTTTCGCGGCATTGCTTTGGACCGGCCTGAGCCTGCGCAACCCAGAGCCGGTGCGGATTGAGGGTGCTGCTACACTGCGCGGCTTTACCACCGCCACAATGGGGTTGGTCTGGCTGACCATGGGGTTTGGCGCGCTGGTCGCTACCTCCGGCGCGCTGAAAGTGTTCAACACCTTCCCGACCATGGATGGCTCCTGGCTGCCGCCAGACATGTTCGGTCAAAACCCGGTTTGGATGAATTTCATCACCAACAAGGGTACGGTGCAGTTCTGCCACCGCCTGCTGGCGACCATCACCGCGTTAACGGCGTTGACCACCGCCGTGATGGGCCTGCGGATGAAGCTGCCGCCCGCCACGCGGGATTTATTTCTACTGTTGGGCGGGCTGGTGGCGTTGCAATATGTGCTCGGCATGGCGACACTCGTGCTGGGAAACAATGAGCTCGGCTTTGTGCATGAGCTGAATGCCGTGCTGCTGTTTGCCGCTGCCATTGGTGCCCACCATGGGTTGCGCGGCGCGGTGGCCGCCCCCGTTGGGGCGCTGGCGGCGGCGGAATAGGAGTTTGAGAGATGAGTGACGCGCTGACCAAGGCGGACGAATTCTTCCACGGCCCGCAAGGGCTGGATCTGACGGACGCTGGCAGGCACATCGCCACCGCGCTCGACGGGGCGGATGACGGCGAGCTGTTTCTGGAATACCGGGAATCGGAATCCATCTCGCTGGACGATGGCCGCATCCGCGCCGCCAGTTTTGACACGCGAAGGGGCTTCGGCCTGCGCGCGGTGCTGGGCGAGGCGGCGTATTTCGCCCATGCCGGGGATATTTCAGCCGCCGCATTGGGCCGCGCGGCGGAGACGATCCGCGCCGCCAAGGCTATGGAGCATAGCGTGACATCGGGCGACCCCGCCCCGGCCAGCGCGCCGCTTTATGAGGGCGTGAACCCGCTGGGCGAGGCGCCGTTCGCGGACCGCGCGGCGCTGCTCAAACAGATCGACGATTTCGCCCGCGCGGCGGATAAGCGCGTGGTGCAGGTGATGGCCAGCATCGCGGGTGAGTGGCAGGTGATCGAGATTATTCGCGCCGGTGGAGCGCGTGTGGCGGATATCCGCCCGCTGGTGCGGATCAATGTGTCCGTGGTGCTGGAAGAGAACGGCAAGCGTGAATCCGGTAGCCATGGCGCTGGCGGGCGTTCGGGCTATGGCGCCTATGTGGACCCGGATTTCTGGCAGAACGCGGTGCGCGAGGCGATCCGCCAAGCGGAGGTGAATTTGCGCGCCGTGGCGGCCCCGGCGGGGGAGATGCCGGTGGTGCTCGGCTCTGGCTGGCCCGGCATTCTGCTGCATGAGGCGATTGGCCACGGGCTGGAGGGGGATTTCAACCGCAAGCAGACCTCCGCCTTCGCCGGGCTGCTGGGCAGCCGCATCGCCGCACCGGGTGTGACGGTGGTGGATGACGGCACCATCCCCAACCGCCGCGGCTCGCTGACCATCGACGATGAAGGCACGCCGACCAGCCGCACCGTGCTGATCGAGGATGGGATTCTGAAAGGCTTCATCCAGGACCGGCAGAATGCGCGGCTGATGAATATGCGCGCCACCGGCAATGGGCGGCGCCAGAGCTACGCCCACGCGCCGATGCCGCGCATGACCAACACCATCATGCAAGGCGGGCAGGACAAGAAGGAGGACATGATCGCCTCCGTGAAGCGCGGGCTGTATGCGGTGAATTTCGGCGGCGGGCAGGTGGATATCACCTCCGGCAAATTCGTGTTTTCCGCTTCCGAGGCCTATCTGATCGAGGATGGCAAGGTGACGTCGCCGGTGAAGGGGGCGACGCTGATCGGCAACGGGCCGGATGCGTTGACCAAGGTGGAGATGATTGGGGATGATCCGGCGCTCGACCCGGGCATTGGTACCTGTGGCAAGAATGGCCAGGGCGTGCCGGTGGGTGTTGGTCAGCCGACGTTGAAGCTCTCCGGACTCACCATTGGCGGCACGGCGGCGTGACTCCTAAAAATTTCTGCGCCGCATTGGCGGTTTACCTGGCTTTTGCAGGTTGTGCCGCGGCGCAGGAGCTGACCATTCCGCCGCCGGTCTGGCCATATTTGCCCGTGCACGCGGCTTCCGCCACAGGTTTTGTTCCTAAAGGATGGGCGCTTGAGGCTCAGGCGAGGGGGGATTTAAACGGCGATGGCGTGCCGGATTTGATGTTGGTTCTGCGCGATCAGTCACCGAAAAACATCATTCCTAACCCTGACGGGTTTGGCGATGACCCACTCGATAGCAATCCGCGCATCCTGCTTGTGGCTCTGGGTGGTAAGGATGGGTACCGGCTGATTGCCGCCAATCATGATCTTATTACCCGGCACACAGACCCCGACATGGAGGATCCGTTCGACGCCAATGGCGGGGTGCTGTTTAAAAACGGCGCATTCCAGATCGATGTGAGCAGCTTTTATGACGCAGGCTCCTGGCAGACGGAAGATGTGACCTTCACCTTCAGATATCGGCATGGGCAGGTTGTGCTGGTGGGGTATGACAGCACGACAGTCAGCCGTAATTCCGGCGAGATGGACGGCGTGAGCGCCGATTACCTCACAGGCCGGGTTAAAACGACAAAGGGTTGGATTAATAATAACGAAGAGACCGTCAGCTGGTCGCATCTGAAGCCGCACAGGCTGCTGCGGCTGCCAGGTCTTGGCGATGGCCTGCTGTTCGACCCGCTGGCGGAGCGGTTCGACGCGCCTTCCTGAACCGGCGCGGGAGGCCCGTAAAAAAGGGCCTTGCGGCCCTCTTTTTTATTCAGACTTCAGATGCCCCAGCAGCTTCTCGATGGCGGTGGGTTTGTCCACCTGTTCCAGTGCGGCGTATTCAGCCGCCAGACGGTCCAGGGCCGATTCGTAAATCTGCCGTTCGGAGAAGCTCTGGTCTGGCTGCCCGGCATTGCGGTGCAGGTCGCGCACAACTTCCGCGATGGCTGAGGGGTCGCCGGAATTGATCTTGGCCTCGTATTCTTGGGCGCGGCGGGACCACATGGTGCGCTTGATGCGCGCCCGGCCTTTGAGCACGGCCAGCACCTCATCGAAGCTCTTTTTGGAGGTGAGCTTACGCAAACCGGCGGTGCGCGCCTTGGTGGTCGGCACGCGCAGGGTCATGCGGTTTTCATCGAAGGTGATGCAGATGAGTTCCAGCTTATGGCCGGCAATCTCTTCCACTGCGATCTTGTCGACCTTGCCGACGCCATGGGTGGGGTACACCACATAGTCGCCCTCTTTGAAGATTTCCGCCTTGGCGGGGGCACGCGGCGGCGCCAGTGGGCGGATGGGTCCGGCGGGAATGCCGCCATGCATCACCGGGG
>JAKAZY010000100.1 GCA_021826425.1 Pseudomonadota bacterium
TGCCACGCAGAGATACATTTGCGGCAGATAGCGGGAGAAGTAAGGCTCGAGCGTCTCCACCCCGTCAAGCATCGTGGTGGCGGCCTCGGCGCTGGCGGCTTCCCCGGCGGGGCCGCGCGCGAATAATTTTTCCAGCAAGGCGGCGCGCAAGCCGGCTTTAATTTCCAGGCACGCCCGGCTTGCCAACACTTCCGCGCCATAGGTAAGCCCAGCGCGGAGCAGGAAAAACAAGCTCAGTGCCACCATCCAAGGCAGCAACGGCCCCAGGTTGAGGTGCCTGAAGCAGATGGCATCCACCAGCTTTGCCAGCAGCACGGCCTGGCCGATGATCACCCAGGCGGAGACTAGCCCCAGCGCGATGCTGCCATAAAGCGCGCCCCTGGCACGCCTGCCTTCGCGCATCAAACGCGGGTCTATCCGGTTACTCATGCGCGGCAGCTAGCCCGGACGGTGGGGGGCTGCCAAAGACATAGGTCAAATCGCCACGTTCCTGCTGGTCGCACCTAGCTCGTTCGTTCCCGCGTGATGCGAAAAACGCCTAGCTCTAATGCGGCAGTTTGTGCTGCTCATTGAGGGCGTGCTGGTCCCGCAGATAGCAGATCATCACACCGACCAAGCCAACCAACACGGGTACTGCCAACATTTCCGCCCAAATGACAACTTCATTCATTTTGTCCTCGCTTCCTCGAATGTTCCAAGGCGAGAGTCCAATGGCGGCCTTTTTTCCGACCGCTGCCCGCAGCATAACGAAAAGCCGTGATGTTTGCCATAACTTTATGGCCGGAGCCGGACCTACGGCGCGCGCTGCACCATAGAGACACCGTGCAGGAACACGCGGATCGCATTACGGATATGCGCCTGCCGTGCTTTGCCGCTCGGCCATCTGAAATCGTTGAAAGAATTCATCACCAGCGCGCCGAACACCATATCGGCCAGCATGCGCGCCAGACTGAACGCATCGCCCGCCAGCTCCAGCCGCCCCAGCTCCTCCTGGCGCGCCATCCAGAAAGCCAGCGGTGCCAGCGGGTGGTTCATGCCCGGTTCCGTGATAAGCTGGTGTAGTTCCGGGTGGTTCGGGCATTCGGTCAGCCGCAGCCTAGCCAGCTCCAGCCGGTCCTGGTCCTCCTCGTCGCTAATATCGATGCGGAAAATCCGCTCCAGCGCCTGTTGTAGGGGCAGGTCTTCCGGCACCGGAAATTCCAGCCATTGCGGCCTCGCGGCTTCTATAACCGCGGCGAATAGGGTTGGTTTGCTGGGAAACAGCCGGTACAGCGTCTGTTTGGAAATTTTGCAGGCGGCTGCGATGTCTTCGGTCGTGGTCGCGCCATAGCCTTTTTGCACGAACAGCCGGCGGGATTTTTCGAGAATCGCGTCCCGCTGCGTATCGTCCCGCAGGACTTTCGGCCTGCCTCGGCCCTTGCAGTAGTCGTCAGGCGTTCCCATTATACCTGTTCCGTTAGCATCGCATGGCGGCTTCCCGCAACTTTTCAGCGGCTTGACAGCGACCTTACCCCCGAATAACAGTACCGATAAGTACCGTAAATGTTTTAAGCGGGACTATAATGCCCGCCGAGTGCAGATTAATCGTTTTTAACTCGCCCATGAGGTTCTGATGCCAGCCGATCTTACCACACCTGCGCGCAACCGTGCGCTGGTGGCCGCTTGCCTTGCCGGAACCGCTCTGCTTGCCGGGTGCGAGAAAAAAGCAGCACCCCCGCCGCCAATGCACCAGGTGGGGTTTATAACGATCCATACCCAGCCGGTATTGCGTACCACAGACCTTCCTGGCCGCACTGCCGCGGTTGTCACCTCGGACATTCGTCCGCAGGTGAGCGGCGTTATCTTGAAACGGTTATTTGTCGAAGGTGGTGACGTGCAAGCGGGCCAGCAGCTTTATCAGATAGATCCGGCGCCGTATCAGGCCGCTTATGACAGCGCTGTGGCGACAATGATGCACGACAAGGCGCAGCTTGCGACAGACCAGGCCCAGGCCAACCGCTACCGGCCGCTGGCCGCCGCCCAGGCCGTGAGCGCGCAGGCTTACGAAAACGCCCTGGCGACGGTGAAGGAGGATGAAGCCAATGTGGCCTCCGCCAAGGCTGCCATCGAAACCGCGCAGATCAACTTGAACTACACCAAGATGTATTCGCCGATTTCCGGCACCATCGGCGCTTCCTCGGTCACACCCGGTGCGCTGGTTACGGCGGACCAGACCACGCCGCTGGCCACCGTGACGCAGCTCGACCCGATTTATGTGGACCTTAATGAATCTTCCACCACCTGGCTGCGCCTGAAGCAGGAGGCCGATTCCGGGCAGCTTGAAACATCTGCCGATGGCTCGGCTAAGGTGACGCTGACGCTGGAAGACGGCAGCACCTACAGCCTGCCCGGCAAGCTGCAATTCGCCGAGGTGAATGTGGACCAGAGTACGGGCACGGTGCTGGTGCGTGCATTGTTTGCCAACCCGCAGCATCTGCTGCTGCCGGGCATGTATGTGCACGCCGAGCTGGAAGAGGGCGTAAACAAGGATGGTATATTGGTGCCGCAGCAGGCGGTTTCGCATAACACCCATGGCGATGCCACGGTGCTTATGCTGAACGCCAAAAACGTCGTTTCGGAAAAAATCATTCAGATCAGCGGCAATGTTGGCAATGACTGGGTGGTAACGGGGGGCCTGGCGCCGGGCGACCGTGTTATCGTGGACGGATTGCAAAACGCGACTGACGGCGCGACCGTCTCGCCTGTCGACGAAACAGCAAAATTCGCAACCAACCCCGCCTCCTGAGCGAAGGGCTGAAATTCCGCCATGTCACGTTTTTTCATCGACCGGCCGATCTTTGCCTGGGTTTTAGCCTTGGTTGTTATGCTGGCCGGCGCTGTTGAGATCCTGCAGCTCCCGATCGCGCAATATCCCTCCATAGCGCCACCCGCGGTTGCCATTAGCGCAACCTATCCCGGTGCTTCGGCACAGACCGTCGCCAACACGGTGGTGCGGCCGATCTTGCAACAAATGTCCGGGCTGGATGGGCTGGAATACATCGACTCAACTGCCCAATCCAGCGGCGCGGTAACGATTACCCTTACCTTTAAGCAGGGAACCGATCCCAACATCGCCCAGGTGCAGGTGCAGAACAAATTGCAGCTTGCCGAGGCAAACCTGCCAAGCGAAGTCACCCAGGCCGGCATCAACGTGAAGAAGGCCGAGAAGAACTTCATGCTGTTCTTTGCATTGGTTTCGACCAATGGCAGCATGACCCGTTATGACATCGCCGATTACATCGCTTCCCACATCGAAGACCCGGTCTTGCGCGTACCCGGAGTGGGCGATTATGTGCTGTTCGGTTCCGAATACGCGATGCGTATCTGGATGAACCCGGATGAGCTCTACAAATACGGCCTCACGGTGCCGGATGTCATCACCGCCCTGCATGCTCAGAACGTCCAGGTGCCTTCCGGCCAGCTGGGCGGCCTGCCAGCCGTGAAAGGCCAGCGCTTGAACGCGCTGATCGACGGCCCGAGCGAGTTCACCAATCCCAGCCAGTTCGAGAATGTCCTGCTGAAAGTGTTGCCGAGCGGCGCCCAGGTACGCCTGAAGGATGTGGCGCGAGTCGAGCTTGGGCCCCAGAGTTACGCCATCAATAGTCTTTTCAACGGCATGCCTGCGAGCGCCATGGGGCTGAAATTGTCACCAGGTGCTAACCAGTTGAACACTGAAAAGGCTGTGAAAGCAGAGCTGAAAACTCTCACCCAACACCTGCCGCCCGGGCTCAAGCTGGTTTATCCATACGACACCGCACCCTATATCGTGCTTTCACTGCGCGAGGTCGTGCAGACCTTGCTGGAAGCCATTGTGCTGGTGTTTTTGGTGATGCTGCTGTTCCTGCAGAACATCCGCGCCACGCTGGTGCCAACGATCGCCGTGCCCATCGTGCTGCTCGGCACATTCGGCGTACTCGCAGCACTTGGCTACAGCATCAACACGCTCACCATGCTGGCGATGGTGCTGGCGGTGGGTTTGCTGGTGGATGATGCCATCGTCGTGGTCGAGAACGTCGACCGGCTGATGCATGAGCGCGGATTGCGGCCGAAGGAGGCAGCGCGGCAGTCCATGGACGAAATTTCCGGCGCACTGGTGGGCATCGCCCTGGTGCTGGCGGCGGTGTTCCTGCCGATGGCGTTTTTCAGCGGTTCCACCGGCGTTATCTACCGGCAGTTCTCCGTCACCATCGTTTCCGCGATGGTGCTTTCCATCCTCACGGCGCTGATCTTCACGCCCTCGCTTTGCGGCTCGCTGTTGAAGCCACCCAAGAAGGGTGCGGGCACGCGCGGCTTCACCGGCTGGTTCAACCGTGGCTTCAACCGTTCGCGCGAAGGCTATCTCGGCGGTGTGCGCAGGCTAACACGGCGCAATCGCCTGACCATGGTGGGCTTTGTGTGCATCACCATTCTCACGGTTTTCCTGTTCACGCGCCTGCCGATAGGCTTTCTACCGAATGAGGATCAGGGTTTGCTTCTCGGGCAGATCAATTTGCCGACCGGCTCCACGGCAGAGCAGACCGAGGCTTTAAACGCCGAGGTACGCAAATACATCTTCAAGACCGAAGGCAACAATGTAAAGTCGATCTACACAGCCTCCGGCTTCAGCTTCGCGGGCCAGGCGCAGAATCAGGGCTTCCTGGTGATGCTGATGAAACCCTGGGCGGACCGCACGGCGGCGTCGCAGAACGTCGCCGCCATTGCCCGGCGCGTGATGGGGCATTTCATGGGCAACCGCGCGGGCCAAGTGTTCATCGTTCAGCCCCCACCGGTGCTGGAGCTCGGCAACGCCACCGGCTTTGACCTGGAGTTGATGAACTCTGGCAATATCAACCACGATGCGTTCCTTGCCGCGCGCGGCAAATTTCTTGCCTTGGCTACCAAGGACAAAAACCTGATGGCGGTGCGCCCCAACGGGCTGAGCGAGGCGCCGCAATACATCTTGAATGTCGACCGGGAAAAAGCTTCTGCCCTTGGCATTTCGATGACCGATATCAACACCACCATCCAGGGCGCGTTCGCCTCAGAATATGCGGGTCAGTTCATCCGCAATGGGCGCGTAAAGGATGTCTATATCCAGGGTCAGGCGGATGCCCGCATGCAGCCGGACGATTTGAACAAATGGTATGTCCGCAACAGCTCTGGCGGTATGGTGCCGTTCAGTGCCTTCACCACCGGAAGCTGGACGGTTGGCCCCCAGGCGGTAGAGATCTATAATGGCGATGAGGCCTACGAGATCCAGGGCGAACCTGCACCAGGCGTGAGCAGTGGCACAGCGATGCATGATATCCAAGCCATTGCCGCGCAGATGCCGCAAGGTGTGACGATGAGCTGGACCGGGCTTTCCTATGAACAGGTTGCCGCCGGCTCGCAGACCACGGCACTCTACGCCATCTCGGTTGTGTTCATTCTGCTGTGCTTGGCTGCACTTTATGAAAGCTGGTCGATCCCGGCGGCGGTGATGCTGGTGGTGCCGTTGGGGATCATCGGCGCGGTGCTGGCCAATTTGCTGCGCGGCATCAATAATGACGTGTATTTTCAGATCGGCCTGCTGACGACGATGGGCCTGGCGGTAAAAAACGCCATCTTGATCGTGGAATTTGCCCGGAATTTCTACGAACAGGGCGAGAGCCTGACAGAGGCAGCCCTTCATGCGGCACAGGAACGGTTGCGGCCGATTCTGATGACCTCCATCGCCTTTATCTTCGGCACCTTCCCGCTGGCGATTGCCAGCGGTGCGGGAGCTGGTGCGCGCACGGCCATCGGCACGGCGGTGGTGGGCGGCATGTTTACGGCCACCATCCTCGCCATCTTCTTCGTGCCGGTGTTCTTCGTAACGGTGCTTGGATTTATGAAGGTGAAACGTAAATCCGAGCGCGCGGCGGCGGAAGCAGCCGCCTCGCAAGGGGGCAACAATCATGCGTAATGTAAAAGCCTCCGCCCTGCTGCTTGGGCTGCTTTCAGGATGCAGCTTTATCCCGGATTATCATCGCCCGGCTTTGCCGGTAACGGCGCAATACCCTTATGCTGCCGGTGGCTCCGGCATGGCGGCGGCGGATATCGGCTGGCGGGATTTTTTCAAAGACCCGGCGTTGCAGGATATCATTGCCCTTAGCATCGCTAATAACCGCAATCTGCGCATTTCGGTGTTGAACGTGCAGGAGGCGCAAGCGCAATACCGGGTGGACCGGGCCAGCCTGTTCCCCGCCATCGATGCCAATGGCGAGGCGATTGAGCAACACACATCCGCCGGGCTTTCCAGCACGGGTGCAGGCGCAACCATGCATGAATATAGCTTGGGCGCGCAGGCGGTTTCGTGGGAGCTTGATCTCTTCGGCAAAATCCGCTCGCAAGCGCAAACAGCGCAGCAGGCTTATCTTAGCGATGCGGACACGATGCTGAGTGCTAGGATCTCGCTGGTGGCACAGGTTGCTTCAGAATACTACACTTGGCTCGCTGACCGTGAATCGCTGAAAATCGCGCAGGATACAGCGGCGGCGGACCTGCATTCCCTGCAGCTTACGCAGCTTGAGGCGAATAACGGTACCACCACGGCGTTGGCGGTGGCGCAGGCGCAAACCACTTACGACACCGCGATGGCCGATATGGCGCAGTTCCAGCGCCAGATCGCGCAGGACATGGACGAGCTGGTGCTGCTGGCAGGTACCCCGCTGCCCCAAGCGCTGGTGCAGAAGATGGATGCGGTGAGCCTGCTTTCCAACGAGCCGCCATTGCCGCTGGTGCCAGCGGGGCTGCCATCGAGTCTGCTGACCCGCCGGCCAGATATTCGCGCGGCAGA
This sequence comes from Pseudomonadota bacterium, assembly GCA_021826425.1. Lineage (GTDB taxonomy): Bacteria > Pseudomonadota > Alphaproteobacteria > Acetobacterales > Acetobacteraceae > Acidocella. Next base: position 6,836 of record JAKAZY010000100.1, read on the forward strand.
ACACCAATTGCTGGCGGCCAATGCCAATATCGGCGCGGCAAGGGCGGCGTTCTTCCCCTCCATCAGCCTCACCGCCAATGGCGGTGTGGCCAGCAACAGCCTGAGCAGCTTGTTCAGCGGGGGCACAACCGCCTGGTTGTTCCAGCCGCAAATTACCTTGCCTATTTTCAACGGCGGCGCCAACCTTGCCAATCTGGACCTCGCGAAGTTGGAGAAGCAGGTGCAGATTGCCAATTATGAAGGCACCATACAGGCGGCGTTCCATGATGTGTCTGACGCGCTGGTGGCACGGCAGACCTATGTGGACCAGGTGCAGGCCGAGCAGAATTTGGTGGCGGCGGATACGCGTTATTATGCGCTGGCGCAGATGCGCTTTAACGCTGGGATCGATAACTACCTGAACGTGTTGGTGGCGCAAGACTCCTTGCTCAGCGCCCGGCTTAATCTGGTTAGCCTGCAACTGGCGCAACAGCAGAACGAGATTACGCTTTATAAGGCGCTGGGTGGCGGCTGGCAGG
>JAKAZY010000101.1 GCA_021826425.1 Pseudomonadota bacterium
GTTAGGACGCGCCAAAACGGTTTTATATGGGCGTTTATGGTGCCTTTTGCCTTGTTTGCCGTTGTTTTATTTGCTGACACATATTTACGGTGTGGACGGGGCTGCGATTGTCGTTTTCATACGTAGTTCAGCTATCTTCATGACGCGTTTTGTGCCGTTTCTAATGATGCAAAGTACAAAAAGATCATGAAATTATGAAAATAATGTCAAAAATCATCATGTCCTCTGTACAGAATTTGCGATAAATCGACTGCTCGAAATCGACGCCAATCAAATGAGTTCCTTCTTGTCCTGGGCTTCGTTTTTTCGGCGTGATGGTGCTGTTGGCGTGATAGCAAAAGGCGGCCATCATGGCGTAGGCGAGCATGACGAGGGAGACATGGCGATGCTGCGCCGGATCAGCAGTCCCCGCGTCTATAGGCTTGGTTTAGAGGAGCCAAACTCTTCAGCGTCAAGATCCGCTGACGTACTCCCCCTTTTGTATCCAGTCAGGCGTAGAGTCCTTGCCCCGATGTTGCCATTTGAAGCCGTTTGCACCGATTTTGTAAATTATATAAGCGGCCTCGTTGTTGTCTTATAAAATAGACGGCGATAGACGATCCGTCGAAATTTCCAATTCAATTCGAGTTTGGACTATTCGATCCAGAGCAAATCACTTTATTTAACTATCCAATTAAACCGGACTGATCAGTTTTTATCATGTTCAGGCTCCCCAAGGCCTGTGATGGCCCTTTAGTTTTAATATCTCTACACCCCAATAGCGTGAAAGCACCCAGGTTCCATGCGCCGCAACATGGAGATGGACCATTAGCCCGGCATCACCTATATCGGGGCCATGAGCACTGCCGCGCAGACACCGGCCGCCAACGGCCCCACGCCCAAGGCTAGGCCACTTGGCCTTAAGGGGCTGTTCCTGAACCCCGGCCTTTACTTCCTAATCATGTTCCGGGGCCGCTTTATTGGCCGTGACGATATGGGCAACCAGTATTTTGAGCGCCCGGGCAAACCGCATGCGCGCCGCTGGGTGGTCTATGTCGGTCCGGTGGAGCCTTCCTTGGTGCCGCCCGAATGGCATGCCTGGCTGCATCACCTTACTGATGCGCCGCTCGCCGCCCCGGCCCGCCCCTGGCAGCGCCCGCACCAGCCCAACCTCACCGGCACGGCCCAGAGCTACCGCCCCGCCGGACATGATTATATGGGCGGCCAGCGTGCCCGTGCCTCGGCGGATTACGAATCCTGGACGCCGGATCAAACCTGATGGTGCGCCGTATTCCTGAACTGACCGCAGGCTTCGCCGTCATTGTCATCGCCGTCTTCTTCCTGGTCTACGCGCTGCGTGGGGCGGGGGAGATCAGCGCCGGTGGCGGCTATCCGCTGCAGGCGCAGTTTTCCTCTATCGGCGGGCTGACGCTCGGTGCCGACGTAAAAATCGGCGGCGTGGTTATCGGCCATGTCGCCTCGGAGCAGCTTGACCCCAACACCTATGCCGCAATCGTCAAGATGGCGATTAATAACGGCATCAAGGTGCCAGACGACAGCAGCGCCTCTATCACCTCGGACAGCCTGCTGGGGGGCTCCTACGTCGCGGTTTCTCCCGGCGGCTCAAACAATATGATGAAGCCGGGGGCGAGCTTCCCGGTCACCCAATCCGCCGTGAACATCGAGGATCTGCTCGGCAAGTTCATTTTTTCGATGGGCAGCGGGGCGAGCAAAGGCCCGTCCGGTGGTGGGCAAAACCAGTCATCTGGCACGGTCCAACCTGGCAACCCCGCGGCGCTGTCCCCGTAATGCGGCTTTTTGCTCTGGCTTCGGCCGCCACGTTCATTGGCGGGGCGGCTTTGGCCCAAACATTGCTGGGGCAAAGCCAGCCGGGCCAAAATGTGATCGCAGTGCCGCTCGCACCACCCGTAATCGCCGCGCCGCCCAGCGCCTCACCAGCGCCAGTGGCGGCACAGCCGCCCGAACCACCGCCTGGCTTGGTGCAGACGCCGTTACCCTCGCCCACCAGTGCCAACGTCGGCAATGCCGATAATGGCGCTAGCACTGATGCCACACAGGCGCAGGCCGTCTCGCCCGACGCCGGCGCATCCGCCCCCGCGCAGCCCACTGCTCCCGATATCGCCCCCACGCCGGCGAATAACTGGGTTCCTGGCAAAACCGCCGAACTTGGGGTTCTCAATAAGGTTGAAGGCAGCACCAAGACACTTACGATCCCGGTCGGCGGGCAGGCCAGCGCTGGGGATCTTACCGTCAGTGTGCAGGCCTGCGTAACCCGCCCGCCCGGAACCCTGCCGGACTCCGCCGTGTTCGTTACGCTTCAGTCTAACGCCCCAGAGGGTGGTGGACAGGTTTACCGTGGATGGATGGTTCATTCCGCCCCCGGGGCGACTGATGTGGGCGATGCAGATGATGCTTTCAGGGTTATTGCCTGCACGTAATTCAAGGGCTTCTAACCAAAACTTGTGCTAAAAATGCAACAGGCACTTAATGTTAAAGCGAAAAGCGAATTTGCCCTGTTGAATTTGGTTGCGCAGGTTTAAATGGTATCAGGTTAATTACACTCACTGAGTATTGGAGTTACGACATGAAGCTACGCTTAGCTCTTGCCGCTGCCACCTGTCTCGTGCTGCCCTTGGCCGCACATGCACAGCCGGTAACCGGCCCTTATGTGAGCCTTGGTCTGGGTACGACCATCCAGAATCCGCTCAACGTGCGTTCCAACACCACGGGCGCAAGCGGCAAGGCTCTTTTCCGTGATTCTTATTCCGGCGACGCCGCGGTTGGTTATGGATTTGGTGATGGTTTCCGCGTCGAGTTGAGCGGTAACTACTACCGTGACACCGCCCACAAGATCGATGCGGATAGCGGCGTCCAGTACGTGGCGAATGGTGGCTTGAACACGTATGGCCCGATGGTCAACGTGCTGTACGACATGAATGTCGGTCTGCCGGTGTTCCCTTATGTGGGTGCGGGCATTGGTTATCAGTGGCAGAAGTTCGATAACGCCGTGAACAGCGGTTTCGGCCGTATCGATGGCACCAAGGGCAGCTTCGCCTATAACATCATCGGCGGTGTTTCCTACCCGCTGGCCTTCGTGCCCGGCCTCTCCGCCACGGCCGAGTATAAGTTCACCCAGCTGACCGCCAGCCGCAATTATGGCGGCTTCAGGGTCGGCCAGTCCTCCAGCCACACCTTCCTGATTGGTCTGCGCTATCAGCTGTTCCAGCCGGCTCAGGCCCCGGCCCCGGCTCCGGCCCCGGCTCCGGTCGCGGCTCCGGCCCCGGCCCCAGCCCGCACCTATCTGGTGTTCTTCGATTGGGATAAGTACGACTTGACCCAGCGTGCCACGCAAATCATTGCTCAAGCGGCGTCTGATTCCCATACGCAGAACGTCACCACGCTTGAGGTGAACGGCTATACCGATACCTCCGGTAGCGCCAATTACAACATGGGCCTGTCCATCAAGCGCGCGAAGGCGGTTGCTGCCCAGCTCGTGGCAGACGGCGTCCCCGCTTCCGAGATCGAGATGCATGGGTACGGCGAAACCCACCTGCTGGTTCCCACCGGCCCGAATGTGCGCGAGCCGCAGAACCGTCGCGTGGAAATCATCTTCCACTAATCTTCGCTCTCGCGAGGAAAACGCCCCGGCAGGCAACTGCCGGGGTTTTTGTTGGGTGTTGCAGCGTGGCATTTTAGCTACAGCAAACACCCGCCTTGCATTTTCCCCCTTCGCAACCGGGCTGTTTACCGCCACATAGGCTTGACGGTTTCTTCGACTCAGATACGCGCTTCGCCAAAGGGAGATACAAGATGCAGTTTCGAGCCGCCTTATTTGTCGCGACCATGTTGGCTGTGCCACTGGCGCTGGCTGGCCGCGCTGCCGCCCAACCCGTTTCTGGCCCTTATGTGAGCCTGGGCGGCGGCTTGGATATGAAAAGCGCTGTTACCCTGAAAAACTTTAACGTTCGTGGCCTGAACGTCCCCGGAGATCTTAAGGCCGTGTATAAAAACGGCTACGATCTGAACGCTGCCATCGGCTACGGCTTCAACAATGGCTGGCGCGTCGAACTGGAGGGCGACTACATCCGCAATGCCGCCGATAAGCTGAAAGAAAGCGGCTTCGCCATATCTGCCAGCGGGAACGAAAGCCAGTATGGCGGCTTTCTCAATGCTATCTACGATTTCGATATCGGCTTGCCTTGGCTCTACCCTTACCTTGGCGCGGGCATTGGCTGGCAGCAGGCCCAGTATAATAATTTCAATGCCGCGCTGAAAATCAATGAGGGTCACGGCTCCTTCGCCTATCAGGGCATTGTTGGTCTTTCTTTCCCGATCGCGCCGGTGAGGGGGCTTTCCGCCACGGTTGAATACCGCTTCATCGGCCTCACGGCGGCGCGCCGTTATCATTCCACGGGCGCTTTTTTCCCTGTCAGTTTCCGCCAGCAGGGCGAATATAACAACCAGATCAATATCGGGCTGCGGTATGAGTTTTCGCCCCCAGCACCTCCTGTCATGGCGCCCACGCCGGCTGCCGCGCCGATGGCAGCTCCGGCTCCGGCTCCGACCAAAACCTATCTGGTGTTCTTCGACTGGGATAAGTACGACCTGACCCAGCGCGCCATGCAAATCATCGCCCAGGCGGCGTCTGACTCCCACACCCAGAACGTCACCACGCTTGAGGTGAACGGCTATACCGATACCTCCGGTACGGCTGATTACAACATGGGTCTGTCTATCAAGCGCGCGAAGGCGGTTGCCGCCCAGCTGGTGGCAGATGGCGTCCCCGCTTCCGAGATCGAGATGCATGGCTACGGCGAAACCCATTTGCTGGTGCCCACCGGCACAGGCGTGCGCGAGCCGCAGAACCGCCGCGTGGAAATCATTTTCCACTGAGCCGTTCAGGTTGAAACAAAAACCCCGGCAGGCAACTGCCGGGGTTTTTTAGAGCCGGATGATTTTAGAACGAATTACGGGCGTGATTTGTTCTAAAATCTGAATCCGCCTCTAAAACTATGAGGCAGAGGGCGATTCAGACTTTAGGCGCGCTCACAAAATGAGGGAACCTAAAGTCATCGCGCTCTGGGCTCAGGCGATGGTCACCGCATAATTACTCAAAGGCAGTTTCTGTTTAATCACGCCGTTCTCGAACAGGAAATCCCGATAGGTTTTATAACGCTGCACGTCCAGCGCCGCCGGATCAGCCGCGAAATAAGGCGGCATCGCATGCCAGGAGGCGATGTCCAGCTTGTCGTTCAAGCTGGGGTTATCCTTCAGGAATTTCACCAACATCCCGTCTGGGTCGGTTCGCAACGCTGCCACACCTTCCTTCAATGCGCCAAGAAATGCTGGCAGCGCCGGGTTGTTCAGGCCGCTTGCATTGGAGAGAAGCAGCAGCTCGTCGGATGCCGGCACGCCGTAATCTTCCGGCAGAAACACCACCGGGTCCAGTCCAGCCTGGGCGAGCTGGATATCCTCGTAAGTCCGGTAGGTGCCGATCACTGCATCCACAGCGTTCGTCTGCAACGCGGAAACCAGCTCGAAATTCACGTTCACGAGCTGAATATCCTGCAAGCTCATGCCAACATGTTTCAGCATTGCGCCGATGATCACTGGCTCCACCCCGGCCACGGAGTAACCCACCTTACGCCCCTTCAGGTCGGTGAGTTTGGAAATGCCGCTGCGCTTCAGCGCGGTGAGGGTGTTGAGCGGCTTGTCGATCAGTGTACCGGTGCGGCGCACGGGCAAACCCTGGTCCACCAGCAGATAGAGCTGGGTCTGGTAGGTCAGCGCCGCATCGGCCTTGCCGGAGGCCACCAGGCGCGGCGGCAGATCAGGGTCCGTTGGTGCCACCAGCTTTACATCCAGCCCGGCCTTCGCATAGGCGCCGCAATATTTAGCGGCAAACAGGGGGGCGTGGTCCGGGTTCACGAACCAGTCCAGAATTAACGTGAAAGGCAGCGGTGCCGCGGCACGCGAAATGGCGGGGGCGGCAAGCGCACCCGTGGCGGCGGATAAAAACAGACGACGATTGAGACGATTAAAATTGAGGCCCATTGGCGCTCTCCCTTCGCTGGCATGACCCAGACAGGTTCAACGGGTATAATCTCAGTCTGCACAGCGCAGACACCCCGGCCAGCTCAATGTCCCGGTTTTTAGCTGAGCGTCAATGGGTGCCCAGAAGCTCACTTTTCAGGTCGGGTGCGTCCACATGCGGGCCGATGAACACCGCCAGCACGAGCTGCGCCAGTTGTGGGTTGCCGACATACCCCATATCCCGGCCATTTTCATAGGCGCTGAAGCCCTGTCCCGTGAAAACGAATTTCACCTCCTCCCCGGCGGTAATCGGCTGCAACGCTCCCAAAAACTTATTGAGTTCGGCATTGCTCAGCGTGCATGGCGCCACGCAATTCGCGATCAATCCTTTTTTCCATGAGTGCCGCACCTGGGACAAACCGACGCTGCGTATGAAATGTAGCTGCAGGATCTTGGGTGCTGGCGACTCAAGGATGCTGTGGGCATTGTCCATCGGGTGCGGCAGATACAGACCCGCGACATACACATGCACATGCAGGAACGAGTAGGTTCGCAGCCCGATGCCGTTGAGCGTCAAGGTCTGCGCCCCCAGCATTTCCGTGTTGGGCATGCTGACACCAGCAAGCTGGGCCGCCTGCGCGCGGGGAATTGTCAGCATGCTCAGGGCAAGAAGGGCTGCGGCGAGACGGCTTTTGTTCATGCAGATCATTGACTCATTATAACGGCTCGGCCGGAAGAACGTACTCATTAACCGCTTAGTTAAACACATAATAACTTGGTGGTCAGATGCGGTCGGATAAGATCTCTGCCAAAGAACAACAGTCTCTAAAGCCACCCGACCAGAATCGCCAGGGCCACGCTCAACCCAACCTCGCGGTTGAGCTTGAACAATGCCAGGCAGAGGGCCGGGTTATCGATATCCAACCGGATGATTTGCCAGGCCAGCAGCGCACCGGGCAGCATCATCAGCCGATAGCCCCAAACATTCAACGAGAACGCGCCCATGGCGATGAACAGCAGCAGAAACGCGCCGCCATAGCAGATGCACAGCGCCTCGCGCGTGCGGTTTCCAAACAGCCGGGCGGTGGATTTAACACCGATCAGCGTGTCGTCGGCCCGGTCCTGGTGGGCATAGATGGTGTCGTATCCGATGATCCAGAGAATCGCGGCGA
>JAKAZY010000102.1 GCA_021826425.1 Pseudomonadota bacterium
CAGTCCAAGCTCATCAAGAAATACTGGGCGCTGGCATCGGATGAAATCCAGCTCTTCACCTCGGGCGATGCCGTGGTGGGGGCCGCCTGGCCCTATCAGACCAATACGCTGCAAGCCGCCAAGGTGCCGGTGGCTGACACCATCCCGCAGGAAGGTGCGACCGGCTGGGCCGATACCTGGATGATCTCCGCCAAAGCCCCGCACCCCAATTGTGCCTATGAGTGGATCAACTGGGTCACCACGCCCAAGGTGCAGGCGGAGCAGGCGATCTATTTTGGTGAAACCCCGGCCAATACCCTGGCCTGCAAGGAGATGGACGCCCAGCAGCCCGGCGCCTGCGCGCAATACCACGCCAACGCCCCGGCCTCGTATTTCGACCAGATCAAGTTCTGGAAGACCCCGCGCACGGATTGTGGCAATGGCGAGCATGATTGCCTGGACTATTCCGCCTGGCAGCGTGAATGGCAGGCGATTAAAGGATGAGCTTGAAGAGGGCGCTTTCCGCCTTTGGCTGGCGGCGACCGGGCATGGCGAATACCGCCTTGCTCGGCCTGCCGGGGGCATGGTTCGCCGGGCTTTACCTTGCGGCCATTGGCGCGTTGCTTGTCACGTCTTTCTGGACGGTTGATGACCTCAGCGGCGACCTCATCCCTGGTTTCTCTTTTGTCAATTTCCAACAGATTTTCTCCGGCCCGGTCTATATCCGCATCGCCCTGCGCACCATCGGCATTGCCGCGGCGGTGACCATCACGGATGTCATCCTGGCCTGGCCGGTGGCGTATGCGATGATCCGCCTGGCTGGCCCTCGCCTGCGCGCGGCGATGATGGCGGCGGTGATGGTGCCGCTCTGGTCCAGCTATCTGGCGCGGGTTTATGCGTGGCGGGTAATTCTGTCTCATAACGGGCTGCTGAACTGGGCGCTGATGGAGATCGGCCTGCCACGAGCACATATCGGCTACAGCAACTGGGCCATGTGGATCGTGTTTTCCTATCTCTGGTTGCCCTTCATGATTTTGCCCGTGGCGTCGAGCGTCGAGCGCATCCCCCCCAGCCTGCTGGAAGCCTCGGCGGATCTTGGTGCGCGCGGCCTTTCCACCTTCCGCCGCGTGGTGCTGCCGCTGGCGCTGCCCGGCATGGTGGCGGGCGCCATCTTCACGTTCTCTCTCACCTTGGGCGATTACGTGACGCCGATGCTGGTCGGTGGGCGCGGGTCGGATTTCATCGGCAATGTGGTTTATTCCAATGTCGGCGTCACCAACAATATCCCCTTCGCCGCGGCCTATGCGGTGCTGCCCTTGGGGGTGATGGCGGTGTTCCTGCTCATCGCCCGGAAATTGGGGGCGTTCGATGCGCTCTGAAACACTTATTTGGGCGGCTGTCGCGGCTATCTTCGCCTTCCTGTTCATTCCTATCGTGGTGATCATTCTCTACGCTTTCTCGGCCGCACCCATTCCGGCCTGGCCAATCATGGGTTTCGCTTTGCATTGGTTCGCCGATACCTGGAACGATGAGGCGGTGCGCCAGGCGCTGTTGCTCTCGTTGGAGGTGGCCTCGGTGGCAACGCTGGCGGCGATGCTGCTGGGCACTTTGGCCGCGATGGCGGTGGCCAGAATGCAAAGTGCCGCGAAGGAGGTGGTGAGCTTCATCGTCGTGCTGCCCATTGCCCTGCCCGGCATTCTCACCGGCATGGCGCTGGCGGCCTATTTCGCCTTCTGGGGGGTGAACCTCTCCTACTGGACCATCGTCGCCGGCCACGTCACCTTCTGCGTGGTGATCGTCTATAATAACGTGGTGGCGCGGCTCAGGCGGATGCCTCGCTCGCTCACTGAGGCTTCGGCGGATTTGGGGGCCGATGCGTTCCGCACTTTCCGCCTTATCCAGTTGCCGATGATGGCCAGCGCCATCGGCGCCGGGGCGCTGCTGGCCTTCGCCCTCTCTTTCGACGAGGTGATCGTCACCACCTTCACCGCCGGGGCGCAGAACACCCTGCCGTTATGGATTTTCGGTGCCATTCGGCTGGGCCAGCAATTGCCGGAGGTGAATGTGGTGGTGTTCGCCATCATCCTGTTCACGGCGGTGCCCGTGCTGCTGGCGCAGAAGCTTATCGGCCAATCCGGCCGGGTGGCGCGGTAAGGAAAATCTACTAGAGCCGGATGATTTTAGATCGAATCGCGGAGTGATCCACTCTAAAATCTGAATCCGCCTCTAAATCAATGAAGTAGAGGGCGATTCAGACTTTAGCCTCGCTCGCAAAGTGAGCGAACCTAAAGTCATCGCGCTCTAACAGATTTTTTTATCGTTTCAGGTTAACTCATAGATTAAATTTATGAGTAGCTCACCCCTCCTGATCTTCCTTGCGCAGAACGTCCAGCGCCAAAAACTGCCCGTTGCGTTCGAAATGCCAGAAGGTCCAGCCATTGCAGCTTGGCGCATTTTGCACCGCTGCACCCACCTGGTGGATGGAACCGCGATGGGGTCCGCATACCAATGCACCTTCGGCCGTCACCTCGGCAGCGAAGCGGCGCTGCTTATCCGTTACCTGTGTGCCGGGGCGGACGATGCCGCGCTCCACGAAACTGCCAAAGGCGATTCGCGGCGTCTCCCGCCCGGTGGGCGGTGCCACCACGGCGGTCCGGGGCGCGCGTTCCTCAGCTTTAAGGCGGCCCCAGGCGGCCTCCACGTAGGCGGGGTGACGTTCAATACCGATGAAATGCCGATGTAACCGTTTGGCCATCGCCGCCGTGGTGCCCGAGCCCAGAAACGGGTCCACGATGATATCGCCTGGGCTGGTGGAAGCCATAATAACCCGGTGCAGTAGCGCCTCGGGTTTCTGGGTGGGGTGAAGCTTCAGCCCATGCATGTTTTTAAGACGCTCATTTCCGGTACAGAGCGGCAGCGTCCAGTCCGAGCGCATCTGGAGGTCGTCGTTCAGCGCCTTCATCGACTGGTAATTGAATTTATAGCGGCTTTGCTGGCTTTTGGCTGCCCAGATCATGGTTTCATGCGCGTTGGTGAAGCGCCGGCCGCGGAAATTGGGCATCGGGTTGGTCTTGCGCCAAATGACGTCATTTAAGATCCAGAACCCCAAATCCTGCATGATCGCCCCGATGCGGAAGATATTATGGTAAGAGCCGATCACCCAGATCGTCCCGTCCTTGTTCAGCACCCGGCGGCATTCGCCGAGCCACTCCCTGGTAAAGGTGTCATAGGCGGCGAAATCGTCAAACTTATCCCAATCGTCATCCACGCCGTCCACCAGGCTGTCATCCGGGCGGCGCAGTTCGCCGCGCAGTTGCAGATTATAAGGGGGGTCGGCGAAGACGCAGTTGATCGAGGCGTCAGGCAGCATGCGTAGCATGGTCCCGGCGTCACCGAGCAGAATTTGGTCCAGCGGCAATTCGCGCAGCATTTCCACAGGCAAGGCGAGTCCTCGAATTTAAACGACTCGTGAATAAGTGACGGTCCGTCCGTAACCGCGTCAACTGCCCTTGTTGGGCGATTTCGGTGCGGGTGCCGCATATGCACTATAAAGCTTATTCATTCTTGACAGTGCGGGGGGGTAAGGTTAGCAACCGCCGCAACCTCCCGGCGGAATTCCGCAAGAAACATAGGTGCATGAGCGACGGCCCGGAAAAAACGGCGTTTGAGAAACGGTTGCAGGCGGCGGAAGACGCGGCTGACGGCCCCAAACGCAAGGAACCGGGTAAGGGCGATGCTGGCTCGGCGCAACGCGCGATCGAGCTGGCGATGCGGCTGGGGGTTGAGATGGTGGCCGCGATGGTCATCGCCGTGGTGATTGGGTGGGGGCTGGATAGGCTTTTCCACACCAAGCCATGGCTGATGATCCTCATGGTGCCGGTGGGTTTGGCGGCTGGCCTGCGCAATTTGTTGCGGGCGCAGCGCCGGGATTAACAAGGCGCCGCGCAAGCGGTGAGAAGACGGCTTCAGGCAGGGTAGACACATGGCGGGACCATCGATCGACGCGCTGGGACAATTCAGCCTGACCACTGGTCTCGGGCCGATCGGCCGTGCGATCAATTTTACTAACTCGAACGAGGCCATGCTGGCCGCCGCCATCATCATCGCCGGGCTTTTCGCCCTCGGGTTGAAGGCCCGCGCCCTGGTTCCAGGCCGGATGCAGGCGCTGGTTGAGGTGCTGTACGAGTTTGTGCACAATATGTGCTTGGACACGATCGGCGAGGAAGGTAAACGCTTCTTCCCGCTGGTGTTCACTATTTTCAGCTTCATCCTGCTGGGTAACCTCATCGGCCTGTTTCCTTACTTCTTCGCTTTCACCTCGCATATCGCGGTTACGCTGACTTTGGCCTTGTTTGTGTTCCTGTTCTCCACGGGGGTAGGCTTTTACACGCACGGCTTCGGGTTCCTGAAATTCTTCGTGCCCGAGGGCGTGCCCGGCTGGCTGCTGCCGCTGCTCGTGCCGATCGAGATCATCTCCTACCTCTCTCGGCCGGTTTCGCTCTCTGTGCGTTTGTTTGCCAACATGACCGCCGGGCACGTGATGTGGGAGGTGTTCGCCGGCTTCATGCTGCTGCTTACCGCGGGGTTCGGCGTGTTCGGGGCCATCGCTTCCGTCGTGCCGCTGGGCCTCAATGTCGCCCTGGCCGCTCTGGAATTGCTCGTGGCCGGGCTGCAGGCCTATGTTTTCGCCATTCTTACCTGCCTGTATCTGCACGATGCAGTGCATATGCACTGACCTAGACCTCTCAAAAGCCTATTCGGAAAGGAATTAGTTACATGGATCCTCAGTCTGCCGCTCTGCTCGCCAGGGATATCGGTGCCGGTCTGGCCACCATCGGTGTCGCCGGTGCGGGCGTTGGTATCGGCAACCTGTTTGGTTCTTTCGTGTCCTCCGTTGGCCGCAACCCGGCTGCGCGTGATGCGATGTTCCGCGATGTGCTGCTCGGCTTCGCGCTGACAGAAGCCGTGGCGCTGTATGCGCTGGTTATCGCGTTGGTTATTCTGTTCACCTAAGATGCGTCGTTTCAGCGCCGCTCTGTTGCTGGCACTTGCCCCCTCTGCCGCGCTGGCCGAGGGAACGATGCCGCAGATGGATTTCGCCAACCCGCTCACCTTGGACCAGGTCGGTTGGATGGCGGTTATCCTGGTGGTGCTCTACCTCCTGCTGTCGCGCTGGGGCTTGCCGCAAATGGGCAAGGTTCTGGAAAACCGCGCCGCTGTGATTGCCCGCGACCTGGCAGCGGCCCGCGCCGCCAAGCTGGAAGCGGACCGGGCGGTAGCGCAGCTCACGATTACACTCTCCACGGCACGCGCTAATGCGCAAGCCGAGGTGGCAAAAGCGGTGGCCGATGCAAAGGCAGAGGCTTCTGCCAGAGCGATTGCGTTGAACGCCGAGCTTGACGCCAAGCTTGCCGAATCCGAGGCGCAGATTATTTCTGCCCGCGATGCGGCCATGGCGGCGATCAAGCCGGTTGCCTCTGAGGCCGCGCGGGAAATGCTCATCAAGCTCACCGGCTCGGTTCCTGCACAGGAAGATCTGGTGCGGCGGGTGGATGATGCGCTGGCAGCGCGAAAGGCGGCGTAGGCAATGGAATACGATGCTCTCTACGCGAATTTCTGGGCGCATGGCACCTTCTGGGTTTTCATTGCTATCCTTATTTTCGCGCTCCTTGCTGGGCGCAAGGTGGTGGCTGCCGTAGTCGGCATACTTGATGCAAGAACCCTCGCCGTGCAGGCGGCCCTGGACGAAGCCGCCCAGCTGAAGGCTGAGGCCGAGGCCATGCTGGCCGACGCCAAGCAGAAGCAGGTTCAGGCGGCTGAGGATGCGAAACACATTCTGGCCACCGCCCATGCCGAAGCCCAGCGCCTGGCGGCAGAACTGGCCGCCGAAGCCACCGCCAATGCCCAGCGCCGCGAGCGTATGGCGGTGGAGCGGATTGCAGCTGCCCAGGCCGTCGCCGTAAAAGAGGTGCGCGCCGTTGCCATCGACATCGCGACCACGGTCTCTGCGGCCATTCTGCGCGACAACGTGAGCAACGATGCCGATGCCGCCTTGATTGACCAGGCGATTACCAGCTTGCCCAAGGCTCTGCGCGGCTGATCCAGGCAAAAAGCGTTTTGCATAAAGCCGTCCTGATTAGAGCGCTCAGCTTTTAGCTGAACGCTCTAATTTTATGTTTGAGCGAGCAATTGCATGCATTTGTCTTGGCGCCGCCGCGTCAATCTAAAGGCAGATTGCTTTAGAGCGCGATGACTTTGGGTTCGCTCACTTTACGAGCGAGCCTAAAGTCTGAATCGCCCTCTATCTCATTGTTTTAGAGGCGGCTTTATCTTTCTGCGGAGCTGGCTGCCAGCAGCACCATGCGCACCAGATCCGGAAGGCTGTTGGCCTGCATTTTGGTCATCAGATTGGCGCGGTAGATCTCGACCGTGCGGGCGCTGATCGCAAGGTCGTAGGCAATGCTTTTGTTTGGCAGGCCGTTGACCAGCCCGTCCATCACTTGGCGCTCACGCGGGGTGAGGCGGTCAAGCCGGGTCTGGAATTCCTTGTGGCTGGCTCGCTGCGCTGATTCATGGGCCTGGCGCGCCAGAGCCTCGCGAACGGCGGCCAGCAGCGTTTCATCCGAAAACGGTTTTTCGATGAAATCCACCGCCCCTTCCTTCATCGCCTGCACGGCCAGCGGCACATCGCCATGGCCGGTCATGACGATCACCGGCATAAAGACGCGCCGGTTGTTGAGCGCGCGCTGCAGCTCAAGCCCCGACATGCCGGGCATCCGTATATCGGTGAGGACACAGCCGTCGAGCGAAGCGGGGAGCTTTTCCAGAAAGACCAAGGCGGATTCGTAGGCCTCGACCATGAAGCCCATGCTGGCCAGCAGAAAGCTGACGGCCCGGCGCACCGCCTCGTCATCGTCGATCAGATGCACCGGGGCGTTTGTCACCGGCGCGCTGCCTCATGCGGGCTGCCGGGCAGGGTGAAGGCGAAGATGGTGCCGCCGCCGGGTCGGGGCTCCGCCCATAGCTTGCCGCCATGCGCCTCGATGATGGTGCGCGACACCGAAAGCCCGACACCCATGCCTTGAGCCTTGCTGGTGACGAAGGGCTGGAAGAGATGCGCTGCGATATCCGGGGTGATGCCGGGGCCGGTATCCGTCACGTTGATTCGCACCATGCAGTCGGGCAGGGGGGTG
>JAKAZY010000103.1 GCA_021826425.1 Pseudomonadota bacterium
CGTTATGCGCCGAAAGATGTGCGTGGCAATCGGGAGCGCATTCCAATCTGTATCCAACCCGGCGCGCTGGGCGGTGGGCTGCCGCACCGTGCTCTGTTCGTCTCGCCCGGCCACTCGATGCTGCTGGGCGGCGTGCTGGTTCCTGCCCGTGCGCTGGTGAACGGGGTGAGCATCACCCAGGATTACACCGGCGAGGAGGTCGAGTATTTCTTGCCGGAATTCGAGGCGCATGATTGCCTGCTGGCGGAGGGGGCTTGGAGCGAGAGCTTCGCTAATGGCCCAGGCCTGCGCCGCCAGTTTCATAACCATGCAGAGTTCCTCAAGCGTTTTGGGACGGACCAGGAGCCCAAAGAGATTTCCCTTTGCGCCCCCAGGCCGCTGCACGGCCCGGCACTAGCGCAGGTGTTGCGGCCGCTGATCGCCGGTTTGGGACAGCCGTTTGGGGAGCTGCGCGGTTGTGTCGATCGTGCCGATGCCCGGCGTGTTGAGGGCTGGGCGCAGGACATAGCTTGGCCGGATCTGCCGCAAACGCTGGAATTTTATGCAGGCGGGCGCAAGTTGGGAGAGGCGCTGGCCTGCGATTTCCGCGAGGATCTGGCACGCTCCGGCGCCGGGGCCGGGCGGATGGCGTTTAGCTTCGTGGCCCCCCGGCGGTTCGACCCGGCACGTCTGATTGTCAAGCGTGCCGGAGATGGCGCCGAGATCCGACCAGCTTGCCGGCACGCAGCCTGAGTTCAGCCTTCCACGTCTGCCTCCGGTCGGTCGATACCCAAAGCGTTTTCAGTGTGCCAGACGCCATCGGCGGTCTGATATTGGATCAGTCCCGTCTCGCCCGGCACACGCTGTTCATGAGCGGCGCGGCGGGCGGCTTTCAGGGCGGCGTCGTGGGTACGAAAGGTTTCGGAGAAGCTACCGTTCAGCGTGTAGGCGAAGCCGCCATCGTGTGGAACGATCTTGTAATGTGCCGTGCTCATCGCACCCTCCTGTATGGTTGGTTGCATTATATGGGCATCAGCGCAGCCTTGCCATGGCCCGTGCAAATGCTGGTCATGGCCGGGTTTCCTGGGTCGGCATTTGCGCCTTGCCGCCTTGGATGACCACCGGGCGAAAGCCACGCGGCGGGGGTGGGATAGGGCGGCGCGCTTTGATCCGCCCCACCGCCACGGCGGCGAAGCCAAGACCGGCGGCAGCGCAGAAAACCAGCAGCGGCAATAAGGCCAGGGCAGACATGGGAAAGGCTCCTCGTTACTGGAGAGGGGCGGAGTGATGTTCCCCAAAACAAACCCCGCCGGAAGGATCGGGCGGGGTGGTGAAGACTCTCAGACCGGAATGTTTCCGTTCACCCCCTCCGCAACCCCGCGCGCAGCCACACTTTGCCAATAATCATGGCAAAGGCGTTGCTAAGAGGGGTTTGGTTCGTTTGCATTGGGCAATCAGGCTAAGTAGCAAATCATGTTTTGCCAAGCCACATTCGCGCATGGCTCTTGTTTTGCGGGCGGATAGGCGTTTCTCTTGCGGGACGATGGATGAAGGAGGGGTAATGGCCACCAAGCTGGACAGGAAGCGCATTCTCGTGGTGGGGGCATCGCGCGGGCTGGGCCTTGGGCTGGCCAGGGAGTTTCTGCGCCGCGGATATCATGTCACCGCCACCGTGCGCTCCGCCATCTCCGGCGGCGGGCTTGAGAATTATTATGAGCAGTTGACGCTGGACACGCTCGATATCAACAACCCCAACCTGACTGAGGCGTTCCTTGAGCGGATGAAGAGCAAGGTCTTCGATCTGGTAGTACTGAATGCCGGTATCTACGGCCCGCTTGAGAAGACCCTGGGCGAGGTTAAGGTTGAAGATATTTCGCATGTGGTGATGACCAATGCCATCAACCCCGTGCGCCTGGCGGAGGGGCTGGTGCCGACGCTGCGGCCCGAAACTGGCGTGCTGGCCTTCATGTCCTCGGCGATGGGCAGCCTGGAGTTGAACGCTAATGATGCCAGCGAGTTGTACTGCGCCAGTAAGGCGATGCTGAACCGGCTCACCCGCGCTTTCGCCGCCGCGCATGATTATCTTACCATCACCAACCTGCACCCGGGCTGGGTGCGCACGGATATGGGTGGCCTCAACGCGCCGCTGGATGTTGAGACGAGCGCGCGAGGCATGGCCGATGTGCTGGAAAGCCGGGCCGGGGGTGGCGGGCATGAGTTCAGGGATTATCGCGGCAAGATTGTGCCGTGGTAGGTCGGCTGGTTGGTTTTGGCGCGAAACCTTGCTAGAGCGCCGCGATGGACCAGGCCCTGCACCAGAGCGAGGCGGCTGCCGGGGTTCCCCCGCGCCGGACCTTCGCAATTATTTCCCACCCGGATGCGGGCAAGACCACGCTGACCGAGAAGCTGCTGCTGTTTGGCGGCGCCATCCGCGAGGCGGGCATGGTGAAGGCCCGGCAGGACCGGCGCAACACCCGCTCGGACTGGATGAAGATCGAGCGCCAGCGCGGCATCTCTGTCACATCCTCGGTAATGACCTTCGAATTCGGCGGGGCGGTGTTCAATTTGCTGGACACGCCAGGCCACGAGGATTTCTCCGAGGATACCTACCGCACGCTCACGGCGGTTGATTCTGCGGTGATGGTGATTGACGCGGCCAAGGGCATCGAGCTGCAGACCAAAAAACTGTTCGAGGTCTGCCGCCTGCGGAATATTCCCATCACCACCTTCATTAACAAAATTGACCGTGAGGGCCAGAACCCGTTCGCGCTGCTGGACGAGATTGCGGATACGCTGGCGCTGGATATCTGCCCGATGGTCTGGCCGATCGGCTCGGGCGGGCTGTTCCGTGGTTGTTTTGACATCCGCAACGACAAGCTGGTTTCCGCCCGCAAGCCCGGCGAGGACGGCCCGGCGCAGAGCTTCGCCATCCCGGCTGACCAGAAGGTGCAGCTGGATGAGGATGTGGAGCTGATCCGCGCGGCCTACCCGGAATTTGACCGTCAATCTTTCGAGGAAGGGCATCTGACGCCAGTTTATTTCGGTTCGGCGCTGAAGGATTACTCCGTGCGTGAGCTGTTGGAAGGGCTGGTCGCCAACGCCCCGCCGCCGCAGCCCCGCGCGACCGATGTGCGCGAGGTGGCGCCGGAGGAGAAGCCGGTGACCGGCTTCGTGTTCAAGGTGCAGGCGAATATGGACCCGCAGCACCGCGACCGCATCGCCTTCACCCGCATCTGCTCCGGCAAATTCACCCGCGGCATGAAGTTAAACCATTCGCGCACCGGCAAGCCGATGGCGATCCAGGCGCCGATCTTCTTCTTCGCCCAGGACCGCTCGCTGGCGGAAGAAGCCTTCCCCGGCGACATCATCGGCATTCCCAACCATGGCACGCTGCGGGTGGGCGACACGCTGACCGAGGGCGAGAAGTTGCGCTTCACCGGCATTCCGGATTTCGCCCCGGAAATCCTGCGCCGGGTGCGCCTGGCCGACCCGATGAAGGCCAAGCAGATGCGCAAGGCGCTGGAGGATCTGGCGGAAGAGGGTGTCACCCAGGTGTTCCGGCCGATGACCGGGGCGGACTGGATCGTCGGCGTCGTCGGCATGCTGCAGCTGGATGTGCTCTCCTCGCGGATTGAGCAGGAATATAACGTGCCGATTGGCTTCGACCCGGCGCCCTTCGACACGGCGCGCTGGATCTTCTCCGAGGATGCGGCGCGGTTGAAATTCTTCATCGAGGTGAACAAGAGTGCCATTAGCGAAGACCGCGACGGCGCGCCGGTATACCTGGTGCGCAATGCCTGGGAGCTGAACCGGATGAAGGAAAACTTCCCTGAGATTACCTTCTCAGCCACGCGTGAGCGGCAATAAGCTTCTGCGCCTGGGGCTGCCGCTGCTGGTGGCGGCCATCCCGCTGGCGGCCTTCTTCACGCTGGGACTGCGCAGCTTTTATATCAACGGCGTCTGGTGGGGCGATGACGGGGTGCTGGCCTCGATCATCTGGCATAGTGATTGGATGCTGCGCCTGCCGCAGGTTTCAGGCAGACAGAGTTTTCTTGCCACCCATATGGCGCTGGTGTTCTGGCTGACATCCGGCATCTCCTGGCTGTTGCCGCTCACTCGGGTGCAGTTCTTCGCGGTGTTTCTGGGCGTGGTGCAAGCGATCATGGCGCTGCCGGTATACGTGTTGCTGGCACGGCTGGCCGTGGCGCGGCCTTTGGCGGCTGGTCTCGCGGTTTTATTCGCCTTCAACGGCATGGTGATCGCGGCATCCTGCAACCCACATTTCGAGCTTTTGATCGTCGCCGCCGGCATGGCCTTTCTGGCGGCGCTGGCCTGTGGCCGAGTCTGGTTGGCGCGGCTGTTCTTCATCCTCTGCCTGATGACGCGGGAGGATGCGGGGTTTCACCTCGGGCTGGTGCTGCTGACCGGCGCGTTGGGGCTGTATTGGCAAGGAGTTGACCGGGCAAAGCTGCGCATCCTGCTGGGCTATGCTGTGGCCGCGCTGTGCTGGAGTGTGGTGGCCGTGGCGGTCCAGCATTTATACTTCCCAGGCGGTGACGCATTGCGGCGCGTGTATCTTGGCACCCCGCTATTTTCAGAGATCAGCTTTACGCAGCTGGCCATGCGCCTGGTGTTTTATTGCCTGTACCGGGTTTATTTATTTTTGCCGTTTGTGATCGGGCTTGTTCTGGCGGAACGTTGGCAAATGCCCGCACTTGCGGCGGGGTTTGTGTCATGCCTGCCCTGGCTGGGGCTGAACTGGCTTGCGGTCAGCCAGATCGCCGGTACGCTCAGCAATTATTATCCGTTCCCGATGGTCTTTGGGCTTTTCTGGCCGTTGTCGGCCCAGATGTTTGCGGAGCGATTCGGGGTTGCCGGTTTTTTACAGCGCCGGCGTACATTTTTTGCATTCGTGGCGATGTTGCTTGCGTCCTTCATTGGCTTGTGGGGGCTACAAAACCCGCAAGAGCAGCATTTTCCAGGTGATTTTTTTAATCCCCCCAGCCTGGCGGTCCAAACCGCCACCGAGCAGGCAATGGCCGCCTTCGGGCGCGCCCCGCTTGGCCATGTTGTTGCGGATGGCAGCGTGATCTCGCTGGCCCCGGATCTTTTCAAGCGGGCGCAGTGGGTGATGTCTCCGCAGCACTCAATGCCGGACACCGTGATTTTCTTTCCGCATGGGCCGGGCACCAGGCCGTGTTTGCAATTGGCCGGGCGCGCCGGGCTGGAGCGGTTTTATAAGGTGCCGGGAACCGCGCTGCGGCTGGCTACAAATAAGGCGCTGAATCTGACAGCACTTAACCTCGTGCCCTGGGTTCCGCCTCCAGATCGATGAAATAGAGCCGATCGGGCTCTAGTTTCTAGTTTTATGTTTGAGCGAACCTAAAGTCATCGCGCTCTAGTAATTGAACTGATAGCTAAGCCCGACGCTGCTGCTGTTCTGGCCGGTGCTGTCCGTGCCGGTGGAGCTTTGCAGCTTCAGCCCCTTGTACAAATTGATCTCTACATTTGCCGTGGTGCCCTGGCCGCTGGTGGCCTGGCTGGCCCCCACATAAACGCCTGGCGCCACGTAGCGCCCGGCCTGCACCGAGGGTGCGCCGCTGGCGGAGCTGCCGATGGAAAGCTGGTCCAGCCCCAGCGCGTTGCGCACCGAATCCAGCGGGTTGATGCCGCCGCCCAGGCCGGCGATTTGCGCCAGAGCCGCCGCCAGCGAAGCCGCCTGAAACGGTGTCAGGCTGGTGGTGCTTTTGGCAAATAGCAACTGGGAGAGAACTTCATCCGATGGCAAGGGCGGGGTGCTGGTAAGGCTTATCTGCGGTTTCGCCGCCGTACCGCCCATAACCAGCGTGGCGGTGCCGTTATTGCTGGTGGCGGCGCTCGCCTCCAGGTCCAGCGCCGGGATAAAGCCGCCGCCATTGAAGTCGATTTTGCCGGAGGTGAATTGCAGGGTTTTGCCCGCCAGCGAGACATTGCCCCGGATCAGGCTGAAGCCGCCGGAAGGCTGCGGATTATTTGCCGTGCCGCCAATCTTGATATGCCCGCCTAGCTCAGCGAACAGCCCATCGCCGCGGATGAAGATCTGGTTCTTGGCATGTAGGTCGAGTGCGAGCCCGATTGGTGGAATCTGGGGCGCGGCGGCATGGGGCGGGGCGGGTGGTTCGCTGGCGTCATGGATCGGCAGATTGGCAACTGATGGCGGCAGAGATTTCGGAATATTGATGTTGGCTTTCACGATGTCGATCCGCCCGGCCAGGGTGGGCTGGTTTTTCATGTCGCCTTTCAGGCTCAGCGCCGCGTTCAGCGTTTCGGTGATGAGGTCAGAGGCGATGGGCGTGGCATTCTGGGCGTTCAGGGCGATATCCACCGGCAGCGCCGGGTTGCCCAGATCAACCGTACCGTGCCCGGAAATATCGCCCTTGCCGGCGGTGGCGTTGAGGCTTTGCAGCGTGATCAGCCGGCTTGCGGCGGAGATGTTGGCGCTGATCGCGGTCAGGTTCAGGCCGGAGGCGATATTCTGCACCGTGCCATCGGCCAGTTTCAGCGTGCCGTTGGCGCGCGGGGCCGTGGGCGTACCCACCATGCACATATTCGCGGTGACAACGCCGCGCACGAGATTGCCGTTCGCCATCAAAATCGGGTCCAGCAGCTTCAAATCCAGCTGCCCGGCCAGGGCCAGGTTCATCTGGCCCGTGGCTGTAAAGGGGGCGGTGCCGGTCACGGTGAAATGCACATCCGGTCCGGCCTTCAGGCCCAGGTTCAGGCCCAGGCTCTGGCCTTTCAAATTGGCTTTGGCGTTGATGCTGGCCGGCGGCAGGGCGGCGGCGGGGCCGCTTTCATCCCGCAGATTCTGTGCGGAAAGCGTCATCTGCCCGGTGGGCGCCTTGGGCGTGCCCGCCAGCTGCATGTTGGTGGTGACAATGCCGTTCAGCTTCACATTCATCTTTGATAGAAGCGGGTTCAGCACGGGTAAATTCACCCGCCCGGCCATGGCCAGCCGCATCGGCCCGGTCATGGCAAGCGGTGCCGTGCCGCGCACGATGATGTTCACATCCTGCCCGGCATTGGCTCTCAAATCCACATCGGCACTCTGGTTCTTCAGGTTGGCCGTGCCGGAGAGGCTGGCGGCTGGCAGCGCCTGGGTTGTCTTGTCGAT
>JAKAZY010000104.1 GCA_021826425.1 Pseudomonadota bacterium
CGCCAGCCCAGCGAAAACGAACTGGACGGGGCGCGTTTCCTTGGCCGGCACGTTGCCGAAATCACCGCGAAACTGGCCGTATGAACGCGCCAGCAAGAGGACATAAATCCATGTTGACCACGCGCCTGGGATACTTCGCCGATGAAGTCATCCTCCTTGCCCGCCTTCTGCTCGTCGTATTGTTTCTGATATTCGGCTGGGACAAACTCACCGATTATTCCGGAACCGTCGGCTACATGGCTCAGACCGGCGTTCCGGTTCCGCATCTTTCAGCGTTGGTCGCCATTTTTATGGAAGTTTTCGTGGCACTCGCCATCCTGCTCGGCGTTGCAACGCGTCCGCTTGCCGTGCTGATGGCTCTCTACACCATTGCCACTGGGTTTTTGGCTCATCATTACTGGACGATGACTGGCACGGCTCAATACGAAAACGAGATAAATTTCTATAAGAATGTCAGCATCGCCGGTGGGTTTCTGCTGCTTTATGCCGCCGGCCCCGGAAAATATGCCCTGGATGCCAGACTTGGCCAGGCTTGGACTGGCAAAACTGCTGGTCACGCGTCGTAATCCGCTTTGCATCAATGTCCCAGAGCGCGATGACTTCAGGCTCGCTCACTTTACGCGCGAGCCTGAAGTCTGAATCGCCCTCTATCTCATTGTTTTAGAGGCGGATTCAGATTTTAGAGCGGATCGCGCCGTGATTCGATCTAAAATCATCCGGCTCTAGAGCGCGATGACTTTAGGTTCGCTCACTTTACGAGCGAGCCGAGGGCCATCGCAATTGAGCGCCGGGCGGTTTTGCACCGCGCTACATTCAGACTATGCTTGCCGCAGCATCCGCACCAGATCGCCCCAGGTCGCAGGCAGGGAGCAAACGTGAAGGATACCAACACGGCGGCGCTTTTGCGGGTCGTGTCCGCAGGCTGCGGCACCCTGGGGGCAGCGAAGAGCCGATGCAGGTCTTGGCGGATCAGCTTATTGCAAATATAAGCGCCTTTTTGGCTGACGCACCACGGAATCTTTTACAATGACAGACCCTGCCTTTCTTCTCCGCGCCGCTTTTGACGCCGCCGTGGCCGCTGCCGACCCCATGCGGTGCCTGAAGCCATTCCTGCCGGAGCGTCCGCGCGGGCGCCTTGTCGTGCTGGGGGCTGGCAAGGGGGCCGCGTCCATGGCTCGTGCCGTGGAGGCACATTACGGCGCGCCATTGGAGGGCCTGGTGGTCACGCGCTATGGCCATGCCTTGCCAACGCAGTGGATCGAGGTTGTCGAGGCGTCGCATCCCGTACCTGATGCCGCTGGTCTCAAGGCCGCCCAGCGCTGTCTCGAAATCGCGCAGGGGCTGGGGCCGGATGATCTGCTGCTGACACTGGTCTCCGGCGGTGGCTCAGCGCTGCTTACCTTGCCGTTGCCCGGCATCACTCTGGAGGAGATCCAGGGGCTCTACCGGGCATTGCTGGGCTCAGGTGCTGCAATCAACGAATTCAACTGCGTCCGCCGCCATCTTTCACAAACGCAGGGCGGCCGGCTGGCTGCCGCCGCACACCCGGCACGGGTCGTCGGACTGCTGATGTCGGACGTGCCGGGTGATGATCCCGCAGCGATTGCCTCCGGGCCTGTGGTCGCTGATTCTTCGACCAGCGCCGAGGCCGTTGAAATTCTGGCGCGTTACCGTATCGAGGTGCCGCCCTCGGTTGCGGCCGTGCTGGCCTCGCCCGAGAGCGAGAGCGTCAAGCCGGACGACGCGCGGCTTGCCGGGGTAGAAACGCATATGACCGTCACCCCGCAGGTCTCTCTGGATGCCGCGGCCCGGCTGGTGACCGCCTCGGGGATTCCCGCCCATATCCTGAGCGACCGGCTGGAGGGTGAAGCCAAGGATGCCGGCGCGGTGCTGGCCTCAATCGCCCAACAGATCGCCTCGCGCGGCCAGCCTTTCTCCCCTCCTTGCATGCTACTTTCCGGCGGTGAGACAACCGTGACATTGCGCGCCCATGAAGAGACCGGGCGCGGTGGGCGCAATGTCGAGTTCCTGCTGGCATTTGGCTTGGCGGCGCAGGACCACCCTGGCATCTACGCCCTGGCCGCGGATACTGACGGGATCGACGGGATCGAGGACATTGCCGGGGCCATCTGGACCCCCGGCACCTGCGTCCGCGCGGCGGCGTTAGGGCTTGAGCCGCGCGCGTTTCTGTCCAGACATGACGGACATGGATTTTTCGAGGCGCTCGGGCAATCCATCATCACCGGGCCGACCCACACGAACGTCAACGATTTCCGGGCAATTTACATCGCGCCCCCGGTTTGAGGCGGCGCTTTACAGCCGCTGCACCTCGATCGTCAGGTGCGAGAGCGAAGTGAAGTGTGAAAGCCTTAGGCGGTAATAAGCAGCGTCCCTGGGCATTTGCGTCGCCACGGAGAGAATGGCGCCGAAATGCCCCGGCCCCAGCCGCCACAGATGCAGATCAGCCAGCTGATCGCCATCCCCCTCGATCGTATCGCGAAGCTTCTCGTGCATGGCAGCATCAGGTGTCATGTCGAGCAGAATACCCGCTGTATCGCGAATCAACCGCACGGCCCAGCTGGCAATTACAACCGCGCCGATGATTCCCACCAGCGGATCGATCCATAACCAGCCGAAGCCACGCGCCGCGAACAGCCCTGCAATCACCAGGATGGAAACCGCCGCGTCAGCCGCTACATGCGTGATCGCGGCGCGCATATTATTGTCCCGTGCTCCCATGCCATGGGCGTGTTCGTGCTCATGATCATGTCCATGATGGCCATGATGGTGGTGCCCATGGTCATGGCCATGGTCATGACCGCCGGAGAGGATGGCGGCACTCGCCAGGTTCACGACGAGCCCGACGCAGGCAATGGGAATCGCCGCCGCAAAATGAATCGGAACCGGTGCGAAAAATCTCATCACCGCCTCGTAAAGGATAAATAGCGAGATCATCGCCAGAATGATGGCGCTGGTGAAGCCGGCAAGGTCCCCCAGTTTTCCCGTGCCGAAGGAAAACCGCGAATCATCGGCATGGTGGCGGGCATAGCGGTAGGCAAGGGCGGCAAGCAGCAACGCCCCGGCATGTGTGCTCATATGCAAGCCATCCGCGATCAGCGCCAGCGAGCCGAACAGCCATCCGCCAAGAATCTCGGCCAGCATCATGGCCGCGCAGATCCATATCACCCACCAGGTACGGCGTTCGCTGCGCGCATGGTCTGTGGCAAGAAACACGTGGCTATGGCGGAATGTCTCCGCGGTCTGGCTAGGCATGGTTGTTCACCTCAACGGGCTCGGCTTTGGCAAGGTGTTGATATGTTACCACAACTGGGCCGCATTGGGTCATGTATCCGCGGGTGGTGCGTCTTCGGGCTTCGTCCGACGGGCGCGCAGCTTGCGGATGCGCCTTGCATCCGCATCCAGTACCAGGAACTCCACCCCGGCGGGATGGCTGATGATCTCGCCCCTGGCCGGCACCCGCTCCGCCAGATTGAACACCAGCCCGCCGACGGTTTCGATATCCGCCTCGCGCTCATCCTCGGAGAGCACCGGGCCGATCTTCTCCTCGAATTCCTCCACGGGCAGCCGGGCATTGATGTCGTAGGCGCCGTCGGGTCGTTCGATCAGCATCGGGCCCTCGATCTCGTCATGTTCGTCGGAAATATCGCCGACGATGGTCTCCACCAGATCCTCGATCGTCACCAGCCCGTCGATGCCGCCATATTCATCCACCACCAGGGCAAGATGCGTGTGCATCTGGCGCATCTGCAGCAGCAGGTCGAGAACCGCGATCTGCGGGGCCACCATCAACGGCTTGCGCAGGATCTTATGCATAGAAAAATCCTCAGGCTTGCCGGTAAAGCCGAACACATCCTTGATATGCACCATGCCGGCCACGTCATCGAGATGGTCCCGGTAGACCGGCATCCGCGAATGGCCTTCCTCGCGGATCAGCGCCAGCGCGGCATCCAGCGTTAAATCCGCCTTCATCGCCACAATATCCGGGCGCGGCACCATCACATCGTCGGCGGTGATATCCCGCAGGCGCAGCACGTTGCCGATGAGGGCGCGCTCCTGCGCGTTGAGGTCAAGAGATTCGCTCTCTGCCTGAGCATCCTCGCCGCCATTTTCCTGCTGCTGCACCAGCTCCGCGATGGATTCGCGCACAGATGGCTCCTGGCTGCGCAGTTTGCTCAGTAGGCGGGAGAGCGCGCCGCTCATCGGATTTTCCCCTTCATCGGTTTTTCCAGGGGTTGGGCACATCCAGCCGCGCCAGAATGCGGGTTTCCTGCGCCTCCATCTCGCGTGCCTCGCCAGGGTGGTGGTGATCATAGCCTTGCAAATGCAAAGCTCCATGCACGATCAGATGCGAAAGATGGTTGCCGATGCTCTTATGCTGGCACCTGGCTTCCCGCGCCACCACGCCAAAAGCCAGCAATATTTCCGGGGGCTGCTCATAGGTCAGCACATTGGTCGGTTTGTTCTTGCCGCGGTCACGGAAATTCAACTTTTTCACGGTCAGGTCATCGGTTAACGCCACGCTGGCGGCACAGCCACTGGCCACCAAAGCGCGACCGACGCGGCGAATTGCATCCGGCACGTGGGCGCGCCAGCGCCGGTCCGTGATGACGATTTCGATGCCCCCGAGGGGGCCACTACTTCCAGGGTCGTCCATTTGCTTCGCGTCTGTCGCAAACCCGTGGGGGTTGGTCAACCGCAGAGCGATTAACCTTGCCGCTCCCGGGCGTGTTCCTTCGCCGCATTATATCGCTGGTCGTAGGCCTCGACGATCCGCGCCACCAACGGGTGGCGTACCACATCGGCATTGGTAAAGCGCGTCACACCAATGCCCTGCACGCCTTCCAGCGTGTCCAGGGCATCTGCCAGGCCAGAGCGCGTGTTGGGCGGCAGGTCGATCTGCGAAAGATCCCCGGTTATCACCATACGCGTGCCTTCGCCCATGCGCGTTAAGAACATTTTCATTTGCACGGCGGTGGTGTTCTGCGCCTCGTCCAAAATCACGAAAGCATGCGCCAGCGTGCGGCCACGCATAAAGGCCAGCGGCGCGATCTCGATCTCGCCGGTCGCCATGCGCTTGGTCAGCTGGTCGCCGGGCAGCAAATCATTCAGCGCGTCGTAAAGCGGGCGCAGATAAGGGTCCACTTTCTCCTTCATATCGCCGGGCAGGAAGCCGAGCCGCTCTCCGGCTTCCACGGCGGGTCGGGAGAGCACAATCCGGTCCACCCGGCCGGAGATGAGCATGGCCACAGCCTGAGCCACGGCGAGATACGTTTTACCCGTGCCCGCGGGGCCAAGCCCAAACACCATCTCGTGCCGGGCCAGCGTGTCGATATAAACCGCCTGGCCTTGGCTGCGCGGGCCGATGGCGCCCTTGCGTGTGCGAATGGCAGGAAGGTCTGAAAGCGGCAGGCGCGGCTCGTTCGCAGGGTCTGTCAAGCGCAAGGCGGCATCCACTTTCGGACCATCGATCATCTCACCGCGCTTTAACTGTTCATAAAGCGCTTCCAAAGCGGCTTCCGCCGCCACCACCTGCTCCGCCGTGCCTGAAATGCCAATCCGGTTGCCCCGACAGGCCAGGCGCACGCCCAATTTCTGTTCTATCCGGGCCAGATGCCGGTCATGATCTCCAAGCAACATTGGGAGCAGCGTGTTGTCGCTGAAGGTCATGGTGAGGGAGCGCGCAAGCGCGGGGGAGTTGCGGGGCGGGGTGGCGATGATCTGGCTCAAGCGGCGATTTTCTCCTTATCCAAAAGAGTGCCTAGTAACGAGTTGGGGTTGGCGCTGGTGATTTTCACCATACGGATATGCCCGGTGAGGTCTGAATCATGCATCACCACCACCGGCTGCAGCCAAAGTGAACGTCCGGCGATCTGCCCTTTATGTCGCCCGGAGCCCGTGAACAGCACGGGCGTTTCCAGCCCTACCGTGGCAGCGTTGAAATCATCCTGCTGTTCGCGCAGCACGGCTTGCAGCTTCTGCAGCCTGGCATCCTTCACCGCCTGTTCCACCTGCGTCAGCCCCGCCGCCGGCGTGCCAGGGCGCGAGGAATACGTAAAGGAATACGCCAGCGCGAAGCCGGTTTCGCGGATCAGCGCCATGGTCTGGGCAAAATCCGCATCCGTTTCGCCGGGGTGGCCGACGATGAAATCCGAGGAGAATGCCATGTCCGGGCGGATGTCGCGCAGCCGTCCCACAATTCGGCGAAAATCATCAGCCTTATGCTTGCGGTTCATCGCCTGCAAAATCTTGTCGGAGCCGGATTGCACCGGCAGATGTAAAAACGGCACCAGCTTGGCATTGTCCCGGTGCGCGTCGATCAGCTCATCGGTCATGTCGTTCGGATGGGAGGTAGTATAGCGGAGCCGCTCCAGCCCTTCGATCTCGGCCAGGCTGTGCAGCAGCCGGGTGAGGCTCCAGCTCGAACCATCCGGCCCCTCGCCGTGATAGGCGTTCACGTTCTGGCCGAGCAGCGCGATCTCCCGCGCCCCAAGGGCCACCATGCGTTTTGCCTCGGCGATCACGCCTGCCGCCGGCCGGGAGGCCTCGGCCCCGCGCGTATAAGGCACCACGCAGAAGGAGCAGAATTTGTCGCAGCCTTCCTGGATGGAGAGGAAGGAGACCACGCCCTGCGGCGCCGCATCATCTGGTAGATGGTCGAATTTCTGTTCCGTCGGGAACTCGGTGTCGATCACCACGCCCTGCTTGCGATGTGCCTGGGCGATCAGCTCCGGCAGGCGATGATAGGCCTGCGGGCCTACCACCAGATCCACAAACGGGGCGCGTTTGGCCAATACTTCGCCTTCCGCCTGCGCCACGCAGCCGGTCACGGCGATCATCATGTTGCCGCCCTGGGCTTCCTTCATTTTCCGCAGGCGGCCAAGCTGGGAGAATACCTTCTCCTCGGCGCGTTCGCGGATATGACAGGTATTAAGAATTATCATGTCCGCATTCTCCGGCGTCTCCACCGTGGCATAGCCAAGCGGGCGTAGCAGGTCCGTCATCCGGGCGCTGTCATACACGTTCATCTGGCAGAGATGGGTG
>JAKAZY010000105.1 GCA_021826425.1 Pseudomonadota bacterium
CAAGGATCAACCAGAGAGAAAAGGGCTTTAATGATCGATCACGCGCGGGCAGCTTCCATCTGGCTCCATAATGCCCTGCCGGACTGGCTGCTGGGTACGTTGATGCTTGTCGGGGCGGCTGTGGTCGCGGCGGGATTCTGCCGCTGGGTTATCGGCTGGCTCGATGCCTATGCGACGCGCTTTGGCAATGTCGCGCAAATGCTGGCGGCGCGATGCAAGGGGCCAACCTGTGCCGTGCTGGTTCTGGCGGCTGTGAGTGCAATGTTGCCGGTCGCACCCTTGCCGGAGGGTGCCTCCAATTTCATCGCTCATGTGTTGGGTGCTGCCGTGGTGGTGGTATTGGGGTGGAGCGTGATGAACACGATGGATCTGTTCGCGGATCTTTATCTGTCTCGTATCCATTTCGAGGCTGACGGTAATAATCTCATCGCCCGCAAGCAGATCACCCAAGTTGGTATCCTGCGAACGGCCATTCGTACCCTGCTGGTGGTGCTGACGGTCGGGCTGGCGCTGATGACCAGCCATGCGGTGCGGCAATATGGTGTGTCGCTGTTCGCCTCCGCCGGTGCGGCGGGCCTGGTGGTGGGTTTGGCGGCGCGGCCGTTGCTTAGCAATCTTCTTGCAGGCATTCAGATCGCCCTGACCCAGCCGATCCGGGTTGAGGATTCAGTGATTGTGCAAGGAGAATGGGGCTGGATCGAGCGGATCGGCAGCACCTATGTGGTGATCCGCATCTGGGATCTGCGCCGTTTGATCGTGCCGCTCTCCTATTTCATTCAGCAACCTTTCCAGAACTGGACGCATTCTTCGGCTGACCTGATGGGAACAGTGATGCTGTATGTGGATTACAGCGTGCCGGTGACGAAAGTGCGGGAAAAATTACGCGACGTGGTGAAGGAAAACCCCAAATGGGACGGGAAGGTGGCGGGGGTGCAGATGACCGATCTGCCCAACGCCTCGGTTGAGTTGCGCCTGCTGGTGAGTGCCCGCAATGCCGGGGTGTTGTGGGATTTGCGCTGTGATGTGCGTGAGGCGATGGTGAATTGGCTGGTGCGAGAATATCCTGAAGCTTTGCCCCGCCGCAGGCTGGAGGTGGGCGGTTCGGCGGAGCGGGCGGGCCCCGCGGCGGCATTCGTGGCAGCGGGAGAGCTTTAAGCCGGTTTAATCATTCGCTGGATAGGCGCGCATCAGCCGTTTTTGGCTTTGCCAAAGGGCCAACAGGTTGAACGGTCCAATGGGCTTCAGGCCGGTTTCGCGCATTTGCGCGCCAATGCGGAAGGATTCGCCGTAATGAAAAAACTGGTCCTTATAGGCGCGGGCCAGGGTCATCTCCGGGTCCCAGATATGCGTCGCCTCAGAGCCTGAGCCGTTGAACTCGATGATCTTGAAGTCCTGGCCTTCGCGCAGGGCCTCCAGGTTATTGTAACGCAGGTCGATCCGGGAGAAATACACGCCCGGCATGTCCTGCATGATCTCGTCGATACGGGCAGCAAGGGCAGGGGTGACGATGGAAAGCCCGTCTTTAAAGGTGGAACCGCGGCAATGATTGCCGACAAATACCAGCGCCACATGCTCGCCTGGGGCGGGAACCATGGCCGCCCTGGCACCGAGTTTGGGCAGAAGAATATGCGAGATGGCGTTCAACCGGTCATCGGCTGAGATGAGTTCCTTCACGGTCTGGCGGCCATCGCCCATCACGGCGGGCGGGTATTTCAGCGTCACGGAGGTGATGCGGCCGGTGCGCTCATTGGGGTGGCGGATATAAAAAATGCCCGCCTCGCCTTCGTAAGTTACCAGCGCCTGTAATTGCAGGGCGGCCGCTCGGGGGAAGGCGGAGAGGTAATCGGCCAGTTGTGCCACATCGCGCACCACCCGCACGCCAACGCCGTTGCAGCTCATGTCTGGCTTGGCCACAACCGGGAAACTCAGCCCGGCTTGCTCCATAGCGGCCAGCGCCCGGCCTGTGTCATCGGCATCCACATGGCCAGAGACGGTAAGGGCCGCGTGAGGGGCAATCCAGGGCCGTGCGGCTGGTCCGGCAAGGCCCAGAATATCGTTTTTGGACTCACCGCAAATGCCGCCTGCATTAATGGGCGGGTTGGCGAGTGAGGGCAGGGTGATGCTGCGATAGCGGATGGATTTAACCACCCAGAAAGCCACAACCGGGGCATAAAACAGCCAGCTTGGCCAGAATTCAAAAAAAGACACCGGGCTCTTGCGTGCGGACCCCTTAAGCTTGGCCGTGCTTGTGGCCAGCGATGCAGAGCTCATTCTGGGTTCCTTTGATTGTAAAGTTTCGTGGCCAGCCGCCCCACGAATATGATGATAAGAAGAAAGACGGCAAGCCCGGCCCAACGCCAGATGCCCAGGTAATGCGCCATGAGCATACCAAGCCGCAGGCTGATGAAGAACAGCCCGCTTGTCCAGATGAGGGTGGCGATGATCGCCGCCAGCGCGAATTGCACGAATGACGCATGGAGGAACCCAAGCGTGGTGTAGGTGGGCAGGCGCAGGCCGGGGATGAAGCGGCTGACCAGCACCAGGGGAATGACTTTGCCCTTGACCCATTCCTGGCCAAGGTTGCGGCGATGTTGCGGCAACAGGCGTTTGGCCCAGCTATGGGTGGCCGAAAGCCGCCCCAGCCCATATAGCCCGAGATCACCCAGCACAATGCCAACGTAAAGCGAGCCCAAGGCCAGTTTCAGGGAAAGATTGCCGGAGGCCACCTGCATGGCGGCCAGCAGGGTGGCGGCATCTTCCAGAATAAAGGTGCCGGAGATGATGGTGGCCGCCTGGAGGAATTGTATCCCCGCCACCGCGGCCAGAATCGTGGTTAAACCAGGAATGAGCATACCGGCCGCCCATAGCCCTGTTCAAGCCGCAGGCCAACCACCGGGCGAGGGGTTAGGTGCCGTCCGCCTCGTTCAGCATGGCCAGATGGTCAGAAGCCAGCGGCCTCACATCGCATTGGTGGCTATGCACATTCAGGACGCGGCAAGTGTCGTGCGCGCCTTCATAGCTAAGCCCTGTGAGCTGCGCCAGCCATAGGTCTTTGCCATGGCGCCGCACATACTCAATCTGCGCAATGCCGCGCCCACGCATATGGAGCGCCTTCATGGCGGCAACGCGGGCGTCTGTTTTGTAGTAGTAAAGCCCGAGCTGGGCGACCCAGCGCCTTGTGGGACTGGTGGCCTCGCCGGTGGAGTCAGGCAGTTCCAAGGCGTGGACAGGTGCCCGGCTGGCCACGGTTTCGACGCGCGGCAGACTCACAGTGATATGCGCCGGTGCCGGGTTGCTGGCGGCGGCCACCATTGTTCTGGTCATTGGCACATGGCCGCCGAAACCGTCATCGAGCATGGCGGTCATTTGTCCATAAGCGGCTCCCCAGTTTGGCTCGTGCAGCACCACGCCGATCAGCAGCTTGCCGTTACGGTCGGCAGAGGTAACCAGATTGTGCCGGGCGAGGTCGGTGTAGCCAGTCTTCATGCCGGTGGCGCCGTAATAGTTCTTCAGCATCTCATTGTTGCTGAATATCTTGCGGCCGCGGAAA
This sequence comes from Pseudomonadota bacterium, assembly GCA_021826425.1. Taxonomy (GTDB): domain Bacteria; phylum Pseudomonadota; class Alphaproteobacteria; order Acetobacterales; family Acetobacteraceae; genus Acidocella. The sequence continues at coordinate 3,551 of JAKAZY010000105.1, forward strand.
TCGAAGGAGGTCACCTCGAAGAAGGTTTGGAATTGCGGGTAGTTCAACACGATATCGCGCGCCAGCAGGGCAAGGTCCCGCGCGGTTGTCACCTGATAGGGGTTTGGCAAGCCGGAGGCGTTGGCGAACTCGGTTTGCGCCATGCCAAGCGCGTGGGCGCGCAGGTTCATCATTTGGGCGCAGCGCGCTTCGGAGCCGCCACCGAGATATTCGCCAAGGGCGGTTGCCGCGTCGTTGGCGGACATCGTGGTCATCGCCAGGATGGCGCTGCGCACGGATATCGTATCGCCGGGGCGCAGGCCAAGCTTCACCGGCTCCACGGAGGCGGCATGTTCGGAAATCGGGATTCGGGTGTCCAGCGTCATGCGCCTGGCATCAAGCGCCTCAAAAGCGAGGTCGAGCGTCATTAATTTGGTGAGCGAGGCCGGGTAGCGCGGGGTGTTGGCGTCGTTCGCGGTGAGGATTTGGCCGGAACGCGCATCCACAACAATCATGCTGACGCCCGGCGATGTTGGGCCGAAGCCAGAGGAAGCAGCCCGGATGACCGGTGCCAGGATGCTCGCTGCATGATGGGTCCGGTAGGCAATGCGGTGATGCAGAGCGTGATGTTTTGTGTGCGCGGATGCGGGGACGGGCGCGGCCAAGCCTGCCAAGCATAAGCCGGCCATTGCCCACCAGGTTAAGCACCTCTTGCTGCGCATCGGCATTCTTCGTCACCCCGCATAACGACTGAGGGCAGTTTTAAACAGTCGGATCGCGTCATGTCCAGCGCTTAACGCGGACCTTGCCGTTAAAAGAACAAAAAATTGAAAGGCTTACCTTGCGAGACTGTATCTGACTGGGGTGAATTGGCGAAATTCACGCAGCTGACGCCAGAACGTCATCATATTTTTTTGTGCGTCGCACAATATTTTCTTGACGGCGGGTGTCGGGGTTCACTATAAGTTTTTTGCTGCGCTGCGGCATGTGCCGCCGCTCGCCGTTTGGAGCTGAGCAGCTATCATTATAGCGGGAGCTGACCTACGATGAGTGCAACTAAAACCAAGACTTCAATCGCCGCCGAGAGCGCTGCCAGCACAGTGGAAAGTGCAGCTGGGGCGTCGATCAAGTCTTTTGAAAAATCTGTTGCCGCCGTGCGCGAGGGCATGGAGAAAGCTACCAAGGGCCTGGAGACATCTCAGGCCAAGCTGAAGGAAGGCGTTGAAAAAGCCATGAAGACTTCCGAGGAAGTGCTGGCGTTCAGCCAGGGCAATCTGGAAGCCCTCATGAAAGCTTCGCAGATTTATGCCGCTGGTTTCCAGGACATCTCGAAGCATGTTGCGGCTGCCTCCAAGGCCTCCATCGAGGAGACGGTGGTGTTTAGCAAGTCCTTGATGGGCGTGAAATCTGTTAAAGAAGCGGTGGACCTGCAGACCGGCTTTGCCAAATCCAGCATCGAGAAGGTGGTGTCCGAGAGCAACAAGCTCGCCGATGTTTCCATGAAGCTGGCCGAGCAGGCCATGGCGCCGCTGACCGCACGGATGACGCTGGCTGTCGAGACCTTCGGCAAGGCCCATTAAAACACGGGTATGGCCCGTGCCTCGCGGGCGCGGTGATGTTGTAGACAAGGCCGGCCCCTCATGGGGCCGGTCTTTTTTGTGCCGATGCCGGCGTCGCGAAGGCGGTTGTTCATGAACTGATGTTGTTCTGGGGGCGAGGGCAATCGGTCGAGTCGCTTGAGCGCTTCGGCAGATCTCGCGCTGGAACCGGATAAAAACGCTCTTTGATCGCCGGGCTTGCTTTCGATATGCTTTACTACAAGGTGAGGGCGAGAGCGACGGCCGTGAAGGGGCGTCTGCCGTGAAGGGAGGGCCGGCCGCGGTGGTTGCTAAGGGTGTTCGAAGATGAGTGAGAACGATAAACGCAAAGGAACTGAGGGGCCGAGCATTGGCGTGGTGGCGAAGCCGCGGCCAAAAACGCGCAAGCCCACCATGTACAAAGTTCTGATGCTGAACGATGATTATACGCCGATGGAATTTGTTGTGCATGTGCTTGAGCGGTTTTTTCAGAAAAACCGCGATCAGGCGACGCAGATTATGCTGCATGTTCATCGCCGCGGGGTTGGGGTGTGCGGAGTCTATACCTACGAGGTGGCGGAAACCAAGGTCACCCAGGTGATGGACCTGGCACGGCAAAACCAGCACCCCCTGCAATGCACGATTGAGAAAGAATGACACTTTATTTTACGTTCCCAATCCCATGTAAGAGTGTACGGTTCAGTGCCGCTCTTACGGGTTGGGTCGTGAAGATGCCGGCCGGACAGGCAGATAGAATGTCCGGAATTGAGAGCGCCGGGTCTCGGCGTGAAGGAACGGTTTAAATCCATGCTGTCTCGCAACCTAGAACAGACTCTCCACCGGGCCCTGTCCTTGGCCGCCGACCGGAAACACGAATACGCGACGCTGGAGCATCTGCTCCTCGGGCTCGTGGATGATCCGGACGCGCTGACGGTGCTGCGCGCCTGCGGGGTGGATATCGAGAAGCTGAAGAAGGATCTGACCGAGTTTCTGGACAAGGATTTAGCCGGCCTTGCGACAGACCGTGGCGGCGATCCCAAGCCTACCGCCGGGTTCCAGCGCGTGGTGCAGCGCGCGGCCATCCATGTGCAATCCTCCGGGCGGGATGAGGTGACGGGTGCGAATGTGCTGGTGGCCTTGTTCTCCGAACGTGAGAGCCACGCCGTATATTTCCTGCAATTGCAGGACATGACCCGGCTGGATGCGGTGAATTTCATCTCCCACGGCATCGCCAAGAGCCCCGGCAAATCTGCCACGCGCCCGCCGACTGGCTCCGCCGAGCCGAACGAGTCGAACGAGCGCGAGGAAAAGGGAAGTTCCAAGCGCAACCATGACGCGCTCTCCACCTACTGCATCAACCTCAACAAGAAGGCCAAGGACGGCAAGATCGATCCGTTGATCGGACGCGAACATGAAATTGAGCGGACGATCCAGATCCTCTGCCGCCGCACCAAGAACAACCCGCTTTATGTCGGCGATCCCGGCGTTGGCAAAACCGCCATTGCCGAAGGGCTGGCCAAGCGCATCATCGATGAAGATGTGCCGGAAGTGCTGCTAAACGCCACCATCTTCGCGCTGGATATGGGCGCGCTGCTGGCCGGCACCCGCTACCGCGGCGATTTCGAGGAGCGGCTGAAGGCGGTGGTGACCGAGATGGAGGCCAATCCCGGCGCCATTTTGTTCATCGACGAGATCCACACAGTCATCGGCGCCGGGGCCACCTCCGGCGGGGCGATGGATGCCTCCAACCTGCTCAAGCCCGCTTTGGCCCAAGGCACGCTGCGCTGCATCGGCTCCACCACGTATAAGGAGTTCCGCAACTACTTTGAAAAAGACCGCGCCTTGGTGCGGCGCTTCCAGAAGATCGACGT
>JAKAZY010000106.1 GCA_021826425.1 Pseudomonadota bacterium
GTCATCTGGCGGCGCTGCACCTCGGAGGTTTTGCCCTCGGGGTGCAGAATGGTGATGTCGATATTCTTCCGCCCCGCCACAGCCTCAATGGCCGCTGACCCGGTATCGCCGGAGGTTGCCCCCACAATCCGCACCTTCTCGCCGCGCTTGGCCAAAACATGCTCGAACAAATGCCCCACCAGCTGCAGCGCCATGTCCTTGAACGCCAGTGTGGGGCCGTGGAACAATTCCAGCGCGTAGAGGTTGGTGTCCACCTGCACCAGCGGCACGATGGCTTTATGCGCAAAGCCCGCATAGGCTTGGTGGCACATCTCCAGCAGCTCGGCTTCGGTGATGCTGCCCGCCGTAAATGGCGCGATAATTTTCGCCGCCAGCTCTGGGTATGGCAGCCCGCGCAGGGCTTTCAGCGCATCCGCAGAAAAGCGCGGCCAGGTGGCAGGCATGTAAAGCCCGCCATCACTGGCGAGGCCCGCCAGCAGCACCCCGGCGAAATCCATCTCCGGGGCCTGTCCCCGCGTCGAAACATAGCGCATCGAAAATCCCTTATTCCGGCCCCGCCTATACTATCTGCACAAGGCCGGCAGCAATGCGTCCAGCCTTTTGGTCCCTTGCGCGGTGGCGGCCAGGCGCTCCGCAGAGAGGCTAAGATACCCCTCGGCGATACATTGTTCCAGAATGTCCGGCTCAATCGCATTCATCAGCGCCATGCCGGTGCGGGCAGCGAAATAGGGCACGGAAATACCTTCTTGCAGCCGCAAGCCCATGATCAGCGCCTCCCGGGCGCGGTCCTCGGCGGGAATTTCCTCTTCCAGAGTGCTGCCATGGCCGTGAGCGGCAACCCGCTCTATCCAGGCTTCCGGAGCCCGGTGGCGGGTGGTGGCGAGCAGCCTGCCTCCAAGCGTAATCCGCCCATGCGCGCCAGGGCCAATGCCCGCATAATCGCCATAGCGCCAATAGGTAAGGTTGTGGCGGCTCTCCCCACCCGGTTTGGCGTAATTGGAAACCTCGTAGTGTTGAAGCCCGTGGCGCGCCGCCTCTTCAGCCGTGATGTCGTAAAGCGCCTCGGCCTCGTCCGCATCCGGCAGGATGAACTCACCGCGCGCGTGCAGGGTGGCGAATTTTGTCCCATCCTCGATGGTGAGCTGGTAAAGTGAGAGATGATCGGCCGCCAAGTCCAATGCCCGGCGCAGCTCCTCGCGCCAAGCGGCCTGGGTTTGGCCCGGTAATGCATAAATCAAATCGAACGATATACGCGGAAAGATAGACGCGCCTAATTGAACCGCGGCGATGGCCTGCGCGGCGCTATGCTGGCGGCCCAAAAACCGCAGCGCCTGTTCATCGAAGCTCTGCACGCCGATGGAAACCCGGTTCACCCCCGCCGCACGGTAGGTGGAAAATTTTTCCGCCTCGACGCTGGTGGGATTGGCCTCCAAGGTAATTTCTGCGTTCCGCTCCAACTCGAACAGCCGGGCCACGTCGTCTATCAGCGTGGCCACACTTTCTGGGTCCATCAGGCTCGGCGTGCCACCGCCAAAAAAGATTGAGGTGACTCGCCGGGGGGCGAGCCTTGCGGCCTCGAAGGTCAATTCCGCGCGCAGGGCGGAAAGCATTTCCGCCTGAGGCAGGCGCTCGCGCACATGGGAATTAAAGTCGCAATACGGGCATTTGGCCAGGCAGAAGGGCCAGTGAAAATAAAGCGCCAGTGCATCCATGCGGCCCGGCATAAACCCGATACGCGCCCAGTGCCAGTCAGGTGCCAGCCAGCCATGACTTGGCAGGCGCGCCTGGCCCGCTTATCCGGGGAAGCATGGAAGCCATCCGCGTGGAAAACCTGACCAAGCGTTACCCGGAGACGCTGGCGGTGGATGATCTCTCTTTCTCGCTGGCGCGCGGGCGGATTCTGGGCCTGCTGGGTGGCAATGGCGCTGGCAAGACCACCACCATCTCCATGCTGCTGGGATTGCTCGTACCCACCTCCGGCCGGATCACCGTGCTGGGCCACGACATGGCGACACACCGCTTCGCCGCCTTGGCGCGGATGAATTTTTCCTCACCTTACATCTCGCTGCCCGCCCGGCTTACCGTGCGGGAAAATCTGGAAGTGTATGGGCATCTTTATAACGTGCCGAAGCTGAAGGCGCGCATTGGCCAGCTTGCCGAGCAGTTCAAACTCACCGCATTGTTGAACCGCGCGGCAGGCGAGCTTTCAGCCGGGCAAAAAACCCGCGTAGCGCTGGCAAAATCCTTCCTCAACCAGCCAGAGCTTTTATTGCTGGACGAGCCGACCGCCAGCCTGGACCCCGATACCGGCGATTATGTGCGCACCGCACTTGAGGATTATCGGCGCGAAACAAATGCGGCCATTCTGCTCGCCTCCCACAACATGGCGGAGGTGGAGCGGCTATGCGACGAGGTGGTGATGATGAAGCAGGGCCGCATGGCGGATAGGGGCACACCGGCAGAGCTGATCGCCCGGTATGGGCGCGAAGATATGGAAGACGTGTTCCTGCATATCGCCCGCAGCGAGGCGCTGTGATGCGATATGCACGGCGCGTTTGGGGCTTGGTGTACCGGCATTTATGCATGTACCGGCGCTCCTGGCCGCGCCTCGCGGAAATCGCCTATTGGCCAACGCTGGAGCTGTTGATCTGGGGTTTTACCGCGAATTTCTTCAGCCACGATATTCACGCCGGTTCGCCCATTCTGGCTGGTGCGGCGCTTATCGGCGGGGTGCTGTTGTGGGAGATTGTGCTGCGCGCGCAAATTGGCGTGACGCTGAGCTTCATGGAAGAAATCTGGTCCCGCAATCTCGGGCATCTTTTCGTAAGCCCCTTGCGCCCGGCGGAAATGCTGCTGGCGCTGCTGGCTGTTTCCGCGGTCCGGACACTCATCGGCCTGCTTCCCGCCACAATCATCGCTTTTCTGCTGTATCATTATGACCTGTTCGCGCCGGGCCCGGTGATGGTGCTGTTCTTCCTCAATTTGCTCGTCATGGGCTGGTGGGTGGCACTTGGCATCGTCTCGCTGCTGTTTCGCTACGGCGCCGGGGCGGAGGCGCTGGCCTGGACCATTGCTTTTGGCATAACCCCGGTGGCCTGCGTGTTCTACCCGCTGGCCTCCCTGCCCTACTGGCTGCAACCCGTGGCACAGGCCTTGCCGGCGGCACATATTTTCGAGGGGTTGCGCGCCCTGTTGCTGAGCGGCCATACAGAATGGGGTCAGCTTGCCATTGCCACTGGTTTGAACTCTGCCTGGATGCTGGCCGCCATTGCGGTGTTCGGGGCGGAGTTTCGGCTTGCGCGCATACGCGGCGCATTGATATCGATCGGAGAGTGAGCATGCATCATTTCTGGCTCATCCGCCACGCTTTGGTTCACCGTGACAGCCTGACCTTTCTTTACGGCACCAACGACGTGCCGGTCTGTTCGGACACGATGACAGCGCAAGGAGCACATTACGCCGCGCTGGCGGCGCGGCTGCCGCACCCGGCGCGCATGGTGTGCACGCCACTGAGCCGCACTCAGCTTACCGCCGATGCGCTGATGCGCGCAGGCTACCCGGCGCAGGAACGGCTGATCGACCCCGCCTTCATCGAACAGGATTTCGGAGATTGGCAGGGCTTGCCAATCTCGCGGTTCGAGGACCGCAGCCCTGAGGAACGGCACCCGTTCTGGCCGATCCATCCCACCGAGGTCCCACCCGGCGGGGAAAGTTTCCTACAGCTGATCGAGCGCGTGGGCACCGGGCTCGAGACGCTGCGGGAAACGGCCGCGGGCAAGCACACCATCATTGTCAGCCATGGCGGGGCCATCCGCGCCGCCTGCGCCTATGCAATGGGGCTTACCCCGCATCAGGCGCTGTGTTTGCAGATTGATAATATTTCACTCACCCGCCTTGAATACGGGCATGGCGGCTGGCGGGTTCTGTCGGTTAATGAACATTCCTCCACCTTACCTTGCCAGCCCGCCGCCGCAGCCCCATTTGCCGCATCTAGGCAACAAGAAGCGAAGCCAACCGAAGGAGCCCTCCCATGAAGCGTCTGCTGCTCGCGGCTGCATTTACCGCCGCATTCGCCGCCCCAGCTTTGGCCGATACCCCCCAGCATCTGATCGACAGTTCCACATTGGCGCTGGAGGACATGATGGGCGGTGCCCAAGGCTCCCAGGCACAGGCTTTTTTGCGCAAGGCTCGCGCCGTGCTGATCTGCCCCAATGTGTTCCGCGCCGGGTTCATCTTCGGCGGCGAGGGCGGCGGCTGCGTGATGAGTGCGCGCACGCCAGATGGCAGTTGGTCCAACCCTGCGATCTACTCAATGGGGTCTGGCAGTTTCGGGCTGCAGGCCGGGATACAAAGCGCCGAGGTGATGATGATCATCATGACCAATGGCGGGCTGAATGCGCTGCTGAACTCGCAGTTCAAGATCGGCGCCGATGCGGGGGTGACTTTCGCCACATTTGGGGCGGGGGTAAGCGGGGCGATGTCCACTGCGATTGACGCCGACATCATCGGCTTCACGAAAGCTCAGGGGCTGTATGGCGGCGTTTCGCTCTCGGGCTCCGTGATTTCCAACAATGCCGTCGCGGAGCAGCAATATTACGGGCAGCAGCTCGATGGGCGGCAGATCGTGATCGACGGCCAGGGCAACAACCCCGGCGCCAACCCGCTGCGCATGACGCTCGCCCGCTACGCAGCGCCCGCCGGGCCTGCTCCGCAGCCGATGGCGCCGCAGATGGCGCCGCAGCAGCAGATGCAACCCATGCAGCAGTCAGCGCCAATCCAGCAGGCGCCGCTGCAACAGCCTTAATCGGAATAAAAAAAACCCGCTCAGGTGAGCGGGGTTTTTTGTTCGGCAGCACCAAGGGGGCGGACCAGCACTGGCTCTAAAGCGCGACATGTTCAGGTGGATGCTGCCGCATCGCCCTGAACGTGCTCCACCTCTTCAATAAGGGACCAGTTCACGCTTTCAGCCGCCGCGCTAAAACGCGGCAACCTCAAGCGATCAGGCTCTACCAGCCCCTGAATCCGCCCATCATTCCCCAGCCCATACCGCCGCCCCACATTGGTCCGCCGCCCCACATGCCGCGCGGCCCCCAATTAGCAATGCCGGGCAAAATTTCCTTGGCCTGCCCCTGCTGGTACGCGGTAAGGTGTGGCATCAGCTCGTCCGCCGCCTTTTTCTCCTGCGCATAGCCCTGCTTCATCAGCGCCACCATTTTATCCATGGTGGCGAAACGCTGGTCTGGGCTCCATGTGCCGTTTCCGGCCGACTGCCAAAGAGGCTGCATGCCGCTGCGGGCGTTGTTCTGGGCCGCCGTGATGGCCGATGCATAACTGTTCCAGGCATCCGCCTCGCCCGATGTGATGTTCAATTCGGTCTTCAGCGCGCCCAGCCGGTTCTGAATCGAAAACCGCGGACCGCCTCCTTGCACGTCGGGCCCCTGGCCTGTCCAGCCTTGCATCATGCCTGGCCCCATACCGGGATAACCGCTCATCATCCCGTAGCCATAGCCCTGCCCTGTTCCGCCGCCGCACGGTCCACCGGGCAATTGCGCCGCCGCGACATTGGCAAAAGCCGCGAATCCTAACACCGCCGCGATACCCGCCGCTTTGCGAGATATACTGATCATGACGCTGGTCTCCTACGCTTGTTGAGATTGTGCAGCAGACGGCCCGTGCCGTGCCACCCTCCGCATCCATGCGCCGCACCGCCAGAAATGACCTTGATCTCGCTCAACCAGCAAAAAGGCCATCCGCCGTTTCACGGCGGATGGCCTGGAAGCAACCGAATATCGAAAAAATTCAGTATACGACGACGCTGCGGATGCTCTCGCCCTTGCGCATCAGCTCGAAGCCTTCGTTGATCTGCTCGAAGGGCAGCACATGGGTGATGAGGCTGTCGATGTCGATCTTGCCTTCCATGTACCAATCCACGATCTTCGGTACATCGGTGCGGCCCCGCGCGCCGCCGAAGGCCGTGCCTTTCCAGGAGCGGCCGGTGACCAACTGGAAGGGCCGTGTGGAAATCTCCTGCCCTGCCCCCGCCACGCCGATGATGATGGAGGTGCCCCAGCCGCGATGGGTGCATTCCAGCGCCTGGCGCATGACATTCACATTGCCGATGCACTCGAAAGAATAATCCGCCCCGCCATCGGTTAAATTAACCAGGTACGGCACCAGATCCTTCCCGATCTCGGATGGGTTGACGAAATGCGTCATGCCGAATTTCTCTGCCATGGCTTTGCGGCCATTATTGAGGTCCACGCCGATGATTTTGTCCGCCCCGGCGATACGGGCCCCTTGAATGACGTTGAGGCCGATGCCCCCCAGCCCGAACACCACCACGTTATCACCCGGCCGCACCTTGGCGGTGTTGAACACCGCGCCGATGCCGGTGGTGACACCGCAGCCGATGTAGCAAATTTTCTCGAACGGCGCGTCCTCCCGCACTTTGGCCAGCGCGATCTCCGGCAGCACGGTGAAATTGGCGAAGGTGGAGCAGCCCATATAATGCATCACTGGCGCGCCATCGCAGGAGAAGCGCGAGGTGCCGTCCGGCATCAAGCCCTTGCCTTGCGTGGCACGGATGGAGGTGCAGAGATTGCTCTTTTGCGAGAGGCAGGTTTTGCACTGGCGACATTCCGGCGTGTAGAGCGGAATCACGTGGTCGCCTTTTTTTAAAGATGTGACGCCGGGGCCGATATCCACCACCACGCCGGCACCCTCATGCCCCAGAATGGCGGGGAAAATGCCTTCAGGGTCAGCACCAGAGAGCGTGTATTCGTCGGTATGGCAAATGCCGGTGGCCTTTACCTCCACCAGCACCTCGCCAAATTTCGGCCCGGCGATATCCACGGTTTCCAGAGACAGAATTTTGCCCGGAGCCCGGGCTACAGCCGCACGCGTTTTCATCTCAGTCTCCCTTGAATGCCGATGCCGGATATCCTTGCGCAAACAGC
>JAKAZY010000107.1 GCA_021826425.1 Pseudomonadota bacterium
GGTTTTCCAGCCACCGGTGCCCGGGCCGAGCGTTTTTCCGCCCCACGTGTACTTAAAGAATGTACTGTCACTCCTACTCTGTGAGGTGAGATTGTCGAGGCGAAAGACTTTAGCGCTTTCAGGGAGCGCCACTTCACCGCGCTTTTCACCAACTGTCAGAGCACGCATGACGCCGGGGTCGGTCTCAACCTGAGTGTATTCCGCAGCGCCTTCTCCACCGAATTGCTTTGGAGCATAAAGCTGTCGGTATTTCATGCTATCAGACGATTTCGCGAACCAGATAATGCTGTCGTAGACACCGGCCAAAAAACGTGTTGTGTTTCCACTTGTCTTTGCGAGCGCAACCGTTGTGACATGGTTATCCGCCCCAAACACCTCATCCATCACCGCCCGCACGCGATGCACATTCTCATCGCCAATCTGCACGAAAATCGATCCGCTTTCCGTCAGCAGATCGCGCATCACGGTCAGCCGGTCGCGTAGATAGGTGAGGTAGGAGTGAATACCGTCCTTCCAGGTATCGCGGAAGGCTTTTACCTGTTCCGGCTCGCGGGAAATATCGGTCTGTTTGCCGTCCTTTACATCACGGGACTGGGTGGAAACCTGCCAGTTGGAATTGAATTTGATGCCGTAAGGCGGATCGAAATAAATGCACTGTACCTTGCCGCGCAAAGCCTCGCGCTCGGCCAAGCTCGCCATCACCTGGAGTGAATCACCCAGGATCATGCGGTTGGACCAATGCTGGTCGTGCTGGTAAAATTCCGCGCGCTGCTCCGGCGCGATGCCGTTAAAATCGGCGAACAGATCCGGCATTTCGCTCTGTGCCTCGCGCGTTTGCGCGGTGCGGCGCTTGAGGTCGTCGATGATCGCCTTGGGGTGGATTTTTTCCTGAATGTAGAGTGGCGGTACATTGACCACGAGGTCTGACCAGTCCTGCCGGTCCTTGCCACGCCAGACCAGCTGCGCGTCAGACAAAGTGAGCGTGCCGGTGCGCGCCAGCTCTTCCATCTGCGCGTCAGATATGGTGATGCGCGCCCCGTTCCAGATGAGTTCCGGCTGTGAAGGCTCCTCCGCCGTGCGGGTCTGCCCTTCAGCCAAAGGCCGGGCGCGCGGGTAATGCACCGGCGGGCGCGGCGCAGAATCCTCATCGCGCTGGAAAAAGCTTTCCATCTCGGCGGTGGGAATGTTGCGCCTGGTCGCCGCCTCATGCTTCAGCGCGTCAATCTGCTTGGCGGAAGATTTGGGAGTACGAGCCATCAGGCGGCAACCTTTTGCAGTAATTGTTCAACCAGGGCGGTGAAATCGTCTTCCATCAGCGCCCAATCCCGGAGTTCGGCGAATTCCCAGCGGCCAAAGCCGCCCAGCGCGTTGACACCCGGCACCCATAGCTCGTGCATGGTTTGCGCTTTGGCCTTGTCCGCCTCATCGCGCAGGCCTTTTACCTCCAGCACGAGGTTGAGCGGCTGGGCGCTGCCAGTATCGAGCCTAACCAGGAAATCCGGCACATAACGGCGCATGGTGCCGCCATCGAGATAGGGGATTTCAAAGCCCAAAGCCTGGTTTTTGGCATAGGCCAGCACGCGCGGGTGGTTCTCCAGCGCCAAGGCCAGCGGCTGCTCCCATGTGCTGTCCAGCACCACGTGGCTGATATGGGATTTGGGCGGGCGGGCACCGGTGGCCCAGCAGGGCTTGGTGGTGATGAAATTGACATGGCGGGTGGAGCCGCTGGGGTTGTACGGATCCAGCACGGCAAGCACCGGCCCGTCGCTGCCACGTGTGAGGGCAAGGTCGATCTTGGCAGCGGCGCGGGCGAGCTGATCCTCATACAAAATCGCGCCGATCGGCACGCCTTTGGTGACAAGGTAGCCGCCATCCAGCCAGGCGCGGGCGAGGCGCTGGATTTGCGGGAACAGATGCTGCTTGGGAACGTTATCCTCATCGCGGAAATGCGCGTAAAGCAGGTATTTGGCAAGGTTGAAGCTGATCTCTGAGGGACGCAGCCGCTCCAAGACTTTGGGCGTGATGGTCACCCCCGCGCCGACGATACCCTCCAGGACCACGGAGGTGGGGCCGATATCGGCGGGGGTGATTTCCAGCCGGCTATCCTCGGTGAATTTCGGTTCCAGCTTTTCGCCTGGTAGCTCGCGCCGGTAGCCACTGACACGCGGGAAGGTAATCTCCAGCGCCGCGCGTTCCTTGATGGCGTGCACACGGGTGAGCGGCTTGGGCTTGGTCGGCTTGGTTTTTTGCGGGGAGGTGGTGAAGTCGAACGGGATGCCCATGATGTCGGCATATTCAACGTCGAACAGGCCGGTTTCAGGGTTGATGTCATAAGATTGGCGGCGCAGACCACGGCCCACCACCTGCTCGCACAAAAGCTGGGTGCCGAAGGCGCGCACGCCGAGAATATGGGTGACGGTGTTGGTGTCCCACCCCTCGGTCAGCATCGAGACCGAGACAACACAGCGTATCTGTTCACCCAGCCGGCCTGGGCGGCCGACCGTGTTCATCACCTCACGCAGCAGCTCGGCCTCGCTGGCCTCGCCCTGGGCGGCTCCGGCCCCCTCGCGGGTGGCAAGTTCGCGCTTGAACTGCGCGATTTCTGGTGCGGCGGCGGCGGCGAAGCCTTTATCCAGCGCCTCGCCAGATTCAATTTGGCGGGAATCGATCAACAATGTGCGGGGTTTGGGCAGGCGGCCGCCTTGGTCGTCATAATTGCGGAACAGTTCAAGGTGTCCGGCATGGAAGGTGGCCCGTTCACCGGCATCGGCGTCGCCACGCTCGAACCCGGCGATCCACTCGAATACCAGTTTCGAGATGGCCGTATTCTGGCAGACCACGATGAATACCGGTGGCACTTCGATACCCGCGCGCTGCCAGCGCTCGAACTCGCCCTCGTAATGGCTATAGAGGGCGTTGAGCGCGGTTTTGAGTGTGTTGGGCAGATCGAACGGGCTGAGCTTGGCGGCGCCGGTGGCGGTTTTGGGCAAATGCTTGCCGATTTCCTTCCACAAATCGCGGTAGACGACCGTATCGGTCTGCACGAGGTTGTCGGTGACAGGCACGCGCGGGAGTTTGACGATGCCGCTCTCGATTGCGTCAATCAGGCTGAAATCCGAGACGACCCAGGGGAAGAGATAACCTTCAGGGTAGCCCGAGCCGCGGAGGAAGAAGGGCGTGGCGGAGAGGTCGTAGACCGCGCGAACGCCTTTTGAGAGTCTACGCCCCAGCGCCTCGATACCGTTGATCCATAGGCGGGCGGCTTCCTCGTTCTCGGCGGCCTCCTTTTTGTCGTCACCTGTCAGCGTGCCCTCAGCGTCGTCGCCCACCTTGTGCCGATAGCAATGGTGCGCCTCGTCGTTGATGACATTGACGTGGGGGAATTTGAGCAGCTTGCCGCAAGCGCGCTCAAGCATCTGGGTGTCGGTTTCAGTGGTCTTGACCGGCTCGGGCGCGTTGCCTTGCAGGAAGCTGCGCGCGACCTTGGGTAAGGACATGGTCTCGCGATGCTGGAAGGCATGATAGTTGGTGATGACAATTTCCGCGCGGCGGATATCGGGCAGCATTTCCGGGGGAACAAGCTCGCGGGTTTCGTAATAATTGTCCGGATCGCTTGGCTGCAGCACGCGCAGGCGATCCTTGATTGTAATGCCGGGGGCGATGATGAGGAAGGCACGGGAGAAATCCTTCGAATCCTTGCGCGCGGCGTTCACCGCCTGCCAGGCGATGAGCATAGCCATAACAGTGGTTTTACCGCTGCCCGTCGCCATTTTCATGGCGAGCCGGAACAAAGCAGGGTTTGCCTCCTCGTTGGCAGCCGCGAGCCTTTCAATGAAAGATTTACCGGTACCGCGCTTTGGGGCCACCTCGGTCAGCCAGATGATTGTCTCTACCGCTTCGACTTGACAGAAAAATGGCTGGGGGCCGTTGAATTTGTGAAGCCGCCAATGCTCAAGGAGCCGTTGGGTAACCGAAGTGACGCCCCATTTCGCCGGGTCCGGCTGGCGTCGCCATTCATCCACATGCCGGCGGATGTCGTTGATCAGCGGGTTTTCTTCGTAGGTTTCCAGCCCTAGCGACGCCTGGGTAGATGCGGCTCTTTTGCGCGCAGCAGGTACCGGGACGATGAAGCGTGACGGCCGGCGCCCGGCAAGGGGGGAGCCACCGACTGGCTGGCCTTTATCGTCGAGCGGATGGTGCCATTCTGGCGCCCGGTACGGCGAATTAAGGATTGGCTGTTCGTAAAAGCTGCTTTCGGTCATCGTTTCGCCCCGCTCACCTGATTCCGGCTATAGCATCTGCGCATTGGGGTCAATTTATGGGGGAGTGAGTCTGGCTCATTAAAGCAAACAGAATCAACTATTTGTGTGGATTTTTGGTGCGGTGTGGGCTCAAAATTTTAGCCGTGCCGGCATGGCTTGCCAGGTCAAAGCCGATCATGCCACGACAAGATAACATTGGATGGACGTTGCATGGCCAAGACGACAACGCTGAACGCCAAGAACCTGGAAGCGCTCGGGTCGGAGCGCCTTGCCGCGCTGCTGATTGAGATCAGCACGGGTGATGCCGCGGCGAAGCGCAGGCTGCGGATGGAGCTGGCGGGGGCGCAAAGCCCTGCCGAGCTGGGCAAGGAGGTCCGCAAGCGGCTTGCCGCCATCGGCCGGGCGCGGAGTTTCGTGGATTGGCGGGGCATCAAGGCCCTGGCGGCTGATCTTGAAGCCCAGCGCGCCGCTATTGCCGGGGCCATCGCCCAGCGTGATCCGGCGGAAGCGCTCGACTTGCTCTGGCGCTTCATGGAGTTGGCCAATCCGGTGTTTTCGCGCTGCGATGACAGCAATGGCCATATCAGCCCGATTTTTCACCAGGCTTGTGAAGATCTTGGTGCCATCGCCGTGCTGGCCAAGCCTTCGGCGCAGGCGCTGGCGGAGCAGAGTTTCAGGGCGTTGCTTGCCAATGATTACGGCCAGTATGATGGGCTTATCGCGGCCCTGGCCAAGGCGCTGGGGAAGGCGGGGCTGGACCATTTGAAGCAGCTCATGATCGATCTCTCCAAGCGGCCCGTGGAGAAACCCGCGGCGAAAGACCGCATCAGGATCGGCTATGGCTCGGCCGGGCCGATTTATCAGGATGAGATTGCTGAGCGTTCCCGCGTCAGCACGGTAAAGCTGGCCTTGCAGGAAATTGCCGACGCCCAGGGGGATGTTGACGCTTTCATCGCGCAGTATGACGCCAAAACCCGCAAGGTGCCGGCCATTGCCGCCGAGATCGCCCAGCGCCTGCTGGCGGCAGGGCGGTTGAAGGAAGCCTGGAGCGCCATCGAGGCGGCCGCACCCCGCCCGCGCGCACGGGAGGATTGGCTGGATTTTGAATGGGAGGATGCCCGCATCGCGGTTTTGGACGCAATGGGCCGCGCCAAGGAGGCTCAGGTCGCGCGGTGGCACTGCTTTGAGCGCGCGCTTTCGCCATCGCATTTGCGGGAATATTTGAAACGCCTGCCGGATTTCGACGATGTTGAGGCCGAGGAGAAGGCTCTCGATCTTGTCAAAAAGGACAAGGATTTTTCGAGAGCGCTTGGATTTCTTATCTCGTGGCCGGATCTGAACCGCGCGGCGGCTCTGGTGCTGGAGCGCAGGCGCGAATTGGACGGCGATCGGTATGAAATCTTGACCCCGGCATCCGAGGCGCTGGCGGGCAAGCACAAGCTGGCGGCCGTGCTGGTGCTGCGGGCGATGATCGATTTCGCGCTCACCCACAACCGTTCCAGCCGCTACAAGCACGCCGCCCGGCATTTGCTGAACTGCGCCAGCCTGTCCGCCCAGGGGGAGGCGTTCGGGGGCTTGGAGCCGCACGATGCCTATGTGGCCCGGCTGCGGCGGGAGCATGGACGCAAGAACGCGTTCTGGAGCCTGGTGGCGTAAGGTCCGGCCCAGCGGTGTATAAGTCTGAGGATTGACTTCGCTAAGTGCCGCCAGGGAAGAGGAGTTATTGCCATATGGCGTTATATGTCGTATATATAGCCATATGACAGGAGCCGCTCATGTCTGTGCTTAGCCAGATCACCGTTGCGCCGAAGCCCTTTTCCCCTGACCCGATCACCGATGAAGAGGCAGGCGCCATGTTCCGCGCGGCCTTGAACCTCTTCCGCCTATGGGGGGTGACAGACGACCAGGCCGCGATCATCCTTGACTTGCCCCGCCGTACCTTTGCCCGCTGGAAGACAGGCGAGATTGGCCGGATTGGCCGTGACGGCAAGGCTAGGCTCTCCAACCTCATGGGGATCCACAAAGCCTTGCGGATCATTTTCAAGGAGCCGGCGCGCGGCTATGGCTGGATCAAAGCCCCGAATGCGGCTTTCGGTGGCGCCTCGGCGATGGATGTCATGCTCCACGGTGAGCTGATCGACCTCATGCGCGTGCGGAACTATCTGGATGCGGAGCGCGGTGGCTGGTGATCGATCCGTCGATCGTACCCATCTCGCCGGTTCATTGGGTTGGTGCCAGGCGGATCATTCGTAGCCTATATCCGCCTGTCGACCTGTTCGAGGACATTGCCGATCCGGAAGACTGGCCCCTGCTGATTGCCGCCGAGCAGAAGACCAACCCGCGTCTCGTGGAGACAATCGGGGCTCTTGATCTTGTGCCGCCGGAGCGGCGCGTTTCCGGGCCAGGGGCAAGCTATCTCATGGCCCCCTTTACCCATGTCAGCCCTGACCGGCCGAGCCGGTTCAGCGTTGGCCGCTATGGCGTT
>JAKAZY010000108.1 GCA_021826425.1 Pseudomonadota bacterium
TGCTGCCCGGATGGATGCCGAGAAATATTTCTACGAACCCGCCTCAGGTCATGGCTTGGCGCATGATCCGTTCAACGCCATCGTGGGGCCGCGGCCAATCGGCTGGGTCGCGACCAAGGGCGCGGATGGTTCGGTGAATCTGGCGCCCTACAGTTTCTTCACCGCCTTTAACTACCACCCGCCGATCATCGGATTCTCCAGCATCGGCGCGAAGGACTCGCTGCGCAACGTGCGGGAAACCGGGGAGTTCGTGTGGAACCTCACCACCCGCGCCCTGGGCGCCGCGATGAATGAAAGCAGCGCCCCGGTGCCTTATGGTGTTGATGAATTCGTCCAGGCAGGTCTCACCAAGGCGCCTTCGCGGCTGGTCGCGCCGCCGCGCGTGGCCGAGAGCCCGGTTAATTTCGAGTGCAAGCTGGCTGATATCGTTCAGCTAAAATCCGCCGCCGGCGTGTTGGTGCCGTCCTGGCTGGTGCTGGGCGAGGTGGTGGGGGTTCACATAGACCCCGCTTTGCTCCCCGGCGGCGTGTTTGACACATTCGGCGCCGGCATCCTGCTTCGCGCTGGCGGGGCCACAGCCTATGCTGAAATCCAACCCCAGACCCGGCTGGACATGTCCCGGCCAAAATAGAAAACGGACAGGGCTTCGCTCACACCCCGGCTTCGAGCGGGAAGTCGCGCGCCGGATCAATCCCCGCCGCCTCCAGAAACTTGCGCATTTCCACGACCTCCTCCTTGGAGAGCGCGTGCTGCGTGTCATGAAACCCATGCGTATGGCCGTTCAGCTTCACCTTCACATGGCCGTTGCCGCCATGGGCCACTTCCCCGCCCAGGCCCTCGATCACGGCATAAACCAGCCGCGGATCTATATTGCTGCTCACCGGATGCGCGAACAGCGCGTGCAGTGTGTTGCGGTGCTTATGGTTCATTTAAACTCTGCCTCCTCGGTAACAGGCACTTCCACGAAAGCGCGATCATGCATGCCGATGGCGTAATGATACACCTCCGCGGGCTTGCTTGAAATCCCGCGGAGGCGCCTTCCGGCGCTTAATCGGCGACGGCTTCCTTGAAATAGGCTTCCACCTTGCCTTTGAGCCGCATCGTCAGCGGTTTGCCGTGCCGGTCCACGGTCTTGCCCACGGCAACGCGGACCCAGCCTTCGCTGGCACAATATTCTTCAACATTGGTCTTCTCGACTCCGTTGAAACGGATCCCGATGCCGCGCTCGAGCACGGGCTCGTTGAAGAACGGCGATTTGGGGTCGTTGCTCAGATGGTCGGGGGGCGTATCGCTCATATGTATTTGCTCAGTTTGCGTTTGAGTTTGGTGACAAAACTGGCGGGCGCTTCGTCCGCCAGGGCAATCGCCGGGGCGGTGGCAAGCGTCTTGCCGTCCAGCGTATAGGTAATCGTCCCCAGCGTCTCGCCCTTGGTGGCGCCGGGCGTCAAATCGGCGGTGTAGACAATGTTGTGGGCAATTCGTGTAGCGGCGTCGCTGGGCAGGGTAAGGGTGATATCCTTTCCAGGGCCCACCGGCACGGTGCCGGTGTTCAGCGCGCCGCTGGCCAGCGTGGCCAGCTGCTGCCCGGCAGTGGCGATTTTCTCGTCAGTGAAGAATTTCTGCCCGTAGTCCAGCAGCGCCTCAATCGCGGCGGTGCTGGCGCTCCAGGTCGGCCCGCCCATCACCACGGCAATCAGCCGCATGTCGCCGCGCTGCGCGGTGGCGTCGATGCAGTGGCCGGAGGCATCCGTCAGCCCGGTTTTCAGCCCGTCCACCGTCGGGTCGTGCGCCAGCACCGGGTTCCAGCTCGCCTGCGTTATGCCGTTATACGTGTAGCTTTGTTCCTTGGAGATGTTCAGGAACTCCGGCTCATCCTTGATGATATTGCGCGAGAGAATGGCAACATCCATGGCGCTGGTATGCTCGGCCGGGTCGGGCAGCCCGTCCACATTGGTAAAGACCGTATTGGTCATCCCCATCGCGGCGGCGTCTTTGTTCATGATCTGCACGAAGGCGCCCTGCGTGCCGGCAATCTGCTCGGCCAGGGCCACGGCGGCGTCATTGCCCGAGACGATGATCAACCCATGCAGCAGCTGGTCCACAGTCACCGTGCTGGTGGTGTCGATGAACATGGTGGAGCCGCCGGCATGCCAGGCGGCCGCGCTCACCGGCACCACCTGATCCATCTTCAGCGACCCGCCATGCAGCGCCTGGAAGGCGATGTGCGCGGTCATCAGCTTGGTCAGGCTCGCCGGAGCCACCTGCAGGTTGGGCGCCGCCTCGGCCATAATCGCGCCGGTCGCGGCATCCATCAGCACATAGGCGGTGGCCTGCGGCAGCGTTGGCGGGGTGGGGGTGTTCTTGTCGGCGATCGGGCTATCGGGCACCGGCGGCGGGCCGGAGGGCGCAGCCGTCGCGGTGTCCTTGTTCTGGGCATTCGGGGCCGCGGCATGCGCGCCGTAATGCGGTGTTTTGGCCAGCGCCGGGGCGGCGCCCATGGCAAGGCTCAGAACCATCAGGGAAATGCCGGTCGATTTCTTCATGCACAGCTCTTTCTTCATGCGGGGCAGACAAGTGAAGGGCTTTTGCACCGATTTCTTGACAAGCCGCAAGCGCCGGGCTTGATGCGCCAACTCAACGGATTGGGCGTAAACATGGCGCGGCACGACAGTAAAACCGGCACGGCAGCTGAATTCTTCAAGACGATCTTCTATGCCGGGCTTATCGCGGTAGGCATTCACACCTTTCTTTATGAACCATTTTTCATCCCCTCGGGCAGCATGGTCCCCACTTTGCTGGTTGGCGACTATCTGTTTGTGAACAAATTCGCCTACGGCTACTCGCATTACTCCTTCCCCTTCGCGCCGGATATTTTCTCCGGCCGCATCATGGGCAAGCTGCCGCCGCGCGGCGCGGTGGTGGTGTTCCGCCCGCCCGGCCTGCCTAACGAGGATTTCATCAAGCGCGTGATCGGCCTGCCGGGTGATACCGTGCAGGTCACCAACGGCCAGCTCTACATCAACGGCCAGCTCGTGCCGCGCACCTTCGTTGGCAACTATACTGACACCAGCTCCGGCGGCCCGGTGGAGGCGAAGGACTACACAGAGACCCTGCCGAACGGCAAATCTCACGCGATTCTGAAAGAGACCGACGGCGGTTTCGCCAACAACACCCCCCTCTATACCGTCCCGGCGGGGGATCTGTTCATGATGGGCGACAACCGCGACGACTCCGAGGATTCGCGCTTCATGGACGGCCCGGTCGGCTATGTCCCCCTGGAGAACGTCATCGGCCCGGCGGACATGATCTTCTTCTCCATCGACCTGCGGCATCCCTTCTTTGAATTCTGGTACTGGCCGGCTGAAATCCGCTGGGACCGGATGTTCCACAAAATCTCTTGAACCGGCTGGACCACGCCCAGACGCTCCTGGGGCACCGTTTCGCCCGGCCGGAACTTCTGGCCGAGGCGTTGACCCACCGCT
Source organism: Pseudomonadota bacterium (assembly GCA_021826425.1). Classification (GTDB taxonomy): domain Bacteria; phylum Pseudomonadota; class Alphaproteobacteria; order Acetobacterales; family Acetobacteraceae; genus Acidocella. The sequence continues at coordinate 3,483 of JAKAZY010000108.1, forward strand.
CCGCCGCCGGCGCCAAGGGGGTCGGCTCCAATGAGCGGCTGGAGTTCATCGGTGACCGTGTGCTGGGGCTGATCGTGGCGGAATGGCTGATCGAGCGCTTTCCCAACGAGCAGGAGGGCAAGCTCGGCCCGCGCATGGCGGCCCTTGTCTCCAAGCCGTCGCTGGCGGAAATCGCCCAAAATAACGGCCTGGCGCCGCTGCTCAACGTCGCGGCGGGTGAATCCAAGCGCGGCGTGCGCAACCAGGCCACCGTGCTGGCCGACGCGCTGGAGGCGGTCATCGGCGCGCTCTACCTCGATGCCGGGTTGGACGCCTCGCGTAATTTCATCCGCCGGGTTATGGGGGATGTGGTGGACAAACAATTCATTCCGCCGAAAGATCCAAAAACGGCCTTGCAGGAATGGGTGCTCAAGCGCGCCCTGCCGTTGCCGGCCTATGAGGTGGTGGAAATGTCCGGTCCTTCGCATGCGCCGCATTTTGTTATCAAAGTAAGCGTGGGTGATGCGGCAGGACGAGGCGAGGCAGGCTCCAAACGCGCCGCGGAGCAGGCGGCGGCGCAGGCGTTATTGGGAGTTTTACCGGAATGACAACAAGTAGATGCGGCTTCATCGCCCTCATCGGCGCGCCGAATGCGGGCAAATCCACCCTGCTCAACCGCCTCACCGGCGCCAAACTCTCGATTGTGACGCCCAAGGCCCAAACCACGCGCGCCCGCGTGCTGGGCATTCTGCCGCGCGGCGAGGCGCAGATTTTGTTCGTTGACACGCCGGGCATCTTCGCCCCCAAACGCAGGCTGGACCGCGCGATGGTCGCCGCCGCCTGGGATGGCGCCACCGAGGCTGATTATGTGCTCCTGCTGGTTGACGCCAAGCAGGGGCTGACCACGGCCGTGCGCGAAATTGTCAGCCAGATCGCCGCCACCGGGCGCAAACTCTCCCTGGTGCTCAACAAGGTAGACCTGATCGACCGCCAGAAGCTCCTGCCGCTCACGCAGGACCTCGCCGCCCTGGCGGATTTTGAACAGGTCTTCATGATCTCGGCCGCCACCGGCGACGGGCTTGAGGTGCTGCTGGATTTCTGCGTCGCCAAACTCCCCGCAGGCCCGCATCTCTACCCTGACGATGAGCTGACCGACCTGCCGGACCGCCTGCTCGCCGCCGAGATCGTGCGCGAGCAGATTTTTCTGCAAACCCGCGACGAAGTCCCCTACGGCACCACGGTCGAGACCGAGAGCTTCAAGGTGCAGAAATCAGGCGTGCGGATCGACGCGGTGATCTACGTCACCAAGGCCAGCCACAAGGCCATCCTCATCGGCGCCAAGGGTGCGCGGATCAAGGAGATCGGCATGCGCGCCCGCAAGGAGCTGACCAAGGTGCTGGAAACCAAGGTAGACCTCTTCCTGCGCGTGAATGAGCGCCCCGGCTGGGACGAAGAAGCCGCCCGCATCCGCGCCACGGGGCTGAATGACCCGAAGGTCTGAACAGCTGCCGCCGTGCGGGGCGGGGCTGGCGGGTTATGCAGTGTTCTGCCTTGCCGCGGTCTTGAAGTTCTATCCAGCCACTCAGCGGGCGCTGAGGTTGCGCGAACGGTTCAACAAATAGTGCTTGGCACGGCAATCGCTTTTGCCCGCGGGCGCGCACACACGCTGGCCATCTCGCCATGCCATCCGGCTCTCAATTATAAGGATATAGGGCGATTCAGACTTCAAATTAGCCCGCACAATGGGTTAATCTAAAGCCATCGCACTCCAACACAGAAGCAAGCGTGGCGCATGAGCAAACGTCCTGGCGTTGCGCCTAGCCCTCACGCTTGCTGTTGTGGCAGCAAGCGTTGCCGCCGCACCTCTTTACAGGGAAAAATTCCCTGGTCTCGATCAAAAGCGCGGCATCCTCCTGTAGGCAGGAGGAATTGCCATTGTGTCTTGCCTTTTTGCGCTTCAATAGGTCAGATTTCAGGAGCAGGCAGTCTTGGGCGAGATGAGAGATGAGATGAAAAAAACAACAGCCAACGCAAAGTGGAGTGCTGGCGCCCTGGCGCTATACATGCTGGCCTCGTATATTTTTCTCGATCACGGCAACGCCATAACAACAAACATCCTGGGATTTGGGGAAGATCCCAGCCTGATCATGTGGTTTTTTAAATGGTGGCCGTGGGCAATTGCCCACCATCTGAACCTGCTTCATACCAACCTTGTCTGGCAGCCCCTAGGTATGAATTTGGCTTGGACAACGAACGTCCCCTTGCTGGCATTTTTCGCGTTGCCCATTACTCTGCTTGCGGGGCCGGTTGTTGCCTATAACTTGGCCACATTAATGGCGCCGGTCTTAGCCGGATGGGCCACCTATTTCTTATGCTTAAGGCTTTCACGTTCTCCTGCCGCGGCAATCGCCGGCGGGTATTTGTTTGCCTTTTCCTCGTATGAAATGGCTGAAACGCTGGACCATTTGAACCTGGACTTCACGGTTTTCATTCCGCTGCTGCTTTTGTTCGCGGTGAAGCGTGTCCAAGGCGATCTGAACCGATTGAAAACGGTGCCGCTCCTGGGGCTTTGCATGACCGGACAGTTTTTAATTTCAGTAGAAATCAGCATCACGGCAGCTATGTTCGGGACTTTTGCCTGGCTCATATCCATGGCCCTGTTACGCCAGCATCGCCCGGCTCTGGTCCGTCTTGGCGTGGATGCCTGCCTGGCCAGCCTGATGACAGCCGTTCTGGTCTCGCCGCTGCTGTTCGCGATGTTCATGGGCGCGCACGATCTCAAGCTGCCATTTTTTTGGCCATTCGTATACGCGAATGATCTTGCCAGTTTCCTGGTTCCTACCTTTATGTCTGCCGTTGGGGGCATGGCCTTGTTGCCGCTTACCCGGCATTTCTCAGGTTTTGTCGACGAACAAGGCGCCTATATCGGCCTTCCCCTGCTCGCCATTATCGGCCTTTTTGGTTTTGAATCCTGGCGCCGCCCTCATGCCAGGGTGATGCTTATCGTCCTCCTGGTAATCGCAATTGCAAGCCTGGGCCCGCAGCTTTGGCTCGCCGGGCATTTCTCTCGCATTGTCATGCCGTGGTATCCCATGGTCTGGCTGCCGTATATTTCTTCCGCTGAACCGGACCGTTTTTCACTTTATATCTGGCTGCTCATCGCCATTATCGTATCTCTGTGGCTGGCCCGGGCGCAAACGCCGGAGGCCAAAAGGCTGCGCTTTTTGTTCGTCCTCTTGGCCTGCGCCATCATTCTGCCCGCGGCGCATCCCATCCAGAAAG
>JAKAZY010000109.1 GCA_021826425.1 Pseudomonadota bacterium
CCTTCGATCTCGGCCAGGCTGTGCAGCAGCCGGGTGAGGCTCCAGCTCGAACCATCCGGCCCCTCGCCGTGATAGGCGTTCACGTTCTGGCCGAGCAGCGCGATCTCCCGCGCCCCAAGGGCGACCATGCGTTTTGCCTCGGCGATCACGCTTGCCGCCGGCCGTGAGGCTTCGGCCCCGCGCGTATAGGGGACCACGCAGAAGGAACAGAATTTGTCGCAGCCTTCCTGGATGGAGAGAAAAGAGACCACGCCCTGCGGCGCCGCATCATCCGGCAGATGGTCGAATTTCTGTTCCGCCGGGAACTCGGTGTCGATCACCACGCCCTGCTTGCGATGTGCCTGGGCGATCAGCTCCGGCAGGCGATGATAAGCCTGCGGGCCGACCACCAGATCCACAAACGGGGCGCGTTTGGCCAGCACGTCGCCTTCAGCCTGCGCCACGCAGCCGGTCACGGCGATCATCATGCTGCCGCCCTGGGCTTCCTTCATTTTCCGCAGGCGGCCAAGCTGGGAGAATACCTTCTCCTCGGCGCGTTCGCGGATATGGCAGGTATTGAGAATCACCATATCCGCATTTTCCGGTGTTTCCACCGTGGCATAGCCAAGCGGGCGCAGCAGGTCCGTCATCCGGGCGCTGTCATAGATGTTCATCTGGCAGCCATGGGTGACGACGTGCAGCTTGCGGGTCTTGCGGTCGGTCGTGGTCATGCGTTCAAGTCCATCCGGTTCATCCGGAGGCAGAAACGCGGCGTGGGCTTGCAGGTCAAGCGCAAAGCTTGAGAATCCTCCTGAGCATACGGCTATTCGGCTATGCGGGGGCGCGCCGTGTCAAGAAAATTCGCGTGAAGCTTTAAGGACCACCAGCTTCAGGCCGGTTCAGGCTGCCTGATATCCACCATGAATTCCGCCGTTAGCTTTTCCAGCGCCGCGCTTACGTCCTGGGCGGAAAGCCCCGCCGGCAGGCCAAGTCGCGCCACGGCACGGAACATATCCTCGCCGGTGAATGCAGCGCTTTCGATAGAGGATGAAAACTCCTCAATATTCACGCCAAGGCCGCGCAGCGTTTGTGTGACCTCGCGTACGATGCCAGGGCGGTCATTGCCCAGCAATTCCAGCGTCACCTGCTCGGCCGGGGCGGCGCTCTCGGTTCCGGTGATAACATTCACCGCCAACCCTTCCGTCGCCAGGGCCGAAAGAGCGGCGGCCAACGCCTGTGCCTTTTCATCCGCGACGCGAACAAGAACAATCCCCGCGAAGGTTCCCGCCAGATGTGCAAGCCGGCTTTCCAGCCAGCTTCCGCCCCCGGCGGTAATTGTCGCGGAGATATTGTTCACAAGGCCGGGCTGGTCTGCACCTGCCAGGCTAACAACCAGAGAAGCCATCTGCCGGTCAGCGCTGGTTACGCTGGCCGAAAAGCTGCAGCATGAACAAGAACAGGTTGATGAAGTTCAGGTATAACTGCAGCGCATCATAGACCGAGCGCTTGCCCGCCATATCCACCCCATAGGCGGCGCCGAACTGAATGTAGCTGGCCTTGATCCGCTGAGTGTCATAAGCGGTGAGGCCCAGGAACACGAACACGCCCAGGATGGAAATGGCGAAGGCCACCGCCGGGGAATGCAGGAAGATGTTCACCAGCGAGGCGACGATGATGCCGATCAGCCCCATGAAAAAGAAGCTGCCCCAGCTGGTCAGGTCGCGTCCCGTCACATAGCCGTACAGGCTGGTGGCCGCGAACATCGAGGCGGTGATGAAAAAAACTTCCGCGATCGAGGTTTCGGTATAGACCATGAAGATGTTGGTCAGCGAGGCGCCCATCGTGGCGCAAAACACCCAGAAAAGGGCTTGCGCGGCGGTGGTCGAAAGCCTGTTCACGCCGAAACTCAGCACCATCACGAACACCAGTGGCGCGAAGATGGTGGCGTAAGCCAGGATGGTGGGGTGCAACATCACTCCGGTCACGGTTTGGACCGGCTGATAGAACAGGTTCAGCAGCGCGGTATGAGAGATGGCAAACGCGATCAGGCCGGTGAGCACCAGACCAGACGCCATCCAGTTGTAAACGCGCAGCATGTAGGCGCGCAGTCCCGCATCCAGCGCGGCGCTGCCATAGGCGGCATAGCCGGCCTGCGCAGTGCGGTAGGATTGGTTCGGGTTGAAGGCCATGAGATATATTGCTCCTAGAACTGTGCCTAATTTAGGCACGACTTACATACTTCGACGGATTTCGCAGCTTTTCAAGTAAAAATGGGAACGAAGAGCCGTTCCCATTTCGCTACAAAGTGTAAATTGCCTCGGCTCTGACGGTTAGCGCCGCCACCAGCCGGATTTTTTGGCGACCGGCGCGTCGCCGGTGCCGATCAGGATCGGCGTCACCACCGGCTTGACAGCACTCTCAGGGGCAGTCAGATCGGCAACTTGGAATTCTTGTCCGGGTGCAGCCGGCGCCGACTCAGGGGCGGAAATTTCTTCCGTCAGGGCAGGCGCCTCAACAGCCGTCCTGGCGCTTGTCGCCACCTTTGTGGCTGGTTTGCGCTTGCGCGGCGCGCGTTTGGCGGGTGTGGTCTGTGTCTCGGCGGCAGCGGGCTCTTCCGCCACAGCCTCCACAGCGCTGGATTCGGCTTCAGCCTCCTTGCGCTTGCGCGGAGCGCGGCGGCGTTTCGGGGCAGCGGATTCTGCTTCTGCGGGGGCTGTTGTCTCGGTTATCTCGGCCGGTGGCACTGGCGTGGCGATCACCTCGCCAAACGCGGCCTCAAGCTCCAAATCCAGCGCGCTGGGCTCCGCCGGCGCGGCTTCATTCGGTGTTTCCGGCCCGGCTTCTGCATTTACCTGGCCGTTCTCGTTGCGGCGTCGGCCACGGCGGCGGCGGCGGCGCTTGCGCTCGCCTCGCTCCTGTTCAGTTTCAGTGGGTTCGGCCTCCTCCGCTTCACTTTCACCCTCTTGGGCCTGCACTTGCACGAGTTCAGGCTGCCGCTCCGGCCGCACGGGTGCCGGGGCAGGTGGCTGGGTGGTTTGCGCTTTTAGCCGCTCCACCCGGAAATTACTTCCGGTCAGGCTGGCATCCGGGTTGAAGATCACCCGCATCGCGTAGCGCGTCTCGATTTGCATAAGCCGCTCGCGCTTATTGTTGAAGAGATAGAAGGCGATCTCCGGCGGCAACGAGACCGAAATTTCAGCCGCCCGGAACTTCGCACCCTCATCCTCGATGGCGCGCAGGATGTGCAGTGCCGCACTTTCCGGGCTGCGCACATGGCCCATGCCGGCGCAATGCGGGCAGGTGATCAGAGAGGCTTCGGCCAGAGACGGGCGCAGCCGCTGACGGGACATTTCCATCAGCCCGAAATGGCTGATGGAGCCCACCTGGATGCGCGCGCGGTCATGCTTCAGCGCATCCTTCAGCTTGCGCTCGACGGCGGCATTGTTGCGCCGGCTTTCCATGTCGATGAAATCGATCACGATCAGCCCGGCCAGATCGCGCATGCGCAGCTGCTTGGCCACTTCCTCGGCGGCTTCCATGTTGGTGCGCAGCGCGGTGTCCTCGACCGAGCGCTCGCGGGTGGAGCGGCCGGAGTTTACATCGACAGCGACCAGCGCTTCGGTCTGGTTGATGACGATATAGCCGCCGGAGCGCAGCTGCACCACGGGGTTCAGCATCGCGTCCAGTTGGGCTTCAACCTGATATTTGGCAAAAAGCGGCTGGCCATCGGTCCAGAGCTGCACCTTGCGGGCATTGGCGGGCATCAGCATACGCATGAAATCCCGCGCCGCCTTGTGGCCCTCCTCGCCATCCACCAGGATATCTTCGACATCCTTGGTATAAACATCGCGAATGGCGCGCTTGATGAGGCTGGCTTCCTCGTAGATCAGCGAGGGTGCCGAGGATTCCAGCGTCTTGTCGCGGATGTCGTCCCATAGACGCAGCAGATATTCACAGTCGCGTTTGATCTCGGGCTTCGGCCGGTTGGCGCCGGCGGTGCGCACGATCATGCCCATACCGGGTGGGATATCCAGCTCCGCCATCGTCTCTTTCAGGCGGCGGCGGTCGGTCTGCGAGGTGATCTTGCGCGAAACGCCCCCGCCTGTGGGCGAATTGGGCATCAGCACAGAAAACCGCCCGGCCAGCGAGAGGTAAGTGGTGAGGGCCGCGCCCTTATTGCCACGCTCTTCCTTCACTACCTGCACCAGCATGATCTGGCGGCGGTGGATCACGTCCTGGATCTTGTAATTGCGCAGGAAACGCTGGCGCAGGCGGCGCTCGCGGGCTTCGGCGGCATCGTCGCCATCGCCGCCCACCTGCTCCGGTGGTTCAAAAGCCATCTCCGTCTCGATCGTCTCGACCGTCTCGTCGCTCGGCACGCTGTCCACGCGGTCTTCGGGGTCACTCTCCCCGGCTTCGGCGGGAGTTTCGGCGATCGTTGAGGGTTCGGCCATCTCGTCACCGGGCGGGGGTGCCGCGACGATTTCGATGGGCTTGATCTCAAGCGGCTGGGCGGCTACCGGCGCCGCCGGAGCTTCTATCTCGTCCTCGACCAGGCCCTCGGCGTCGGCGTGGTTCGCCTCAGCTTCCGCCTCGGCGGCGGCTTCGGCCTGCATATCAAGCAGCTTCTGCCGGTCGGCGACGGGGATCTGATAATAATCCGGGTGGATTTCGCCGAACGCCAGAAACCCATGGCGGTTGCCACCATATTCGACGAAGGCGGCCTGCAGGCTGGGTTCAACCCGGATAACCTTGGCTAGGTAGATATTACCTTTGATCTGCTTGCGGGTGACGGTCTCGACGTCGAAATCTTCAAGGCGATTACCATCCAGAACCACCACGCGGGTTTCTTCCGCGTGGCTGGCGTCGATCAGCATTTTCTTTGACATTAAGGATAAAACTCCGGCGCGCGCCGGGCAAGGCGGCCATTATGGGGCAGCCCTGCGCCATGGGCGCGAAAAAGGGATGAAAAAAAGTGGAAGCAGAGCCGGACCGGGCTTGAACCTTGATAGAACGAGGCGTTTGGGCAGGCAGAGCGGTCATCGGTTCCATTGAACTTGCCGGGGCTTGCGGCCACAGCCATACGGTATTCTTTCTGTTTTGGACGCTGCGTTTACGGCCGGCGGGTCAAGGCCGGGCACCGCGCTGCGCGCATCCTGAGGTCGTAATTGACGCAAAAACCTCGCTTCCGCAAGGGGGTTGTGGGAAGGCTCGGTTTCCGGCCAAAACAGATTTGGCAGAGGCGGCTTTCAGGGGTGGTGGGCAAAATGGCGTGGAAATACCGTTTCGTGATCGCTGCCTGTGCTCGTTGGGAGGCCCCCTATGCTGTAGAATGGCTGGCCTATCACCGGGCCATCGGCTTCGAGCACGTCTATCTTTATTGCAACGATGACGACCCGGCAGAACTCTACGAGACGGTTCTGCCCTTCACCCAGGGGCCGGACCCGTTCGTAACCTTCCGGTTTTTCCCCGAGCAGGGGATGCAGCGGAAGATGATGCTGCATTTTTGCGCCCATAACGGGAACGATTCGGAGTGGGTGAGCTTCCTCGACCTTGATGAGTTTCTGCGCCTACCACCGGGCCAGACGCTGCCGGACTATATGCGCGCCTTCGAGGATAAGACCGACTGCCTGATGTTCAACTGGGTGTATTGTGGCCCGAACGGCCACACCACGCCGCCGAAAAGCGTGTTGAAAGACCTGACCCGGCGTCAGAACAGCATCCACCCTTTTACGAAAATGGTTTTCCGGTCCTGGATACTCGGCTTGCCGGAATTGTTCAGAAACGCGCCTGATTGCAGCTTTATCCACCGGCTGCACCAATATGTCGATGCCGATATCCGCCCAATGAATGTGCTGGGCGAGGACATGACGGATTACTACGACGATACCCATTTCGCCGAACTCGCCGATGGCTGGGCGCGCGGAAAGCAGCCGCTGAACCGGATATTCGAATCCGGCGCGTTCATTCATCATTTCGCCTTCCGCACGGAAAGCGCCTTTACAGACCGCGTGGCGCGCGGCCTGAGCGGAGATTTTCACGGCCAGGGCCATTGGGGTCGGGTCGCGGCAAATGAAGAGCTGCGCCTTGGCTTCACCAATTCCATTAACGCCGTGGAAGATCTGACCCTCGCCAAGGCATGGGAGCAGATGATCTCGGCTGCCGCGCGGCATGCCATGACGCCGGTGTCCGATCCGCCACTGCCGCTTACTCCATTCGCTAAAGCTGCCCCGCCGGCACGCGGCTATGCGGCGATTGTACTGGTTGTAAAAAACGAAGCGGCGGACATTCTCGCCTGGCTGGCCTGGCATAGGCATTTAGGCTTTGACGCGGCGATTGTCTACGATGATTGCTCGACCGATGGCACCTGGGAGAAACTGCAAGAGGCAGCCAAATTCTGGGATATCCGGTTGAGCCGCACAATCGGCCCCCGGGACGTGCATTACGAGATACGCCAGACCAAATCTTACCAGCATGCCCTTTCGGCATATTGCGGTGTGTTCGAGTGGCTCGGCTTTTTGGATGCGGACGAGTTCCTGCAATTGTCCAGGCATAGCAGCATTAGGGCCATAACCCAATAAACTTGTTGATATTTCCTTGATCGGATGATTCTCTACCCCCGATTCGGGGGTGGTAAATGAGGCGGAACCTATTTTGGCTGTCTGACAAGCAATGGGCGAAAATTGA
>JAKAZY010000006.1 GCA_021826425.1 Pseudomonadota bacterium
GGCCGCAGCGGCATCGTCCTGGGCGAAGGCGGTGCCGACCCAGGCAGAGACGACGCGCTTTTGGGTTTTGCCGGCATAGGCAAGCGCGTTGCGCATGAAGTGCACGCGGCATCTTTGCCATGTGGCGCTTAGAACTTTGGTAATGGCCGCCTTCAGCCCCTCATGGGCGTCGGAGATGACCAGCTTGACGCCCCGCAGGCCCCGCCTGGCTAGGCTGCGCAGGAAGTCCACCCAGAACGGCTCGGCTTCGCTATGGCCGGTGGTCATGCCCAGAACCTCGCGTCTGCCGTCGGCATTAACGCCCACGGCGACGATGACGGCAGCGGAGACAATGCGGTGGTCACGCCGGACCTTGATGTAGGTAGCGTCGAGCCAGACATAGGGCCAATCACCCTCAATGGGACGGGTCAAGAAGGCGTTCACACGCTCGTCGATCTCGCCGCAAAGCCGGGAGACCTGGCTCTTGCTGACGCCTTCCATGCCCATGGCCTTGACTAGGTCATCGACCGAACGGGTTGATATGCCTTGGATATAGGCTTCCTGGATCACCGCCGTTAGCGCCTTCTCGGCCATCCGGCGCGGCTCCAGAAAGGCCGGGAAGTAGCTGCCGCGGCGTAGTTTGGGGATGCGCAGCTCGACCGTCCCGGCCCGCGTCTCCCAGTCCCGGTCGCGATAACCATTGCGCTGGTTGAGGCGGTCAGGTGCACGCTCACCAGGGGCGGCATTGCAGATCGCCGCCGTCTCCAGCTGCATCAGCCGTTCGGCGGCAAAGCCGATCATCTCGCGCAGAAAACTGGCGTCGGAGGACTTCTCTAAAAGCGTGGAAAGCGCAATCTTGTCATCGGTCATCGGGGTGGTTCTTTGGATTAGCGTTGAGAGTCGCAACCCAATTCTACCCAAAAATCGCCCCGGTGACCGCCAATCGGCCCGCCTCCGCCAGACTCGTGGCGGTCGCGACGGCAGGCCGATTACCGGTCACCTACACCACCAGCGGGGACACGACCTCCTTGAGCAGCTCGTTCTGCATGCTCAGCTCGGCAAACAACTTCTTCAAGCGACGCTTCTCGCTCTCAATCGCCTTCATCTATGACGGCATCGAGACGTCCCGCCAGCCATACTTTGAACCGCCAGCGGCAAAATAATGCGCTGCTCATGCCATTCTTGCGGCAAAGCGCAGACAAAAGCGTCCCGCCAGCAGGCTGGTGCAATACCCCCAAAATCTGAGGCTCGCTGTATTTGGATAACTTCATCCAAATCTCCTCGCGCAAAAGGCCGAGAAAATTCAACCCATCAACCCTCTTAGACCCGGATTGTTTCAGGTTGAATTACGGAGCGATCCGCCTTGAAACGTGAGGCGGGCTGACTTTTGAAACAGCCTTTAAAACAACCCTGCGCCAGAGAGGCCGCCGTAAACCCCCAGCCCAGCCGTGATCACTGAAAGCAGAATGGTAAGCCCGGCGTACCAGCCGCGCAGCCGAACTTCGGCCGGCAACGCTTTCAGCCCCAGCATCACCAGAAAACCCAGCACCAAGGGCAGCAGCAACGCGTTCATTACCTCCACGGCGATATTCAGAATCACGAGATTTGGGACCATACCCACGAGCACCCCGCCGCAGATAAGGCAGGCCGCATAAACGCCGTAAAACCACTTGGCCCGGAAGGGGTGGTCCTCCAACGAACGGCGATAGCCAGCGACCTCACCTAACCCCCAGGCCAGCGCCAACGACGCGACGATAGAGGCAACGAGCCCGGCCCCCAGCACCCCGATGCCAAAGACCAGCTTGCCCAGGGTGATGCCGAGATACGGAATAAGCGCCGACGCGATATCTCCCACCGTATTGAGGCTGGCACTGGGGTTTTTCAGACCGATCGTCGCTGCGGTTGCAATCAGCACCGCCGCCATCACCAGCTGGGTAACAATCGAGCCGATGGCGGTATCCAGCCGGGCATAACGGAAATCCGCCGGGGATAATTTTTTGTCGGCGATGGCGGATTGCTGGTAGAAAATCATCCAGGGCATGATCACCGCGCCGATATTGGCGGCAACGAGATAGAGGTAATTCCGGTTGGCCAAAGCGGGCTGAAACATCTGCGCTGCGATCTGGTGTCCGTCAGGCTTCGAGACGAAGGCGATGACGAAGAATACGAACTCAAACAGCCCCAACGCGATCGCCACGCGCTCCACCCGGCGGTAGGAGCCGGTAAGTGCGACAACCAGCAAAAACAACACGGACAGGGTCAGCGTGGCGGCACGCGGCACGCCGTAAAGCTCGCCCACGCCCGCCACGCCCGAGAATTCCGACAGCAGCGCCCCCACGGTAGCCACCGCCAGCCCGCAAGCGGAAAGCCAGGCCCAGCCCTTGCCGAACGTGTCGCGGATCAGCTCCCCATGGCCCTTGCCGGTGAAGATGCCCAGCCGAACGGTAAGCTCTTGAACAACATACAGGATGGGGATGAGCACGAACTGCAGCAGCAGCAGCCGGTAGCCCCAGGCCACGCCAGATTGCGAGGCGGTGATGATGCTGCCTACCTCGGTATCGGCCAGCATGACGACGAGCCCCGGCCCGAATACAGCCAGGAAAGGCAAAGCGGCGCGGCGGGCGGGCGAGGCGGGTTGGGACAAGGCTGATCCTGACGTGTAGTTAAGAATGATAATTATTCTTAATACCGAGGCGCATATCTCAGTCAATCTGTCATGTCAAATCCGCCGCCGAGGGTGATTCAGGCTTCGCCTGCGATGCCGTGAGACATATTCTGCCGGTGCGCTGCCTGGGCCGGGCACCGCCTTGCCGGGCATGAACGCGAATCATTGATCAGCGGTGTTCGCCGCGCCCGGCACGCCGCATAATCCCGGCCCGTTGCCAGCCAGTCGGTTCTGGGGGGCTGTTCTCTGCCAGCATCATTCGCTAGACATATCAGCATGTTGATCACACGCCACACGCTGCACCGCGTCACCCGCCACAATGCGCCGCAGGCAGGCCATCACCGCGGGAGGGCATGATGGATCATTATCTCGAGGGGCATCTCGATTTCACGCATCGTCAGCCCACCTTGCCGCCACTGCCGCCGGGGCGGCATGATCTTGCCCTGTTCGATGCACGCAACCCGGTTCTGGTGGTGCCGGATCGCGTTGATCCGGCGCGGCCAGCCCCGCTTGTTGTGCTGTTCCATGGCGGCGGTGGCAGCGCGCAGAAAATTCTGCCGATGCTGGAGGCGCATGCGCATCAGCGGAGGTTTCTGTTGCTGGCACCGCAATCGCTGTTCCCGACCTGGGATATCGTCATCGGTGGTAACGGACCGGACCGCGAGCGCCTGGATATCACGCTGGCGGCAGTGGCGGACCGCTTCACGCTTGACCCCGCCCATCTCGTTTTCGCAGGCCATTCAGACGGCGGCAGTTACGCGATGTCGCTTGGCCTCACCAACGGGCAGTTCGTCACCCATGTCATTATCTCCTCTGCCGGGTTCCTGACCATCCAGCGCCAGCAAGGGGTGCCGCGCATATTCATGTCGCACGGGACCCGGGACGAACAGATTCCGATCGAGCGGTCTGGCCGCAAACATTCGGCGATGCTCAGAGACGCAGGCTATGACATAACCTATGTCGAATATGACGGCCCGCACGCCTACCAGCCAGACGTGGTGGCGCAGGCGGTCGCGTTTTTCTGCGCCGACATGCCCGCCTGAGACCGGAGTTTGCACCGTCAGAGCGCGATGACTTAGGCTTCGCTCAGCAAATGAGCGCACCGCAACGCCCCAAAACACCCGCTTGCAGGCGCAACGGTTAACCGCTTACACTACACTCTCATGAACCAGAAAACCTGCCGCGGCCTCTAAAATAGGCGGTCGGGAAAATAGGCGGTCGGGGGGAGGTGTCCGAATTGTCACGGATGAGGAGAGGAGCTGGTGCGCGCCAGGCGTGTGGCTGCTGCTTTCCGGGTTGCCACGACGAGATTCCAACCCCTAACGCAAAATCTGAGGGAGACTTGAGATGACCGACAAAACCGAACAAGCGATCCTCGACGCCGATGCCGCCACCCTGCATCGCATGGGCTATGCGCAGGAACTTTCCAGGCGCATGCACGGCTTCTCCAACTTTGCCGTATCCTTTTCCATCATCTGCATCCTGGCGGGCGGCATCACCGCTTTCCAGAGCGCCTATAGCGGCGGTGGCGCTTTTGCCGCCGTGGTCGGGTGGATTGTGGGCTGTGCCTTTGCCTTGATTGTCGGCTGTTCAATGGCGCAGATCGCCTCCGCCTACCCCACGGCAGGCGGGCTATACCATTGGTCCTCGATCCTTGGCGGCCGCGCCTGGGGCTGGGTCACGGCCTGGTTCAACCTGCTTGGCCTCATTTTTGTTATCGCCTCGGTGAATGTGGGCGTCTACAGCCTGTTCAACGGCCTCATCCTGGGTAATATTTTTGGCGTTAACACCGCTAACTGGGGGTTCGAGCAGCAGACCATAGCGGTTGTGCTCATTACCGGCGCGCAAGGGCTGCTCAACCATTTCGGAATCAAGAGCACGACCAAGCTGATCGATTTTTCAGGCTATCTCATCCTGTTTATCGCAGCGCTGCTCACCGCCACAATGCTATATTCAGTGCAACATTTCGATTTTCCCCGGCTCTTCGTCTTCACCAATTTTACCGGTAATGCCGGTGGCGGCGTGCTGCCGCAAAGCAACAGCCACCTTTACATCTTCGGGCTGGCTTTGCTCTACCCGCTCTACACCGTCACCGGATTCGACGGCTCGGCCCATACCTCGGAAGAGACCGTGGACGCACGGCGCAACGTGCCGCGCGGTATTCTCAACGCCATCTTCTGGTCGGCCGTGTGTGGGTTGGTGATGCTGAGCTCCTTCATTCTCGCCATGCCGGATCCGGTGAAGGCGGCGGCGGACGGCGCCAATGTCATCTTCAACCTGATGGCCAGCCTGCCAGTGCCCGCCGCGCTGAAGGATGTGCTTTACGTTGGTATCGTGCTTGCCAATTTCCTTTGCGCACTGGCCGGTGTCACGTCCACGTCGCGCATGGTTTATGCCTTCGCACGAGATGGCGGCCTGCCTGGCAGCAAGTATCTCAAGCAGGTGGACCATAAGCACCGTTCGCCGGTTTATGCGATCTGGGCAACCGCGGCGCTCTCCATCGCCGCCACGCTGTATTCGCCGGCCTTCGCGGCGCTGGCCGTGGGCTGCGCCATGTTCCTCTACATTTCCTACTCCATGCCGATCCTCGCCGGGCTGTTCGCGGAAGGCAAAACCTGGACCGAGTTCGGGCCGTTCCGCCTCGGCGGGCTTTCCAAGCCGTTCGCGATCATCACCGTGCTGGGCGCGTTGCTGATCATCTATGTCGGCACCCGCCCGCCTTACGACATTCTGGACAACTACTTCATCGGTCTGCTGGTGCTGCTGGCGGTTATCTGGTTTGGCATCGCCCGAACCCGTTTCCCTGGCCCACCGATCAACGCCACGGAAATCGCTGCCCGCGCTGCGGAAATCAGCGCGGAGGAAGCCGCTCTCAAAGGCGCGGTTGATTAGCAAAACTTGAGTCACTGAAAAGGCTCTCCGGTACGCCGGAGAGCCTTTTTTCTTGCCAATTTTAGGAACCAGCGATCGGCCCAAGAAGCCGACGGGTACCTTTGCTCACGCCCCATGCCAAGCGCGGGCGCGCGTCAGTGCGGCGTTAAACCGGGCGCGCAGAGCCTCGGGCACCGAGCCATCCGGTTGGAACACCGCAGCCGCCGCGCGGATCTGCCCGCAATCCACCCCGCACAGCTCGGCAAGTCCCAGGGCGGTAAGTTCATGCATGGCGGGTACCCGGATATCGACCCCGGCCGCCGCCGCCAGGAACTGCGCGAAATAGCCGCTCTGGGAAAGTCCGCCATCAATCGAGATGCCGCGCGAGAGCGGCAATGCCGCCGCCGCCTCGCCGATAAGCCCGGCGGTGAGCAAGGCGATCCCCTCAAGCACCGCGCGGATCATATCCCGACGCCCGGTTTCATGGCGCATGCCAATGAACAGCGGCGCGGCCTCGCGGTCCCAATAAGGGGCGGCCAAGCCGGAGAGTGCCGGAACAAATACCAGGCCGCGGCTGAGCGCCGACGGCCCCTCGAAGCTGCCAAGCTCTGCAACGTCGTCAAACAACCCAATGCCGCGCGCCCATTCCAGCGCCGCACCGGCGTCGTAAACCCCGCCTTCGAGCGCATGCACGCTTGGCTGCCCGCCCTGGCGCCAGGCGATGGTGGGCAGCAATGCCGGTGAGTGTACCGGGGTTGCGCCGCAGAGTGTGAGCAAAAACGCACCGGTGCCAAAGGTGATCTTGGTATCGCCTGGCTGCCGGCAGCCATGCCCGTACAGGGCCGCCTGCTGGTCCACGATGGAAACTTTCACCGGCACGCCCTCGATTGCCCCGAACCCATGATCCACGGGCAGAATTGGTGGCAGAGCGGAAACCGGCACACCATGCAGGGCACAAAGCTCTTCGCTCCACACGCCGCGGCGCAGGTCGAGCAGCCCGGTGCGTGAGGCGGTCGCCGCGTCGGTTGCGAATACGCCGCAGAGCCGGTCGAGAAAAAACGCATCCGTGGTGCCAAGGCGCAGCCGCCCGGCGGCGTGCGCAGCGCGTGCCGCCTCGCTGTGGCGCAGAATCCAGCCGAGCTTGGAGGCGGAGAAATACGCATCCAGCGGCAACCCGCTGAGCTCTTTCGCCCGCGCATGGGCGGCACTGTCCATCGCCTGCAGCGCGGGCCCGGTGCGCGCATCCTGCCAGACGATCACCGGCGAGAAGGCAACGCCGCTCTGCGCGTCCCAGGCAAGGCAGCTCTCCCCCTGGTTGGCGATGCCGATGGCATCCACCGGGCCGGCGGCGCGCAGCAGCGTGCGGATATTGGCGAGCAGTTCTTCGGGGTCATGCTCCACCCAGCCTGGCCCCGGGTGGTTTTGCGCGTGGGCGCGCGTGCCGCTCAAATGCCAACGCCCGCCGGTTTCGACGACGATGCAGCGGGTTGATGTTGTGCCCTGGTCGATTGCGGCGACACGCATGGTTCAGCCCTCGCGGAAACAGAAGCTGATGCGCTGTGCGGCTTGCAGACCGGCTGGCATCGGCACCAAAACCCGCCGTTCGGGCAGAAATTCGCGACGCCGGGCCCATACAGGCACGCCATCAAGTTCCAACGACAATTCCCCCCGCACGCGCGCGGTGAACCTTAGCTGGAACTCACCAAGCGCCCCCGTTGTGGCATCGCCAGCGCGCACATAGCCGGGCACCACCAGTTTGATCGGCGGCGCGAATTCCACCGCCACACGCTGCACGGCAACCGGGTGAGCGAGGTCCCGCGCCACCGCCGCCCCAATGGCTCGCCCTTCGCGGAACGCCCAGCCGCCGGTTTCCACCGCCCGCAGCACATTGCCACAGGCAAAGTAGAGCGGGTTGGCGCAGCGGCCATCCTGGTCGATCGCGGGCGCTTGCGCGCCTTGTGCCAGCCCCATGCCGGAATTCAGGAACAGCGAAGCCTCGGGCAGGAAGCGCCCGGTGACCAGCACGCCGTCGCAGGCGATATCGCGCAAGTTACCGCCATGGCTGATCCGTATATTTTCAACCCGCGCGCGCCCCTGGATATCGAGGAGCTCCGCGCCACGAAAAAACGGGATGCCGAGAAGGCCCGGAAACCACGAGGCAGGTGCCCGCGCCAGCGCGTAAGGCAGGGTTTCCACCACCGCCACCGGCCGCGCGCCATGGCGCAGGCAGGTGAGAACAGCGGAGAACGTCACCAGCTCGGAGCCAAGGATCACGGGACGGCGAAACGGCATCAACCCGTGCAGCGCCACATAAGATTGCAACGCGCCGGTTGAGAGCACGCCCACCGGGCGGTCCCCCGGCAGCAGCCGCGCGGCGCGCGAGGCTTCGCGCGCGCCCGTCGCCACGATGATCCGTTTGGCCTCAAGCTCAGATACCACCCCGTTGCACGCCACCGTCAGGCGAGCGTCCTCATGCAGGGATACCACCGAATACCCGGCGCGGATCGTCACGCCATGGCGCACGGCCTCTGCGGCCAGCCGCCGCGCATAGGCCGGGCCGGAATAAACCCGCCCGAATTCACGCATACCAAAGGGCGAATGGCTGCAATGGCGCGTTGCGCCGCCGAGATCTGCTTCACGTTCAAGCAGCACCACCCGTTCAACGCCATTGCGCCGCAATTCAACCGCCGCCGCCACACCCGCGGGCCCGCTGCCGACCACGATCACATCCGCGGCATCGCCCATCAGCCACCCTCCGCGGGCACCGCAAGGGGTGTGCGCAGCCGCCCTTGCGTCATCGCCGCCAGCCTGGCGTTGCAATAAAACCCCTGGCAGCGCCCAAGCCCGGCGCGGGTGCGGCGTTTGAGCCCGCCGAAATCTCCTGGTGGCACCGCGCTCGCCAGTGCCGCTTCTATCTCCCGGCGCGTCACCATCTCGCAATGGCAGACGATCTCACCGCAGCCCTGTTGTTGCCAATCGCGCGGGCGGCTCTCGGCGAGGTTGGGCAGGCGGACCGGCGGCACCACCGGCGGCGCGGCTGGTAGCGCCGTACCAAATTGCGCGTGCAGGCTGAGCGCATGACCGGCCAGCCCCAGGGCAGCCGTGAGCCCGGTTGAGCGGACACCGCCCAGGGTGATGGCGCGTTGCTCCGGCCGGGATGCCACCCGATAAGCCTTGGTTTCCGTGGCGGGGCGCAGCCCGGCATACACAGCCGTTACCGGCATCTCCGCCAATGCAGGAACAATCTCAGCCGCGCGGCGGATGAGCGCAGTCAGAGTTTCTGCCTCCACGGTGGCGCGGGTACGGTCCTCCTGCTCCTCCGCCGTTGGGCCGACCAGCACATTGCCAAAGGCCGTAGGGCACAGCACGATCCCCTTGGTGGTTTCGCTGGGCACCGGCAGGATGATACACGGCACGTGCCGCGCCGTCGCCTTGTCGAACACCACAAACTGCCCTTTGCGCGGCTTGATGGTAAATTCAGGCGTGAAGCCGAGCCGTGCATCCACCACGTCGCCATAGAGCCCGGCTGTGTTCACCAC
Source organism: Pseudomonadota bacterium (assembly GCA_021826425.1). GTDB lineage: Bacteria > Pseudomonadota > Alphaproteobacteria > Acetobacterales > Acetobacteraceae > Acidocella. The sequence goes on from JAKAZY010000006.1 coordinate 9,055, forward strand.
CGCCGCGGCGCGCACCGCGCCCGCCTTTGTCTGCAACTGCCATGTGCCATCAAACTGCCCGGCCAGCAGCTCGGCGTTGAACAGCAGCTTTGCCCCCAGCGCCACCGCCTGGTTGAGATAGGCAAGCGGTGCCGACCATGGATCGATCACGTATTCCCCCGGCACCTCAACCGCATCCACCAGCCGGGGGGAAAGGCCGGGCACCAGCGCCCGCGCCACCCCCGCGCCGAGGGGCCGAACATCCGCCACGTTATTGAGCCGCGCTTGCGCCACGATGCCCTCAAGGCGCGCGGCCTCATCCTCATTCCACGCGCAGACCAGCGCGCCGGTTTGCAGCAGCGGCAGGTTATAGGCGGCATGGATATCCAGATATTCCCGATAGCCCGCCTGCATGAGCTGCCATTCCAGGCTGCCCGGCGGCGCGTCGAACCCGGTATGTAAAATTGCGCTATTGGCCTTCGAGGCCCCAGCCAAAATGTCAGGTGCCGCTTCGATGAGCACTGCCTTGGCCCCCGCCAGGGCGAAGCGGCGCATGACGGCACAGCCCACAACCCCGCCGCCGATCACGGCGACATCGAACACATCCTCCGCGCACGTGCGCCCTAGCATTTTATCCTTTCGCCATTGGGGTCGTAGAGCGGCTCCAGGCTCACCCGGCAGGGCAGGCGGTGTGTCGCCACCTCCAGCTCGTAGGTGCCGTTGAGCACAAAATCCGCGTCAATCGGATGGACTGAGCGAACATATCCATAGCCGATCCATTTGCCGATTGTGTAGCCGAACCCAGCACTGGAGAGATATCCCACGCGTTCGCCGTTGCGATAAATCGTTGAGCGGGCGGGCACGACGATGCCAGGATCTTCCGTGGTGAAAGCGGCGAATATTCGTTTTATGCCAGCCTGTTTCTGCGCTTCCAGCGCCACCCGCCCGCGGAAAGGAGTGTTTTTGCGCAGCTTGCAGGCCCATCCCATCCCCGCCTCAAGAGGGGTGTGGTCTGGGGAGATATCCGCTGCCCAGGCGCGATAGCCTTTCTCCAGCCGCAGCGTCTCGATCGCCCGATAGCCTGCATCTTTGAGGCCAAATGCCGTACCTGCCGCCTTCAGCGCCGCATAAACCCCGGTCGCGTATTCCACGGGCAGATGCAGCTCCCATCCCAATTCGCCAACATAAGTCACGCGCAGCGCCCGCACCGGGCAACCCGCGATGCCGATCATCTTGGTGGTGCCGAAAGGGAACCCGGCATTAGACACATCATCTCGCGTCACCGCCTTTAAGACATCGCGCGCACGCGGGCCCATCAGGGCCAGGGCCGAATAGGCCGACGTTACGTCGATGAGTTGCGCGTTCATCCCCTGCGGAATGTTGCGGGCTATCCAGTTGAAATCATGTGTCGCAAAGCCGGTGCCGGTGACGATGTAATACTCATCTGGTGCGATGCGCACGCAGGTAAGGTCACATTCAATACCGCCCCTGTCGTTCAGCATCTGCGTATAGATTAACGAGCCTACCGGTTTGGCGACATCATTGGCGGCGATCCAGCCCAGTGCGGCCTCAGCATCCGGCCCCTTAAGGATGAATTTCGCAAACGAGGTCTCGTCGAACAAGGCCGCCGCCTCACGCGCTGCCCTGTGCTCGCGCCCCACCGCCTCATGCCAGTTTGGAATGCCAAAGGTATAAATATCGCGCGGCGCTTCACCCGAAGCGAGGTCGGCGAACCAGTTTGGTCGCTCCCAGCCCAGCTTCTCGCCGAAACAGGCACCATTGGCCTTGAGCGCCTCGTAGAGCGGTGATTTCCGGCAGGGCCGTCCAGACTCATGCTCCTCCGACGGCCAGGCCATGGTGTAGTGCTTGCCATAGGCTTCCAGCGTGCGTGTCCGCACCCAGTCTGTGTCGAAATGCGGGCGGCCAAAGCGGCGAATATCCACCGGCCATAAATCATAGGGCGCTTCACCCTTTGCCACCCATTCCGCCAGCGCCATACCAGCCCCGCCCCCAGCAGCTATGCCAAAAGCATTGAAACCCGCACCGACAAAGAAATTTTTTAACTCAGGCGCCTCGCCCAGGATGAAATTGCCATCCGGCGTGAAACTCTCTGGGCCATTCAATAGGGTTTTAATGCCGGCTGTCTGCAATGCCGGCACGCGCCCCAGGGCGAGTTCCATGATCTGCTCGAAATGCTCGAAATTGGAGTTGAGCAGGCTATAATGAAAACCCTTTGGAATGCCATCCAGCGCCCAGGGGATAGGGTTGGGTTCATAACCGCCCATTACCAAGCCACCCACCTCCTCCTTGTAATAGGTCAGCCGGTCTGGGTCGCGCAGGGTCGGCAAATCGGCGCTAACACCCGCGATGCGCTCAGTGATCATATATTGATGCTCAACCGATACGAGCGGTACATTCACCCCCACGGTTTTTGCGAAATCCCGCGACCATTGCCCCCCGCACAGCACGAGTTTCTCGCAGGCAATATAGCCTTTATCGGTGGTCACCCCGCGGATAATTCCCGCCTCGATATCAACCGATAAAACCTTGGTATCCTCAAATATCCGCGCGCCACCCATGCGCGCACCCTTGGCGAGAGCCTGCGTAATATCAGAGGGGTTCGCCTGCCCGTCGGTTGGCAGAAACGCTGCCCCCACCAGGTCGTCCACCGTCATCAGCGGCCAGAGTTTTTGCGCCTCGGCCGGGGTGAGCAAATGCATCTCAAGCCCGAACGAGCGCGCCGTGGTCGCCTGGCGTTTCACCTCCGTCCAGCGCTCTTGATTACAGGCAAGGCGTAGGCCGCCGTTCATCTTCCAACCCGTGCCAAGCCCGGTTTCGGTTTCGAGCCTCTGGTAAAGCCGCACGGATTCTCCCAGAAGCTGGGTGATGTTCGCACTTGTGCGTAATTGCCCCACCAGACCCGCCGCATGAAACGTGGTGCCGGAGGTCAGTTTCTTGCGTTCGAGCAGCGTTACCTCGGCGCCGAGCTTGGCCAGATGATAGGCGGTGGAACACCCCACGATGCCGCCACCGATCACGACGATTTTCGATGATTTTGGCAGATCGCTCATTTTGTCCTCATAGCATCATGAATTTGGCATAGGCGGCTTCGAAGCGCGCGCGGTATTCTGCGGTATAGGCTTGGTAATCAAAATCGATCTTGGACGAGATTTCAGACACCATGCTCCACAGCGTTTCCCTAAGCAGCGAAGCGCAGATCATAGCATGAAACCGGCGCCATAGCTCGGCAGTAACCGGGGTCTCATAATACGCCTCAAGCAACTGCACCGCGAGCGCAGTGGACAATTCGCAATTCGACGCGACACTCGCGAGGTCGAATAACGGTGTGTTGAACCCGCCATAATCCCAATCAATCAGCCAGAGCCGGTCCGCGGCATCAATAAGGTTCGCAGGCAGCAGGTCGTTATGCGCGAGCGTGATGTCCACCGGGCCGATCGCACGCTCTAGGTGCACCGCCTTTGGCATCAGGTATGCCAGATCATCACGGCAGCCAGCTTCCTCATCGCGCAGTCGCGCCGCGTAGTCCCGCAGCACGTGAAACACCCAGAACATCACAACTGGCCCGCGAAGTTTCTGGGTCGCGTCTTGGTGCAACCGGCGCAGCAATGCCGCGATGCGCGTGAGCATTGCCGGTTGCGCGATGCTTTGGGCATCAAGCGTCCGCCCGTCGACATACGCCATCGCGAGCGCGCTTTCATCGGCATAAACGATACGTGGAGACAACCCCACCGCTTCGCTCGCCCGGTGGCAGGCTTGCTCGTTGAAGCGCTTGACCAGATGCGTCTCGATATCGCCGCCCAGCCGCACCACGAAGGCCTCGTCGCCATCCCATAGCTTGATGTTCACATTGGTGATGCCGCCTTTGAGGATTTGTGGATCTCGCGGTGCGCTCCAAACCGGTAGCCCCATGGCTTTGGCGATCAGTTGGTCTCGCTCGCTCACGACATCTCCCGCACATTGCGCGTCGGCCGCGCATTCGTCTCGTCATTCCGCTCATATTTGGAGCGCCCAGACCTCGTCTCAGGTTCGGGTGGAATTCGCGCCATCGATGATCGTACCGCAGCAGAAAACACCATATTCACCTTTAATTCAACAAGTTCTCCTGGGTTTTGTCTTATTTATGGACATTTTAGAGATAATGCTGCCTCTTTGTTGGGCTCGCCTTGTCGACATTGCGCGCGCGATGCGGTGCTTCTGTTGCTCAGGGTGCGTTTCGATGATATTCCGCACTCACCCCTAGCGACAGGGCCGATTATGGCTCGACGCCGGGGTGGAGCAGAAATGCCAATAACAACGCCGTCTTTCGGGGGAGAGAATGCGATGCGGAGTCTTTATCAGCCGTTGATCGAAGGCCAGGCTCATGTCGGTATCTTATCTGCGCGGGCGAGCAGCGCATTCCGGTGATTTATCTCCTCTTCAGATCTGCACGGGTCACTCTCCTCAAGCGATGCAGAGCGGCACCATGATCGCCGCGTGCCGCTTCACGTTGCCCTATTCTGAGCAATGCTGGATTTCTGAGGTCGCTATTGCGCACGACTACGAAGGGCGCTTCGCTGCTGAAATACGGACCGCAACAAACCATGATTTCATAAATATGCCCAAGCGCAAGCCGCCATGGCCACCTGGCTTGCTACCCTGCTCATAACTTCGATGAAAAACCTGAAAGTCGTCACATATGTCTGAAGAGATGATGAGTGAGATCACCAGAAAAATTGAATCGGGTGAGGTCGATACCGTCCTTGTCTGCCTGGTGGATATGCAAGGGCGGCTGATGGGCAAGCGCTTCCACGCGCGCAACTTCCTTAAATATGGCCTGCACGAAACCCATTGCTGTAACTATCTGCTTGCAACCGACCTTGAGATGTCAACGCCTGGCGGTTATCGCGCGAGTTCCTGGGAAAATGGCTATGGCGACTACACGATGCACCCGGATCTTTCGACCTTCCGCCTGATGCCCTGGCTTGAGGGTACGGCGATGGTGCTTTGCGATATCGCCGATCACCACACCCATGCGCCAGTGCCGCATTCACCACGCCAGATTCTCAAGCGCCAGGTCGAGCGCCTATCGGCATTGGGCTACGACGCGATGATGGCGAGCGAACTTGAGTTTTTTCTTTTTGAAGGCACGGTCGATGAAAACCGCAAACGTAATTTTGTGGGCATGACCACTTTGGGTGGCTTCAACCAGGATTATCACATCTTCCAGACCACCAAGGAAGAATCCGTGATGCGCCGGTTGCGCAACAGCCTCTACGCAGCCGGTATCGAAGTTGAATGCACCAAAGGCGAGGCTGAGATGGGTCAGGAGGAGCTGAACCTGCGCTATGGCCCGGCAATGCTCTGTGCGGAGCAGCACACCATCGCCAAACACGCCGCCAAGGAGATTGCTTGGCAGCAAGGGATCAGCGCTACTTTTCTCCCCAAATGGCGCGCCGACAAGGTGGGCTCATCGAGCCACATCCACTGCTCACTGTTCAAGGATGGAGCCAACGCCTTCCGCGATCAGAACCGCCCGCTGGGCATGTCGGTGTTGATGGATCATTTTGTCGCGGGGCTGCTGCGCTACGCTCCCGAATATACGTATTTTCTGGCCCCGAACATCAACAGCTATAAGCGCTTTCGCAAAGGTACCTTTGCGCCCACTAAAATTGTCTGGTCGGTTGACAACCGCACGGCGGGCTTTCGCCTCTGCGGTGCAGAGAGCAAAGCGGTGCGGATTGAGTGCCGCATTCCTGGGTCTGATGTGAACCCCTATCTTGCGCAAGCAGCATTACTGGCGGCAGGCATTAAAGGCATTGAGCAAGAACTGCCTTTGCCTCCACCAACCGGCGGCGATCTTTACGGCCAAAAGCAGGTTGAAGAAATTCCTCGGACTTTGCGTGCCGCCACCGAAACGCTGCGCCACTCCGCCATGTTGCGTGATGCCATGGGCGATGACGTGATCGATCATTATACTCGCGCCGCGGAAGTTGAACAGGAAGAGTTCGATGCCGTGGTGACGGATTGGGAAATTTCTCGTGGTTTTGAAAGATGCTGACATGAAAGAGCTAACCTGTATCTCCCCCATTGATGGTGCCGTGATCGCCCGGCGCCAGCCGGCCTCGTCAGAAGTGGCCATCGCCAAAGCCAGCGCCATGCGCAAAGCGCAAAAAGCCTGGGCGGCGCGCCCGCTTGAGGAGCGCATCGCCCTGGTGCGCAAAGCGGTCAGCCTCATCGGCGAACAGACCGAGCGTATGACCCGTGAACTCGCCCTGCAAATGGGCCGCCCCGTGCGCTATGGCGGCGAGTTCCGCGGCTTCAACGAGCGGGCGAATTATATGTGCGACATCGCCGCCGACTCGCTCAAGCCCATGGTTATCGAAGACAGTGCCTCGGTATTGCGCCAGATTGCCCGCGAGCCGCTGGGCGTCGTGCTGATCATCGCGCCGTGGAACTACCCCTACATGACAGCCATCAATACGATTGCCCCGGCTTTGGTCGCCGGCAATGTCGTACTGCTCAAACACGCCGAACAAACCTTGATGGTTGGCGAGCATCTGGCCGAGGCGTTCCATCAGGCTGGGATTCCGGCCGATGTTTTCGACAATATCTTCCTCGACCATGCCGGCTCGGCGGCGCTCATCTCCGGCCGGCATGTCAATTTTGTCAACTTCACCGGATCCGTGCGCGGTGGCGCCTCTATCGAGCAGGCGGCGGCGGGCACGTTCATCAATGTCGCCACCGAGCTTGGCGGTAAAGATCCGGCGTATATCAGGGCCGATGCCGATCTCGACGCCGCGGTTGAAGGTGCCATGGACGGCGCCATGTTCAATGCCGGACAATGCTGCTGCGGAATCGAGCGTATCTACGTGCATGAGAGCCTATTTGATGCTTTCGTTGAAAAAGCCGTGGCGTGGGTCAAGGCGCTTAAACTCGGTAATCCGCTTGAGGCTGAAACCACCATCGGTCCCATGGCCAATATCCGCTTTGCCCACACCGTGCGCGAGCATATCGCCGAGGCTGTCGCCCAGGGTGCCATCGCTCATATTCCCACCATGGCGGCTGATGATGGCGGCACCTATGTGACGCCGCAAATCCTCACCAACGTCACCCACGCGATGAGGGTCATGCGCGAGGAAACCTTTGGCCCGGTTGTGGGCATCATGAAGGTAAAAGACGACGAAGAAGCCATAACGCTGATGAATGACAGTGACTTTGGCCTCACCGCCTCGATATGGACAGCAGATACGGATGCCGCCCAATCGATCGGCGCGCGGTTGGAAACCGGCACGGTGTTCCAGAATCGCTGCGACTATCTAGACCCGGCACTCTGCTGGACGGGCTGCAAAGATACCGGCCGCGGTGCTGGCCTCTCGGTGCTGGGCTATATGGCGCTCACCCGCCCGAAATCCTACTACCTCAAAAAGAAAGCCTGAGACATGACCCTCACCGCAAATTGGTCTTACCCCACAGCCATACGTTTTGGCGCCGGGCGCATTCAGGAGCTTGCCGCCGCCTGTGTTGCGGCCGGGATCAAGCGCCCGCTATTGGTAACAGATCGCGGCCTCGCCACTCTGCCAATTACCACCCTCACCTTGGGGCTCCTGGAGGCAGCCGGACTCGGCCGAGCGCTGTTCGCCGATGTCGATCCCAACCCGAACGAAAAAAATCTTGAAGCCGGCATCAAAGCCTTCATTGCGGGCGGGCATGACGGGGTGATCGCCTTTGGTGGCGGTTCGGGGCTCGACCTTGGCAAGCTCATCGCGTTCCAGGCTCGCCAAACCCGTCCGATCTGGGATTTCGAGGATATCGGTGATTGGTGGACGCGCGCGGATGCCGCCGCCATTGCGCCGATCATCGCCGTGCCCACCACCGCTGGAACGGGATCGGAAGTTGGGCGTGCAGGCGTGATCACCAACTCTGTCACGCATGAGAAGAAAATCATCTTCCATCCCAAAATTCTGCCCGTTACCGTTATCGCGGATGCGGAGCTGACTGTGGGTATGCCCAAGGCCATCACGGCGGGCACGGGCATGGATGCGTTTGCCCACTGCCTTGAAGCTTATTCCTCGCCGTTTTTTCACCCCATGTCGCAGGGCATCGCGCTCGAGGGTATGCGGCTGGTGAAGGAATATCTGCCCCGCGCCTATGCCGATGGCAAAGACCTGGAAGCCCGCGCGCAGATGATGGCGGCGGCGATGATGGGGGCGGTTGCATTCCAGAAAGGATTGGGGGCCATCCACGCCATCAGCCATCCTATTGGCGCGCTCTACAACACCCATCACGGCACCACCAACGCGACCGTGATGGTGCCGGTGCTGCACTTTAACCGCCCCGCCATCGAGGAGAAAATTGAGGCGGCGGCGCGGTATCTGCAAATCGAGGGTGGGTTCGACGGTTTTTGCGCCTTCGTCGCTGGGCTTAATGCCACGCTCGGTATTCCGGCTAATCTGCGGGCGCTGGGGGTTACCTCTCCAGATATGACGGCGCTGCTCGAAGGCGCGCTTAAAGACCCTTCCGCCGGTGGCAACCCAGTTACGCTCACGCGCGAGAATTTGCCGCCGCTGTTGGCAGCCTGCCTAGGCTGAATGGCTGAGCGAGCAAAACGCCTTCAAATGGTTCCATCTGACGTCGTGTTGCTCCGATAGGGTAAGTGAAGGAACGGGCACCATTGACCCTGGTGCCCGTCTTTTTGGCTGCGCCCATGGGAACAATCACGGCCCAGCGCGGCGAGATTAGCTCACATCTGCCAAGCATTGGCATAACTTTCTAATCTCTATCCGGGCCATGTCCGTTGAGTTGCTCGGCAAACGGATCCAGCTTGCCCGGCTGCCCGAAGATATTTGCAGATATTTTTCCGAGACAAACCAACTCGTCACGCTGGCCAAGACAAAAACTTGTAAATTCACTAAAAATTGTCCAAAATTTTAAAAACTTACCGCAAATTTATCCCGCGCTGATGTATGGTCATCCCGAGGCCAACGATTTGGTTGCCCGTAGCGTATTTCCGTCCACTCTGGTTCATGGAATGCGCCCTGAGGCTCTGTTTTGGCGAGCAACATCTCCTCGAATGAAACCCATTCGATCAGGCGTTGTTCTTTTTTTGTGCCGGGAAAAAAGGGCGTTCTATGGCAGATTTTACGTGGGTTGGCGGCAGTACGGGTGACTTCAACGTTGCGAGCAACTGGTCTCCGCCTCAGGTTCCATCATACGGGACGCTCGGCGTCTCCGCCGGGACGTCGATTATCATGCCGGGCAGCGGAAAAGTTACTCTGAATGGACTGTCCATCACGGGTACGGGCTCGGTCACCTTCATCGGTGGCACGCTCGCCTTTAACAAGGGTCTCGCGCCGCCTGTCGGCGACAACGTGACGTTGCAAGGCACGGTTTTCTCGACCTCCTCTGCGCTTGGCGGCGGTGGCGGCACCATTACGCTTAATGGCGCGACTGTAACAGGCTCGGGGAGTGCCGCAACAGGCTCGTTTATTTTCGACACAGTGGCCAGCGCAGGCACAGGCAACACGCTGAGTATCACGGCGCAGAGTACCGGTTTAGTTATTCCTGGCTTCGGGTATGGCGATGCGATCTCTGTGGGCAGCGGAAACACACTAACGCTCTCATTGAATGCGGGTAGTTCAACCGTCTACACACTTACCGATAACCATGGTGGCTATACGACGACCATATCGTCCAATGTTACCCTGGCGGCGGGAACGGTGGCGGCGGATTTCACCAGTTCGGGGGGCGTTCTTTCCTACACGGGCGTGGCACCGTGCTTCTACATGGGCACGCGGCTGGCAACACCCGATGGAGACATTGCGGTAGAGGATATCGTGGCGGGTACCTTGCTCATGACCGCTTCGGGGGAAATCAAGCCGGTACGCTGGCTTGGCTGGTCGCGGGTTTCATCACGCTTTGCCGACCCGGTACGTTCGTTTCTAATTCGCATCAAGGCTGCTGCGCTGGGCGATGGTTTACCCCTGCGTGACTTGTTGGTTTCGCCTGACCACGCGATGTTTATCGAGGGCGTATTGGTCCAGGCGGGAGCAGTGGTGAACGGTGTCAACGTCATCCGGGAGGCTGAATTACCCGAGATATTCACCTATTATCATGTGGAACTCGATACTCACGAGTTGCTTCTTGCGGAAGGCGCTGCCACGGAAAGCTTTGTGGATAATGTCGACCGGATGAATTTTGAAAACTGGGCCGAACATGAGCTTGTCGCCATGACGAAGCCGATCCGGGAAATGGACTATCCGCGGGCCAAATCGTCTCGCCAGATCCCAATCTCGGTGCGCCAGGCTTTGGCAGTGGGACTTGAAACAAGGGTCATGGCAGCCTGAGTTGTCATCACAAGCGTCAGCCATGGCTTTGGCACCCCCATAATCCGCCCAGCAGTTTTACGAAAAGGGCGTGCTGTAACGTCTATCCAAGCCTGTGAACCAAGCACCCGTCTTCCCGCTCGTGCAGGAGGCGGGATTTCATATGATCTTGTTTGGGTAAAAGGGGGGCAGCGAAATTCTTGCCCTGCAATTCAACAGCGACAGGAAAAGCCGTATGTCTTCCCCTGCGAAGGATCCGAATAATCTGATATCGGTGTTGTTAGCGCTTGTGGGGCGGGAAATCACCATTGGGTTAAAGCTTTATCCGTGGTCACGCGAAGCGCGTATTCGCGTTTCTGGTTTTTGGAGCATATTGCATTGCTTTACGAATACGTGGAACCATCTCAACTCAAATCCTTTTGAGCTCCCTGCATGCCGCCAATTATTTCCGTTTCCGCCCTGCGTAAATCCTATGAATCCGGGCTGATCGCCCTCGATGGTGTGAGTCTCGAAATCGAGAAGCAGGAGATTTTCGCGCTGCTCGGCCCCAATGGCGCCGGCAAAACAACCCTGATCAGCATCATCTGCGGCACGGTGGGTATCGGTTCAGGGAAGGTGCTGGTGGGAGGTCATGATATCAGTGTCGATTACCGCGCGGCGCGCGCGATGATCGGGCTGGTGCCACAGGAAATCTCTCTCGATATTTTTGCCACGGTCTGGAACACGGTCAGTTTCAGCCGCGGGCTATTCGGGCGCAGGCCGGACCCGACCTATATCGAACGCCTGCTGCACGACCTTTCCTTGTGGGACAAACGCGACCGCCGCGTAATCGAACTGTCCGGCGGCATGAAGCGGCGTGTTATGATCGCCAAGGCACTCAGTCATGAGCCAAAAATCCTGTTTCTGGACGAGCCAACAGCTGGCGTGGATGTCAATCTCCGACGCGACATGTGGGCGCTGGTGCGCAGCTTGCGGGACAAAGGGGTGACCATCATTCTCACGACCCACTACATCGAGGAAGCGGAGGAAATGTCCGACCGGGTAGGGGTTATCGCCGAGGGGCGGCTGTTATTGGTAGAAGAAACCAGGGCTTTGATGCGCAAGTTCGGAAGACGCAAGCTGACCCTTCTGCTCCAGCATCCGCTTGCCTATATCCCCACCGACCTCTCCCCGTGGGCGCTGGAGCTGGAAGAGCATGGCCAGGTGCTGACATATGCGTTCGACGCCAATGCGGAAGATAATGGCATTCCGGCATTGCTGCGCCGCATGGCCGAGCTTGGCATCGATTTCCGTGACCTGGATACGAACCGCAGTTCGCTTGAAGATATTTTCGTCAGCCTGGTGGGGCAGACAGCATGAGCGTGGCACGGGTGAACGTTAATGCCATTTTGACCATCTACCGTGCCGAGATGGCGCGCATGCGCCGCACCTTCTGGCAGAGCATCGCCACGCCGGTCATCACCACAATTCTGTATTTTGTCGTATTCGGCGGCGCTATCGGCTCACGCATTCAGCATGTTGGCGGTGTTGGCTACGGTGCCTTCATCGTGCCTGGCCTGATCATGCTGACACTCCTCACCCAGAGCGTCAGCAACGCTTCCATTGGAATCTATTTCCCTATTTTTACTAAAACCATTTATGAAATCTTGGCGGCGCCGCTTTCAGCCATTGAGATCGTGTTTGCTTATGTTGGCGCGGCGGCAACAAAATCGATCATCTTGGCATTGATCATCCTTGGCACCGCGACGTTTTTTGCGCCTCTGCATATTCTGCATCCCGGCTTGATGATCGCGTTCATGCTGCTCACCGCCATCACCTTCAGCCTGTTTGGCTTCATCATTGGCATCTGGGCGCAGAATTTTGAGCAGCTCGCCATCATTCCGTCCCTCATCATTACCCCGCTCACCTTTCTGGGGGGCGCTTTTTATTCAATCGACATGCTGCCGCAGCCATGGCGAACACTGAACCTGCTCAATCCCGTGGTTTATCTCATCAGTGGGTTCCGCTGGAGTTTTTATGGCACGGGCGAGGTCGGGGTGGGGCTCAGCCTCGCTTTCACCGGCGTATTCATGGCCATCTGCCTGGCCTTGATCTGGTGGATATTCAAGACGGGCTACCGGCTGAAGCCCTAAAGCCTGACCGGTTCAAGCTGACTCACACAGCGGTCCGCCTTGAACTCTAAATCAGTCTCTAGATCAGTGTGTTAGAGCAATATGCATTTATCTTGACGCGGCGGCGTCAAGATAAATGCATGAAATTGATCGCCTCAATATAAAAGTGTAGAGCGCCCAGCAAAGAGCTATGTGCTCTAGAATAGCGCCGCGCCCTTGGCGATGGCGATCCAGACGCCGATCAGAAACGGCACGCCGACGCCAACCCAAGCAAGCACACCGCCGATACCGAACACCCCCCTTGCGGCCGTCAGGGCATCTGCCGATGTCGCGCGCTCGCGTTGCAGCGCGCGCTCCTGTGCCAGTTCTTCGTCGGACCTGAAGTGATGGTCGGATGATACCCGCCACCGACCAGACGGAAATAAGGCGGCCATGAATGGCGCCCACCATCTGCGCGCCGAAGATGTCCGTGAGATAGGTTGGCACAGTCGAGAAACCGCCGCCATACATCGACAGGATCATGCAGATCGAGAGCACGAATCCGGCATATATCACAACGAAGGATTATAACGGGACTTTGTGAAAATCCACCACAGATGGCGATTTGCTTTGATGTTTTTGGGGTGGAACGCCCCCCGACTTCGGATATTCCAGAATACGGCCACTCAGTTGACCTCAATATTTTCCTGCAACCTTCAACCGTTCATTCGCGGTTGGCCCAGCGTGACAGGGCGCGCGCCAACGGCTATATGGCGCTGGTCTGATACGAGCAAACGGACCACTCATTGCGCCACTTGCCTTTGCCCTTTCTGCTCTTCGCGCTCACGCTTTCCGGGTGCCACAGAGCTTATTCTCCTAACACCTACGCCTCCAACGCCGCCCAGACCGAAGCGAACGTGCAGCGCGGGGTGATTATCGGCGTTCGGCAGGTCATGATCAGCGCGAGCGGCGCGGTTGGCGCGGCCACCGGTGGCGCGGCGGGTGGGGTCGCCGGGTCACAGGTTTCGGGTGGCCCGTTGGTCACGGCATTAGGTGCAATCGGGGGCACCTTGGTCGGCGGTGTCGGCGGTGCGGCCGCGGCACAGGCGATCGCGGATACCAAGGGCTGGGAATATATCGTCCAGGAGACCGGCGGCGGGCTGGTTTCCGTGACCCAGACAAGCAAAACGGCGCTTGCGATCGGGCTGCATGTTCTGGTTATTTCCGACTCGCAGCAGGCCAGGATTGTACCGGACTATACCGAGGCAAGCATCGCGCCGGCCAAACCGGTTGCCAAAAGCAACGATTCGACGGCCCCGGAGATCGATCTCGGCTTGCTCGCGCCACCCGTCGGCACGGCGGAACCCCCGCAGATCGTCCCAACCGATGCCGCGAGCAACCTGTCCAGCCCGCCCGCGCCTAGCCCGGCTCCCGCCCGGGCGGCGCCCGTTTCGGCGCCAAGCACCACGGGAGCGGCGCTTTCTACCCCGCCCGCAAGCGCAAGTGCCTCTCCCGCTAGCCCTTGAGGGCCTAAAGCGTTAACCACCCTCTCGAGCAATATGCATTTAGATTGACGCGGCGGCGTCAAGATAAATGCATGAAATTGCTCGCTCAAACATGAATTTAGAGCGTTAAAGTAAAGACTGACTCATGGTTCAAGGCGGATGGTACCGCGATTCAACTTGAACTGGTCGGGCTCTAGGAAGCGGATTATGACACCACAAAACAAAGGAACCGATTTGCCGAGACCTGACCCGAGCATCACCCAGCCTGCTTCAGTGTCCCGCGCGGCGGTTTCCTACCTTGATTTGCCTGCCGCGCGAGCGCTGAGTGCGGATTCGCCCCATATCCTCGGTGCGGTTGGCTTTGGTATGCCCCGCCCGGATTTTCTGCCGCCTGGCTGCCCGTTCATCGCCGCACCGCTTTCGCCCGCCGGGGGCGGTGCAATGGTGGAACTCTGGCAAAGCTCAACGCCCTGCCGCAGCATAAATTTTGGCTCCATCACCGGCGCTTGCAGCGATCATCTTGCATTCGGCGCCATAACCCTGGCCGAGACACGAACAATACACCTGGAAGTGACCGCTGAAGCCGCGTATCTGGCAATCTTCGATTTCCTGGATGCTGCCGGGTTCAGCGCCCCTATACGCTTTTGGAACTACCTGACGGAAATCACCCAAGAGGAAGAAGGACTCGAACGATACCATCGCTTTAACATTGGCAGACACCGGGCGTTCTCTGCGCGGCTGCGGGAAGAATTGCCGCCCGCGGCCAGTGGTGTTGGCGGTACTTACGGTAGCTCGGTAATCTATTTTCTGGCTGCACACGCGCCCGCCCGTCCGGTCGAGAATCCGCGCCAAGTCAGCGCCTTTGCGTATCCGCCGCTCTATGGCCCGCGCAGCCCGAGTTTTTCCCGTGCTTCGGTCGCTCATCTTGGTTCCGATGCGATGATATTCGTCTCGGGCACAGCCAGCATCGTTGGGCACGAAAGCCGTCATGCCAGCGATTTGCAGAGTCAGGCGGCCGAGACGATCGAGAACTTACGGGCGGTTATCGGCGCCACGGGCATAACGGATTTTGATCACTGGGCCTTTAAAATCTACCTGCGCAACCCCGCCCATCGCGGCGCGGTAGAGCTCGCGCTGATCAGGGCTTTTAGCCCTGCCTGCCAGCGTCTTTATCTGCACGGCGAGATCTGTCGGCGGGAATTGCTGGTTGAAATTGAGGCTTTCTGCACCGCAACGCCGCCGATGAGCTGAGAAAAGACGTCCCAAGCCTCCAGGGTCTTTGTCGTGTAACAATTTGGTCCGGACGATCTTACGGCCCGGCGATAGACGCCAGATAAGCGATGACATCCGCGCGCTGCTCGGCATTGGTCAGGCCAGCGAAGGGCATTTTTGTGCCCGGCACGGTAGCCTGCGGGGCGGCGAGGAATTTATCCAGCGTCGCGCTGTCCCAGGTGAGATGGGCGGCCTTCAGGGCCGGCGAAAAATCGTAGCCTGCCTGAGACGCCGCAGGCTTGCCGTACACCCCTGCCAAGCTGGGGCCAATACCTTGGCCACCCGGCTGATTGGAATGGCACATGGCGCATTGGTTGGCATACACGCTCTGCCCCGCACTCACAGAACCAGCGGCCTTTGCGGCCCCGGCGCTGGCAAGCCCAGCACACAAACCCACGAGCAAAATTCCTGAGATCTTCATCATGCCTCCCTCCTATGGTTAAAAGACGAGCCAGATACCGGTGAACAACACGTTGTTGTCGCCCGCGTTACGGCCAGATCCATCGTAGTTTCGTGATAGCCCATTGAATACTGGATAGAATGTGTCCTCAACGAACAATTTGGCATTGACCCAGGGGAAGATGGCGGGGCCGCCGTCGTTCCAAGGGTAATAGTCAAGTTCGGTTGTGAAACTGGTGGTGTTGGGTTTGCCATTGGCGCTGCCGGAGATGGCTGCCGGGGCGTAGAGCGCTGAGTCAGAATTGCCGAAAATGCCGTTATAGGTCTCGGTAACGCCAACTATCTGATTGTACAGATAGGATGCGGTGAGCGTAATATCGTCCAGACGGTCGGTATGGTTGGCGGTCGCGCCCAGAGGGAAGCTAGCGTCCCAGTGTTGGGTCTCGTGGACATAGAGCGCTTGCAACGAAAGCGCATGGGTAAGCGTGATCCATTGGAACTGAGAATCTAGACCGACATCGACGATCTGATCGCTCGGCCCATGTGTATAGCCGGCGGGGTAGGGATTATCGATAAGCCCCAGCCCACCGACTTCCAATGAGCTGGCCCCCCAGCTGTGCTGAAAAGCCACGCGCCAATAAGGAATAACCCCCGAGATGGGCACCTCCGGTCCCACGCCGAGTGCGTAGGCGGTGTGGTTCGGCAATGGCTGATAAAGATCAAACTCTGCGTAGAGCAAATCAGACGGCGTGATGTTGAGGGCGTCATAGGCCCCGGCACCATACACGCTCTGCCCCAATCCGCTGAGCTGCACGCCAGCGGCACTGCCCACGCCAAGTTCGTCTGCAATAAACGGATACCCCCAGGCGGGAGGCGTATTCCACAGATCTGTGACCCCTGGATTATTGTTGAAGGTGACGCCGTAATACATCGGCATGCCGAAGGCATTCGCCGGGCGGGCCAGGCGAATGTCCAGGTTGTCCCAGTGGAACTGATGCGCGACACCATCAAATGTGCCCTGCGCGAATGCGCCCAGGCCAATGGGCGCATACAGCGCGCCGCCATAGAACAGGCTGATTTGCTGGGCCGAAAAGGCGTTATTGTTGGGATATTCTGGCGCCAGCCCCCCCGGAACGCTCTTGTTCAGGTAGGTGTATCCAGCCTGAATCATTGCGGCGAAGTTTTTTAGAGTGGGGGTACTGCCGCCCGCCACGTAGCCCTGCAGTTTGAAAAGCCGACCGTAGGCGGTGAGTTGTGGAAAACCGATATGGCAAGCTGCACAAGGCTCGCCGGTCTGCGCGGCAAACGCCGGAATGGCCTTGGCCTGCGGTGCTGCCAGCGCGCCGGCAAACAACGACAAAGCCGCTGCTACGCGGCGGAAAGAACGAGATGTCATGTTCAGCTCTCCCAGAGCAACCATTTCTCAACATGCAGGTCAACTCAGAATCGGGCAGACCTCTGCCGATTGCCGCAGTGATATTTGATAGCATGAGGCAAGGCATTGATCCTAATCAAATGCATAGAAATCTGTAGGTTACACTGGATATGATATCGGTGTTGTCCGGTTATTCGGCCTTACGGCCACGCAGATAGATCATCCGGCTGGTGGTTCCAAACCCGCCTTTTTCGATGCGGGGACGTATTGCGGCTTCCAGAATCTTCCGTTCCGCGGGTGAGAACCGAGTGGCCAGGATTTGCGCCGATGAAGGTGCCAGCGGGTGGGGTGACATGGCACAAAACGTCTCCCAATCACGCGGGGGAGCCTGTTGCTCGTCGATATGTAATTCCAGATGCACGTCTTGAAAGCCCGCCTGACGGGCAAAGTTGAACAGGTCTTGTTCCGCGTAATTGATGATCGGATTGGCTCGCAGGGCATCGCTTGTGTCTAAAAACTGCGCCGCTTGCCATCTATGGAGCAACGCCGCCAGGGGATTGGCCATGGCCGCGCAGGCTTGTCCCAGGCGGTTGAGGGAAAGTGCCTGATCTCTAAACAGCGGTTCGGCGATGCTGATTATGCCGCCAGGCCTGAGCACGCGCAGCGCCGCACGGAACGCGGCAGGTTTGTCCGCGACATAAGCCAAGGCAGAGCGGCTTGTAACTAGATTCTGAGAGCTGTCAGCCACACCCGCCAGCGTTTCCGCATTTGTAAGCACGAAGCCGCATTGGCTCGCCACATTGCGGCTGTGAGCCTGTGCTTGTGCCTGCAGTAGCAAGGCAGGCGAGATATCTGTCATCGTCACGTTTACATATGGCCAGCGGGAAAATGCTGCCCAAGCGATCAACCCATCGCCGCTGCCAATATCGAGCATGGTTGCCGGCGGCGCCGGGACAAGGTCGAGAAGCTTTTCCGCAAAGGTTGCAGTTTGGGCCGCCACATGGGCCCGCACGGCTGCATTACCTCCATCACGGCCATGGTTGAGCCAGTTTGACCAGCAATCGTCGGCAGCAGGCCGTAGGCTCGCAAGACATATCCCCATGCTGGCGCGATACGGGGTGGGCCTTAATAACGGCCTAATTGCTGATAATTATCCTCGTATTCGGGCTTCCCGTTAGAAATAGGCCGCCGGCAAACATCCGCCGTCTTCGCACCAGCCTCCTCACACCTACTCAGACAGGCTCTACCTTGCTGGCGTGGCACAGCTTTTCTTGGTGCTGTTAGGCTGCTCTAAATAAGCGGGCACCTACCAAAGGGAATAAGTCATGGACAATGCGCGCAGGTCGTTTCTCAGGCTGGGCACCGGGGCTACTGTCGGTACTCTGCTGGCCAGTTCCGCCCGAGCCGCGACGCAGGCAATCGCGGTGCCGCCGCTGACTGGCCCCGGCGGCGATGCGCTGCGTTTGGCAACCTATCGCACCGCCGCCGCGAGCGCGCCACGTGTCGGCGCGGTGACCGGCAAGGCTACCCTGGTCGATCTGGGGCAGGCCGCCAGCAGTGCTGGAATACAGTTGAGCTTCAACCCATCGGACATGGTTTCGCTGATCGCGGCCGGACCCAGGGCACTGGCCGATGTCAGGCGCTGCGCTGGCGCGGGGGAGGGCGTGAAGCTGGAAAGCATACAACTGATGGCGCCCATCCCGGTGCCGGTCCGCAACACCTATGCCGTGGGATGGAACTATCTGGAGCATTTCGATGAAAGCCTTTCGGCCCATGCCAGTAAAGCAAAAATTCCCAAGCATCCGGTGTTTTTCACCAAGGATACGCATACAGTAAACGGCCCGTTTGATCCGATCCCGTTTAACCCTGCCGTTTCCGTAAAGATCGACTGGGAGGGCGAGCTTGCCGTGATCATCGGTAAACGCGGCCGCAACATCACCGAAGCCGACGCGATGAGCTATGTTTTTGGCTATGCGGTGATCAACGACACCACGGCAAGAGACATTCAGCTTGACCACGGCGGGCAGTGGTTCAAGGGTAAGAGCCTAGATGGCCACGGCCCAATCGGCCCGTGGATCGTCGCAGCGGACGATATTGACTACAATAATCTTGAATTGACGACGCGCGTGAATGGTGTGGTCAAGCAGCATATCAATACTAAGCAGATGTATTTCAAAATCCCACGGCTGATCTGCGAGCTGTCCCTTGGCATGACCTTGGAGCCGGGGGACATCATCGCCACGGGTACGCCGTCCGGCATTGGCGCCGCACGCAATCCACCAGAATTTTTGAAGCCCGGCGATGTCGTGGAAACCGAGATCGACCGTATTGGCGTCATCCGCAACGAGATCAGGCTGGTGACGGCCTGACCGGCAGTCGCATGCTCAAACATTCTAAGCTGGATCGCTCAAATCAGGCCCAGGGGCGGAAGAGGCCGGCATGGTATTTGCGCGTCCGCGCTTGTTTTTGACGAAGAGAGTGGGGTATGGCGTTTCGCAGCGCTTGCTACTTAAACCGCCAGTCCCCTGTCATCGCCACGGAATTGACCGCCTCATGAAGGCCAAAAAAAAAACAGCTAAGGAACTGAACGGCAAAGAGTCGCGGCACAATGCAGAGCCAGCACAGCAGGTTCCGGAAGACTTTTTGGCGGTGCGGCTGCAAGCGAAGGAAACAGAAATGCCGCCTGCGATGCTGCGGGTCGCGCATTATCTCAACCGCAACAAGGTGGCGGTTCTGGCCAATTCCGCGGCGGAATTGGCCAGCATGATCGGCACCTCGGACGCCACGGTCATCCGCACGGTCCAGGCTCTTGGTTTCCAGGGATTGGCGGATCTTCGGCAGTCCATCGCCGCAGGAATCAATTTTTCAACACCGCTGCACCAGATGCGCCAGACCCTTGAAGAGGTGAATGGCAAAGGCCCCATCGCGGCCGATATTGTTATCGACTCGCATGCCGAATCGCTCGGACAGATGCAGACACCCGAGGCGCGGGCGCAGATTCACAAGGCCGTTGCCTTGCTTCACGGCGCCGGACGGATCGTCATTTACGCTGCCGGTCCCTCCAGGCCGCTGGCGGAATATTTAAGGCTGTTGATGGTCCGCCATGGCCAAGCCGCCAAGGCCATCGGCAATGGCGGCATTGGCCTGGCGGATGAGATTCTGGACCTCTCCGATCAGGACAAATTGCTGATGCTTTCCTACGGCAAGCCATGCAAGGAGGTGCTGCTGGTGGCGGCAGAAGCCGCCATCGTCGGTGCGCCGATTGTGCTTGTTACCGACTCGCCGAACACCAAGCTGGCTCGTTCCGCCACCGCCATCGTCAAGGCCCGTCGCGGCCGGACAGAGCGGGTTGCTCTACATGGCGCGACACTGGTTGCGCTCGAAGCGCTGGTCATGGGGCTGGCGGTTGCCAATCAAAGCCGGACCATGCACAACCTTACGCGCCTTGGCGCACTTCGCGCCGCTCTGGGCTGAAACCAAGGCGATTTTAGAATAATCTCCCTGCCGGCTATTGCCGCTTCGCTGCCGCCACCCGCTCCTGGGGCAATAAAGTAGCGTTTGCTACCCCATGCGCAGGCGCCCCTGGCGTAAGATGATCTGAGATTCGGCTCCCTCGCATGGTGAGCGCCGCGAAAGTCCAAACATTCACATAATACATTGATACATAATTATATTAATTGTTCATTTTGGGTTGCGTCGTGATCCAACTTGAACTGATCAGGCCTCAAAGCCGCATCCCAACAGCAGCTTGGTCGGGTATCTTCAATCTGCAACAAAAATATCACGAAGCGGTAAAACTAACCCGAATTTTTTTTGGTAGTACGCGCTACATAATAACGGGAAGGTACTTTACGATGGCTGATCTTTGGGGAAGCAGGGCGAAATCCGCTCTGCGCAACGTTTGTTCCATGCGCAGTCTTTATATCGGCCTCGCCAGCTTCGCGGTTATGCCCGCTGCCATGGCGCAGACCGCCAATACGCCGGTTAACCTCGACTTGGGTTCGGTTCT
>JAKAZY010000007.1 GCA_021826425.1 Pseudomonadota bacterium
GGGCTGCTGGAGCGCTTCACGCATGTGGTAGCACCCTCCGCCAATGCGGCCGGGTATCTTGCCAAGATGTTTCCGCGGCTCAATATCACCGTGGCACCGCACCCTGAAACCACCCAGGATGTGGCTGCGGCCCCGCGCCAGGGCAGCGACGACGAGATTGTGATGCTGGGGGCGATCGGCCCGCATAAGGGCTCGCAGAAACTACTGGAGATCGCGCAGCGGGCGCGGCTGACGCATCCGCACCTGCATTTCCGGGTGATCGGCTACACAAATATCGACCAGGCGCTGAAGGCGGTTGGCAATGTCACCATCACCGGAAAATACAAGCCCGAGGAATTACCCGCGCTGCTGGCGGAAACCAAAGGGCGGTTGGCGCTGTTTCTGCCCGCCTGGCCGGAGACCTATTCATACACCCTCTCCGAGCTGGTGAAGCACGGCTTCATTCCGCTGGCACCGGATATCGGTGCGCCGGCGGACCGCATTCGCCAAACGGGTTTTGGGGTGGTGTTCCCGTTTCCGGCCGATGCGGAAGCCGTGCTGAAGCTGATCAGCGAGATTGCCACCGGGCAGGTGCAGACCGTAGCCGAGGACGCGCAACCGATCTCGTTCTTTCCGGGAGAGGCGGATCTGGCGCTTTTGACCAAAACCGTGCTGGGCAGGGCACCCGCCGGGCCAGAGACTGAGAAACCGGCCAAAAAACCCAAGGCAAGAAAGGCCGAGGCGCTGCCAGCTTCTTAGCCTGGTTTATGCACCGCCGCGGCATCGATCCGTTTGCGGTGGCGCATATGGTGGGTTTTATATGCCGCGAAGCATCCCCCCGCCACAACGCTGCCCAGCTGCCTGCGGTCCAGCAGGGCAAGACCCGGCGGCAACCCGCCAACGCCATGCGCCGCAATGTGCTGCGCCAGCGCCCGGGTGAGCAGGCCGGGGCCGGAGAGCAGCCAGGGGATCTCGTTATCCCCCCGGTTGATGACTGTTACCACCGCGCGCAAAGCCGCCTGCAGAACCGGATGGCCCGGAACTGCGGCGATGAAATGATTGGCCGCACAGCCGAATTCCTCCTGCGCCAGCACCAGGCTGGCACCGGAGGGCAGCAAGGCTTCCAGCGGGCGCTGGCAGCGGTCATCGGCATCGGCATAGACACCACCTTCCGCCGCCAGCCAGGCGAGACGGAAGATGTCCGCCTTTTGCGGCATTTCCCGCACGCGTTGATAAGCCTGGAGAACCGGGGCGGGAAATGTCGCGTCGAGATAATCCCGGGCCTCGGCCTCGTTGAAGCACCGCCAGCCAAAGCCGGGGTTGTGGGTCTGCCAGCTCTGCATCAGCGCGCTTACATCTTCTGGCGGCTCTGGCTGGTGCCAAAACATGGCAATGGTGCGGGGAATGGGTGATGTCGTTTCCGGGCTGGGCGTAAAATCCATCCGCCCCGCCTGGCGCATGGCCAGCAACAGGCTGGCGGCGGGGGCGGTGCTATCCGGCACCTGCCGGGCCATTTCGGCCAGCGCCTCCAGCCGCGCCACCGGGGGTTGCGCGCTTAACCCCGCCAGGGTGGTGCAAAGCCCGTCATCCAGCGCGTATTCATTGATGATCTGGCCGAGCAGGGATTGCGAGATGTTGAGCGATTCCCCGCGCAGGCGGCGATTGGAGGCCATCAGCTCGTATTGCCGACGCAAATGGGTGCGCGCACCGGTAAGGTCGAAGCGCATCAGCTTTACCCGGCTCAGCGCCTCCTGCAACATAACATCGTTCGGGTTCAGCGCCGCCGCTTCCTCGTAATGGGCAAGCGCGGCCTCCATCTGCCACAGGCTTTCGGCAAGCGCGCCCACACAGCGGCGGCGGATCGCGCGTTCAGCCACATTGGTGGCGGGGATGCCGAACAGGCATTTTTGCAGGCTCGCATCAGACCCGGCCAGAAGCTCGGTCTGGAAGCGTTCCGCCCAAAGCCAGAATTCCCTCGGGG
This sequence comes from Pseudomonadota bacterium, assembly GCA_021826425.1. Lineage (GTDB taxonomy): Bacteria > Pseudomonadota > Alphaproteobacteria > Acetobacterales > Acetobacteraceae > Acidocella. The sequence goes on from JAKAZY010000007.1 coordinate 1,961, forward strand.
CGGCAGCGGTGGCGGCGCGGGCGGCGTGCAGGGCTTCGTCCATCCGCCCGACGCGGCGCAACAGCGTAATCCGCCAGTTTTGCAGCTGCGGCGTGGTACCATGCTCGCGCTCCAGCGCCGCCAGACCGTCCAGCGCCTCCTCAAATCGGCCCTGCCAGGCCAGCGCGTCCAGCATACCAAAGCGGAAGGCCATCTCGCCGGGATGGCGCTGGGCGGCGGCGCTGAAAATCTCAAATGCCTGAGCAGGGTCACCCACGGCGAGCGCCTGCGCGGCAAGCTGGCCCACAGCGTCGCGATGGCATGGGTCCAGCGCCAGCGCGCGGGCAAGATGGGCATTGCCTTCCTCCTGGCGGCCCAGCCGGTAATCCTGCCGGGCAAGCTCCGCCAGCAACGTGGGGTTTTCTGGCTCCAGCGCCAGGGCTTCGGCAAAATACGCCGCTGCGTCTGCCTCCAGCCCGGCCTGGCGTTCGGTATAGGCCAGGCTCAGCAGCAAGGGCATATGGCCGGGATGGGCGGCCCGCAGCGCGAGGACGGCTTGCCGGGCTTCATCCAACTTGCCCGTGTCACGCAGCACCTCGATCAGCCCCAGCCTGGGGGAGAGATCCTCCGGGGCGAGGCGGGCAGCTTCCTCGAAATGCCGCCGCGCCGCGTCATAATCGGATTGCGCCCGGGCGCAATGGCCAAGGCCCATCTCGACGGCCCAGGATTGGGGAAAAGCTTCCATAGCCTGCACCAATACGGCCTTTGCGTCCTCTACCCGGCCAAGCACGCGCAGCTCCTCCGCTACGTCCAGGCAGGGCCACATCTCGCCGGGGGCCAGCGCCGCCGCTTGGGTGAACCAGCCCAGCGCCGCCGCGCGGTCGCCGTCGGCGCGGGCGATATGGCCAAGTGCCACATGGGCGTGCCAGAATTTTGGGTGGGTTTCGAGCAACGCCGCCAGCACTAACGCGGCCTCTTGCGGGGTGCCGGATTCACGCAAACGCCTGGCAAATTCCATCACCTGCCAGGGCTCTTGCGCCGCCAGGCGGGCGGCAACGCGCAAAGCGTCCTGGGCTTCGTCCGGGTCTTGTGTCCGCGCGGCATATTTCGCCAGCCGGGCCACCACCTCCGGCCCGGAAAGGGTGAACGGGCTGACGAGAATGAAATCTGTGCCCGCCACCCGCGCGGCGATTTCAACCTGCCCCGCCGCCAGAGCAGATACCGGCAGCTTCCAGGCGAAGCCATAACAGCCATCGCCTTTGCCCGCTTCCTGCACATCCTGGCGATAAAGATCGGCCAGGGTGCGCCCCGCAGGCTCGCCATTCAGCAGAATTTCAATCTCCAGCCTCAGCGTGGGTGTTGTTTCGCACCAAGTCCAGCCGCGGAGATTTAACATCTCCCCCAACAAATCCAGATAGCCTGTCAGATGGGCGGCGATGGGGGCAGCGTTTTCCACAAGACTTTGTTCCGGCATGTTTTATGGTTGCCCTATTGGTTCTGGCCGCGACGTTTGATTTTATTGTCGTGGCAATGCTCACCCATTGCAACCTTACGCGGGCCGCGGCCCCGGTATTGGTAAATTCCGGCGCTGCACATTACTTAGAGGGCGATTTTCAAGGTGATGACGATGGATTTTGACCTCTTCGTGATTGGTGGTGGCTCGGGCGGGGTGCGTTGTGCGCGTATTGCGGCGGGGCATGGGGCGCGGGTTGGCGTCGCTGAATCCCGCTTCTGGGGCGGCACCTGCGTGAATGTGGGCTGCGTGCCGAAAAAATTCATGGTGATGGCGGCGGAATATGGCGCGATGGTGGAAGACGCGCGCGGCTTTGGCTGGGACATTACCAAGACCGGCTATGACTGGGCCCGGCTGATTGCCGCCAAGGACAAAGAGATTTCCCGGCTGAACGGCATCTATACACGGCTGCTGGACAATGCCGGAGCGAAGATATTCGACGCCCGGGCAAGCTTTATAGACGCGCATACGCTGGATGTCGGCGGCGAGCGCATCACCGCCGAGCGGATCGTGATCGCGACCGGCGGGCATCCCTCCGGGCTCGATATTCCCGGCGCGGAACATGCCATCATCTCCGACGATATTTTTGTGATGAAGGCATTGCCCAAGCGCGTGGCGGTGGTGGGCGGCGGTTATATCGCCGTGGAATTCGCGGGCGTGTTCGCCGGGCTGGGGGTGGAGACGCATCTGGTTTACCGCCAGCCGCTACCCTTGCGCGGGTTTGATGAGGATCTGCGCTTATGCCTCGCGGAGGAGCTGGCGGCGAACAAAGTGGTGCTGCACCCCGATTGCGTGCCGAAGAGCATCACGCAAGAAGAGGGTAAAAAATGCCTCGCCCTTTCCGATCTTTCGATGCTGGATGTCGATGCGGTGTTTTTCGCCACCGGCCGGGCCGCCAACACCACGGGGCTTAAGCTGGACGCGGCGGGGGTAAAGACCGGGGCCAAGGGCGAGATTCCGGTGGGGGCGGATTTCGCCACCAACGTGCCGCATATCTACGCGCTGGGCGACGTGACCGACCGGCTGAACCTGACCCCAGTGGCGACCGCCGAGGGCCATGCGCTGGCCGATACGCTGTTTGGCAACCGCCCGCGCGGGGTGAGCCTTCAGAACGTGCCAACGGCGGTGTTCTCGATCCCGCCCATCGCCACGGTGGGAATAACCGAGGCGCAGGCGGCGAAGCGGCCCGGCAGCGCGAAAATCTTCGTCTCCAAATTCACCCCCATGCGCCACACCATCACCGGGCGAGCCCGCAAGACATTGATGAAGCTGGTTGTGGACGCCAAGACCGACAAGGTGATCGGCGCGCATATGCTGGGAGAAGACGCGCCCGAGATCATGCAAGGTCTGGCCGTGGCGATCATCACCGGGGCGACGAAGGCAGATTTCGACCGCACGATCGGCATTCACCCCACGGCAGCCGAGGAGTTCGTGACCATGCGCACACAGACCAGGGTTGTTGGCCCGGAAGTTGGCCCCGTGTAGCCATTGTTCTTAAATCCCGTTTATAAAGGGCGGATAGGAACGCCCTCTGGAGTGACCATGGACACGATGACCCCAGCCGGAATGAATGACGGCTGGACCCCGAGCAGCTGGCGCAACCGCCCGATCCGGCAGGTGCCGAGCTATCCGAACCCGGACAAGCTGGCCGCCATGGAAGCGCGGCTGGCGAAATTTCCGCCGCTGGTGTTCGCCGGCGAGGCGCGGAACCTGAAAGCGCAGCTTGCCCGCGCGGCCTCCGGCCAGGCCTTTGTGCTGCAAGGCGGGGATTGCGCCGAAAGCTTCGGCGATTTTACGGCCAACATCATCCGCGATACCTTCCGCGTGCTGTTGCAGATGGCGGTGGTGCTCACCTTTGGTGGTGCCATGCCGGTGGTAAAGCTGGGCCGCATGGCCGGGCAATTCGCCAAGCCGCGCTCCTCAGACACCGAGACCATTGGCGGTGAGACCCTGCCCTCCTACCGGGGCGACATCATCAACGGGCCGGATTTCTCGGCTGAGGCGCGGATACCGGACCCAAACCGCATGGAGTTCGGTTATTTCCAGTCCGCCGGGACACTGAATTTGCTGCGCGCCTTCTCCTCCGGCGGTTATGCGGATTTGCACGAGGTGCACCGTTGGAACCTGGATTTCGTGCAATCCTCCCCGCTGGCGGCAAAATACCAGGACCTCGCCACGCGCATCGACGAGACTCTGCGCTTCATGGCCGCTTGCGGTTTGGGCAGCGATGCCACGCCGCAGATTCGCGAGACAGATTTCTACACCAGCCATGAGGCGCTGCTGCTGCCCTATGAACAGGCGTTAACGCGGGTGGATTCCACCACCGGCGACCATTATGCGTGCTCGGCGCATTTTCTGTGGATTGGCGACCGCACCCGCCAGCTTGACGGCGCGCATGTCGAGTTCATGCGCGGCATTAAAAACCCGATCGGCATGAAGGTGGGGCCAAGCATGGAGGCGGATGACCTGCTGCGGATCATGGATGTGCTGGACCCGGAGAACGAGCCGGGCCGCCTCACGCTGATCACCCGCATGGGGGCGGGCAAGGTGGCGGAAAAACTGCCGCCCTTGCTGCGCGCCGTGAAAGAAGCCGGGCGCAGCCCGGTCTGGCTGAGCGATGCGATGCACGGCAACGGCATCACCACCGCCGCCAAGATCAAAACCCGACGGTTCGATGATATCGTGGCCGAGCTGCGCGGGTTTTTCGACGCGCATGAGGCGGAAGGCACCATCGCGGGCGGGGCACATCTGGAGATGACCGGGCAGGACGTGACAGAGTGCATCGGCGGCGCCCGCGGGCTTTCAGAAGAAGGGCTGGGCACGCGCTATGAGACCTTCTGCGACCCGCGGCTGAATGCCGAGCAGGCGCTGGAGGTGGCGTTCTATCTGGCCGAGGAGCTGAAATCCCGCCGCGCGTCCCGGACCGCTACGTGATACCGACGCCGGTGGCCGACGGCGAGATTACCGCCCGGACTGACGCCTATTTCAACCGCACCCGCCAGATTGTGAGCCGGTTTGGCGATGCGGTTGTAACCTATGCCATTTTTCTGCGCCGCCCGGTGGTATGCGCACCCGCGATCATGGTGGAGTGGCTGCAGGCGGTGGCGGCCGCGCGGGGACAGGACTTCAAGATTGAGCTGCCGCATAAGGAAGGCGAATGGGTGGGGGCGGGCGAGCCGCTGGCTTACGTCACCGGCAGCTTCAAAGCCCTGGCGGATTTGGAAACCCTGGCCTTGCAGAAGATCGGCGCTGCATGTGTGGCCGCGCATAACGCCTTCCAGATGGCCGCGGCCCTGCCCAATGCGGCGTTTCTGGCGATGGAGGCGCGGCATTGCGCCGGGGCGGAGATGCAGGAGATGATGGCCTATGCCTGTGCTGTCGGCTCGCGCGCCGCACAGGCCGATGGGGCGAAGGGCTTCATCGGCAACGCCAATAACTGGACGGCGCATTATTTCGACGCGCCGCATGGTTATGGCACCATGCCACATGCGCTGATCGGTTATGCCAGGTCCACTTTGCGGGCAGCGGAGATGTTCGTGGAGACGTATCCAGGCGAGCCGGTGACTGTGCTTTCCGATTATTTCGGCCTGGAGGTAACGGATACGCTGGAGGTGTGCCGCCGGTTTCCTGAAATGGCCGCTTCCGGGCAGCTTTCCGTGCGGCTGGACACGCATGGCGGGCGATACCTGGAAGGGCTGGACCCGCAGCAGAGCTACGCCGTGCTGGAACGCAACGCACCCGGTGCGCTGCGCCGCTATCGCAGCCAGCGCGAGCTGGGATACCTGATCGGCACCGGGGTTTCCGCCGCCGCCATCTGGCGGATGCGCGAGGCGCTGAACGGGGCCGGATTCCGTAACGTGAAGATCGTCGCCTCCTCCGGTTTTGGTGTAGAGAAGTGCTCGGTGATGGCGGATGCGAAAGCGCCGATCGACGTGGTGGGCACGGGCAGCTTCATCCCCGAAAGCTGGAGCGAGACTTACGCCACGGCGGATATCGTGGCTTATGACGGGGTTTCGCGGGTGAAGATCGGGCGGGAGTTTCTGCTCCGCCAGCCGCCGGAGTAGGCTTATGAAGCAGTCTCTGAACATCGCCATTGCGCAGATCAACCTGCATCTGGGCGCGATCGACAAGAACCTGGCGAAGATCCGCGCCGCACGGGCGGAGGCAGCACGGCTGGGGGCGGATTTGGTGGTAACGCCGGAGCTTTCCATTGCAGGCTACCCGCCGGAAGATTTGGTGTTGAAACCGGCTTTCGTGGTGGCCTGCGAGGCGGCGGCGGCGGAACTGGCGAAGGACACGGCGGATGGCGGGCCGGGGCTGATTGTGGGCCTGCCCTGGCGGGATGGCGAGAGGTTGCACAATGCCGCGTTTCTGCTGGAAGGCGGGCGCATTGTGGCAAAGCGGGCGAAGGTGGAGCTACCGAATTACGGCGTGTTCGACGAGAAGCGGGTGTTCGATGCGGGTATGCCTTCCGGCCCGGTGGTGTTCCGGGGTTTTCGCATCGGCTTGATGATCTGCGAGGATTGGTGGCTGCCGCATGTTTCGGAAACACTGGCTGAAACCGGGGCGGAGATGCTGCTTTCCATCAACGGCTCGCCTTATGAGGATGGCAAGCAGAATGTGCGCGTAACGCTGGCGGTGGAACGCGTGGTGGAAACCGGGCTGCCTTATGTGTTTGCCGCCCAGGTTTGCGGGCAGGACGAGGTGGTGTTCGACGGCGCTTCCTTCATTCTGAATGCCGATCGTACCCTTGCGGTGCAGATGCCGTATTTTGAGGAAGCGGTGATGCTGACGCGCTGGACCCGCACTGAGGCGGGGCTGGTTTGTGAACCGCAGCCTTTGCCGTCGGAGCCCGACCGGTTTGAACTGATCTACCAGGCGATGATGTGGGGCCTGCGCGATTACGTGAATAAAAACGGCTTTCCCGGTGTGGTGCTGGGGCTTTCAGGCGGCATCGATTCCGCCATTTCCGCTGCCGTGGCCGCCGATGCGCTGGGGCCTGAGCGCGTGCGCGCGGTGATGCTGCCCAGCCCTTATACCTCGGCCCATAGTTTGGAAGACGCCGCGGCCTGCGCTGAGATGCTGGGGATACCCTACGAGACCATCCCCATTTCCGGGGCGATGCAGGCCTTTGGCGCGGCTCTGGCTCCGGCCTTCGCGGGGAAGGCCCCGGATATCACCGAGGAGAATATCCAGTCCCGCTCGCGGGGGCTGATTCTGATGGCGATTTCCAACAAATTCGGGCCGATGGTGCTCACCACAGGCAATAAATCTGAGATGTCTGTGGGTTACGCGACACTTTATGGCGATATGTGTGGCGGCTATTCGGTGTTGAAGGATATTTATAAAACCACGGTGTTTGAGCTTTCCCGCTGGCGCAATGAGCACCACCCCAAGGGCGCGCTCACCCACCCCGGCTTAGCGATGCCGGAGCGGATTATCACCAAGCCGCCCTCAGCCGAATTGCGCGAAAATCAGACCGACCAGGACAGCCTGCCGCCCTACGATGTGCTGGATGCGATTTTGGAAAGCCTGATTGAGCACGAAAGCTCGGCCGATGAGATTGTGGCCCTTGGGTATGACCGCCCGACGGTGCTGAGGGTGATAAAATTGCTGGACCGGGCAGAGTATAAACGCCGCCAAGCCCCGCCAGGGGTGAAGATTACCGCGAAAGCCTTCGGGCGGGACAGGCGCTACCCGCTAACCAACGGGTTTACGAACCTTATCCGGTAAGCGCGCGCAAATCCGGGATACCTGCCGCCCGTAAGATTCACCCTAATTCCTCTGGCGTTTTCTCCAGAAGCCGGTATTACACCCTTTTGCCCGGGCGTGCCTGGGACCATGCTTGGGGATTAAAGGATAGACGATGCCGGTGCCGTTCTCCGCCGAAGATTTTGACCGTATCTTCGATTCAGGCGTCATCCGTCGGGCCCAGAGCGTCATCGCGCTGGGTTTCGTGAAGGACGTGTCGCTCTCGGGCGACACGATCGAAGGCGTTATCGAGGATATGGACGGCACCAGGCGCATCACCTCCATCACCCCGGAAAAAAAGGGCAGCCGAATCTCCTTTGCCGAGCGCGAATGCACCTGCGGCGAGCGCGGTTGTCGGCATCTGGCCGCGACGGCGCTGGCGGCCCTGGCGAAATACCCCGACCTGCGCAAGGCTGAGCCGAAAGGGCTGATCGACACCATCGTGCCGACCGCAGAGCGCAGCTATGCCCCGGCTCCCATCCGCCCACGCCTCACCGGTCGGCGTGCCCGGCCAGCCGCGGCACTGCTGCCGATGGCGCCGGAAGCACCTGAGCCGGGGGCAACGGTGCTGGAGCGCAAGGCGGTGCCGGTGCTGCGGCTGCGCCGCGTGCACGGGCCGGATGAGTATAACCGCCCGCGCATGATCGACGTGCTGACTCTGGATTTCGATTATGGCGGCGTGCGGGTGGATGGCTCCGAGGAGAACTCGTTTTTGCGCGTGCGCTCCGGCGGGCAGGTGGTGTTTATCCGCCGCGACCCCGCCGCCGAAGCGGAGGCGCTGGATGCGCTGCGCCCAGACGGCTTTGTGCAGATGCGCGTGGCCGACGGCAAAGCCGCGCGCGGGCAACGTGTACTGGTGTTCAGGGGCGAGGAAGCCGCCGCGAGATGGCACCATTTTGTCGCCGTACGCGTGCCTGAGCTCACAGCCCTTGGCTGGCAGACGCAGATCGACGCGAATTTCGGCCCGCAGCTCGCCGATAATGTCGGCAATCTGGATGTGGTTGTGCAGGATGGCGAAAAGGGCACGTTCAGCCTGGAATTTGGCATCGAGATTGATGGCGAACGGCACCCTTTGCTGCCCATTCTGGAGCATCTGCTGGCGCGCGGGGGGATCGAGGCGGCGCAAATCGTCGATGGCGAGATCATCACCGCGCTGGATGACGGCCGGGTGATCAAGCTGCCAGCGGAGCGGATTAAGCGCCTGCTCGCGGTGATGGGCGATCTGATCGAGGCCGCCGGGCGCGCGGCAGAGAAAAACCTGGTATTGCCTGTGGGGGCTGCCGCCACGGTGCTTGACCTTGAGGATGTTCTCACCACCTCCTGGCAGAACGCGGCGGATATCGAGGCCTATGTGGAGCGCTTTCGGGGCGAGCCGGAAATCATCCCGGTTGAGGTGCCAAAGCTGTTCAAGGGTATATTGCGCCCCTATCAGCAGGAAGGCGTGGACTGGCTGCAGCATCTGGCGAGCCATAGGCTGGGCGCCTTTCTGGCCGATGATATGGGCCTCGGCAAAACCGCGCAGACCATCGCCCATATCTGCGTGGAACGCGCCGAAGGTCGCCTGAACGCCCCGGCGCTGATTGTGGTGCCAACCTCATTAGTGGCGAACTGGACCGCCGAACTACGCAAATTCGCCCCGCATCTGAGCGTTGTGGTGCTGCACGGCATGGAACGGCACGAGAAGCGTGACAATCTGAGCGATGTGAACGTGGTAGTGACCACCTACACGGTACTGACCCGCGATATCGAGTTCATGCGCGCTCTGCCCTGGCATCTGGTGGTGCTGGACGAAGCGCAGGCGATCAAGTCTCCCGAGGCGCGGGCGACGCGGGCCGTGTGCCAATTGAAGGCCGAGAACAAGGTTTGCCTTTCCGGCACGCCGATCGAGAACAATCTCGACGAGTTGTGGTCTCAATTCGCCTTCCTGATGCCCGGCCTGCTTGGTGACCGGCGCGGGTTTACCAAGCGCTTCCGCACACCGATTGAGAAGAACGCAGACCCGGTGGTGCGCGGCCAACTCATCAGCCGCATCCGGCCTTTCATCCTGCGCCGCACCAAGCAGGAGGTGGCAACGGAGCTGCCGCCCAAGCACACCATTCTGCGGCGCATTACCCTGGCACCGGACCAACGTGAACTTTACGAAACCATTCGGGGCACGCTCTACGAGACGGTGAAGGAGCAGATGGCCGAGCGTACGCTGGCGCAGAGCCGGGTGATCGTGCTGGACGCGCTGCTGAAGCTGCGTCAGGCCTGCTGCGACCCACGGCTCGTAAAGCTGGGCGCGGCGCGCGGCACCGAGAGCTCCGCCAAGCTGGATGATTTGATGGAGATGGTTCAGGAGCTGATCCCCGAGGGGCGGCGCATTCTGATATTCTCGCAATTCACCTCGATGTTAGACCTTATCAAGCCGCGATTGGACGAGGCGGGCATTTCCTTCGTGGAGTTGCGCGGCGACACCCGCGACCGCGCCACACCCGTGCAGCGCTTCGAGGCAGGGGAGGTTCCCTTGTTCCTGATCTCGTTGAAGGCGGGCGGGCGCGGGTTGAACCTGACCTCGGCGGATACCGTGATCCATTACGACCCGTGGTGGAACCCGGCGGTGGAGGCCCAGGCATCAGACCGCGCGCACCGGATAGGCCAGACGAAATCTGTGTTCGTGTACAAGCTCATCGCCACCGAGACGGTGGAGGAGCGGATTTTAGAATTGCAGCAGCGCAAAGCCGAGCTGGCGAGCATAGCCTTCCATGAGGCCGGCGGCATGGCCTTCAATGCCGATGACATCGACTTCCTGTTTGGGCAGGACCAGCCGGCCGAGGAAGCCGAGGCGGCGTAAGCCGCCTCAACCCGGGAGTATCTATGGGCAAGCTTGTCTGGTTGGCCTCCTACCCGAAATCCGGCAACACCTGGGTGCGGGCATTTCTGCATAATTACATCGCCAATGCGCAGATGCCACACAGCATCAACAGCTTGGTGGAATTTTCCGTGGCCGAATGCGCGGCAGCGTTTTTCGGGGCCCCGGGCGAGGTGCTGGAACCCCAGGCTGTGCAGGCGAAGCGGCCTGAGGTGCACGAGGCACTTACCAGGCTGCATGACGATTTGGTTTTCGTGAAAACTCATAACGCGAATTTATCGGTTCATGGCACCGACCTTTGCACGCCAGGGCCAACCGCCGGGGCGATTTATATCGTGCGCGACCCGAGGGATGTCGCCCTCTCTTATGCTGCTTTTACCGGCAAGAGCGTGGATGAGATCATTGACTTCATGGGCCAGGAAGGGGCGGCCAATGCCAGCGACGGGGTGCAGGTGTTTGAGCTGCTCTCCTCCTGGTCAAGCCACGCGCTTTCCTGGGTGGCGGCACCGCGCCGGTTGCTGGTACGATATGAGGATTTACTGGCCCAGCCGGAGCGCGGCTTCGGACGGATCATCCGGTTTCTGGGCACGCGGGACGCAGCACCCGAGCCGGAACGGCTGAAACGGGCCATCGCCTTCAGCAGCTTCGCCACGCTTGCAGGCCAGGAGGAGCGGGAGGGCTACCAGGCCAGCGGGGCGTCGGGTGGAAAGTTTTTCCGGGCCGGGCGGGCGGGCGGCTGGCGCGAGAGCCTGACACCGGCCCAGGCGGCAAAAATCTGGACGACGCATGGAGCGGTGATGGCGAAATTTGGCTATGCCCCGAATTGATCTGGGAACGAGCAATCTGGCTCGAATTTTAGGTGACATTTCCACGGCAACAGGGTTAGCCTGACCTCCCCGGGTGATGCCCAGTTCTGAAGGGGTTGCCGGGGTTTCGTTGGCCAACAGCCATTAGGGAGACACCATGAACCTGCAATCGCATCTCGACGCTCTGAAGGGGCGGCATGCCAGTCTGGAAAGCAAGATCGCCGATGAAGACCGGCGCCCTCAGCCGGACTTGGCGGCACTGTCCCGCCTGAAACTGGAGAAATTGCGGCTCAAGGAAGAAATGGAACGACTGAAAACCTAACACGTGAGAGATACAAAAAGGGGGCTGGAAGCCCCCTTTTTAGTGTCATATTTTCATGGTTACGCGGCTTCCGTGCTCGGGCCAGGCAGGGGCGGGGGGGTCAGGCCATCACGCGTCAGGCGCTCATTGGCGGCACTCACCGCGTCGTTCAGGTCGGATTGCTTGCAGAGGCCCAAAATCACCGGATCGCGCGGCTTGATGCTGGCGCTGTTCCAGTGCGAGCGGTCACGGATTTTCTGAATGGTGTCCTTGGTGGTGCCGAGTAGCTTGACGATCTGCGCGTCGGTGAGATGCGGGTAAGAGCGCAGCAGGAAGGCGATCGCGTCTGGCCGGTCGTTGCGCTTGGCCACGGGGGTGTAGCGCCCGCCCTTCTGCTTCTTGTGCATCTCCGGCTGTGGCAACAACTTGAGGCGGCGGGAGGCATCGGCCTCGCAACGCTGGATGTCCTCGGCGGTGATCTGCTTATTGGCCACGGGGTCGTAGCCATTGATGCCCTGCGCCACTTCGCCATCCGCGATGGCCTGGACCTCCAACGGGTGCATACCGCAAAAATCGGCGATCTGCTCGAAGGTAAGCCCGGTCTTGTCAATCAGCCAGACTGCGGTAGCTTTAGGCATAAGGGGCAGGGACATGGATCGGATACCTCTATACGTTTCGGGCCGAGGCGCCCGGAACGGACATAGTTACTCGCTTCGGCCACGCAAGTTCAACTGGCGCGGGTTATCAAGCCCACGCTACCCTGAGGTCAAGACCATTCAATGACGATTTCTGAAGAAGATTTACCGCCAAAGCCAAAAAAGCTGCTGGAACCTCCCGTGCTGGACCCGCTGGGTGTGGAGGAGCTGACGCGCTATATTGGCGAATTGGAGACAGAAATCGCCCGGGTGCGCGAGGCAATCAGTGGCAAAAAGGCCCATGCGGCCGCGGCCGCGCTGTTTTTCAAACCGCCCTCCGGGGCGTGAGGGCCGTTAGCGCCATGGCGCGGCGTAAGGCATCCACGCGCAACGATGGTGGGGCAGCTATGCGCAAAACTCCACGAAAAATAAAAGGGCTTTCACCTGAGGATGTGGAGCTTTGGGCGGCGTATAGCCGGACGCTGACCCGGCTTATGCCCGGAAAATCAAAATTGGCAGACCCGCCGGAACCACCCGCCCAGGCAGCACCAGAGCCAACCCCCGCCGCCGCGCCACCACGGGTGCAGCTCTCCGCGCCGCCCGCCCAGCTTGCCGTAAACGCCACACCTTCAGGGCTTGATAAAGCCACCTGGGCAAAGTTTCGTGCCCAGAAAATCCGCGCCGAGGCGAGGCTTGATTTGCATGGCCACACCGCCGCACGGGCGCATCAGGAGGTATTGCGGTTTCTGGAAATGTCCCACGCGGCGAGTTTGCGCTGCGTGGAGATTATCACCGGCAACGGCGAGATTCTGGCGCGCGAGCTGCCGCACTGGCTGAACACGCCTCTGGTGCGGCCTCTCATTCTGGGGCTGGCGCATCCTCATGCGCGCAATGCCGGGTCCATCCGGGTGCTGTTGCGGCGGCGGCGGGCCCGGGGGGAGGCATGACCCCGTTCGGCGAAAAGCTGCGTGAATTGCGCCGGGCGCGCGGTGTGCTGCTGAAGGACATGGCGGCCGCGCTGCAGGTTTCCTCGGCTTATCTCTCTGCGCTGGAGCATGGGCGGCGGGGTGCGCCATCGGCCGGGCTGATCCACCAGATTTGCCAGTTCTTCGGGTTGATCTGGGATGATGCGGATGAGCTGGTGGCGCTTGCCAAACAATCCCGCCCGCGGCTGAAACTCAACAGTGCCGGGTTGACCGCCGCGCAGACGGCGCTGGCCAACCGGCTGGCCAAGGAATTGCGCAATCTGGACCCCGAGACGGTAACCGCGATGCAGGCGCTGCTGGATACGGCACGGCCGGCTATGCCGCCAGCACGCCCCGTGCGCGCAGAGCGCCGAGCAAAGCCAGCAAGGGCAGGCCGAGCACCGTGAAATAATCACCCTCGATGCGGGTGAAAAGCTGCGCGCCGAGCCCTTCCAGCCGATAGGCGCCGACGCAACGCAGGATTTCGGCCGCTTCGGCCGTGAGGTAAGCAGCCAGGAAATCATCGCTCAGGGCGCGCATGGTGAGCGTGGCTTGTTCCGCGTGCAGCCATTGCTGCGCCCCGCCTTGCACCAGGCAGACCGAAGTAAGGAGGTGATGCGTGCGGCCTGACAGCGCTTGCAGATGCGCGCCAGCTTCAGCAAGGTTTCGGGGTTTGTCGTAAATTTTGTCGTCACAGACCAGAAGCTGGTCGGCGCCGATGACCAGCGCCTCTGGGTGGCGGGCGGAGACGGCGTTTGCCTTCGCCAGGGCCAGGGCGGAGGCCAGAGCGTCGGGCGAGCCGGAGAAGCCTGATTTAAGCTTGGCTTCATCGACGCCGGAGGGCAACGCCTCAAACACAACGCCCGCGCCCCGCAGCATGGATTTGCGGCTGGCGGAGATGCTGGCGAGGATGAGGCGCGGGATGGGCATGGGCGCCTTTAGCGCGCGCCTGAAAATGGCGCAAAGTTAGGGCCGGATACGGGATTTACGGCGGGCATTGACTTCCCGGGCGGGGCGAAGTACCCGCTGCCTCACCTCAATGGCGGCGTAGCTCAGTGGTAGAGCAGGGGAATCATAATCCCTTGGTCGGAGGTTCAAATCCTTCCGCCGCTACCAAGGCTTTTCCAGCCTCGTGGTATCACTTCACTGAAGCAATATGCATTTAGATTGGCGCAGCGGCGTTAAGATAAATGCATGAAATTCCTGGCTCAAACATAAAACCAGAGCGTTCAGCTAAAAGCTGAACGCTCTGGAACCGGTTGCGCCCTGCAGGCAGCACGCAAAGCGTTACGGGTACAACCCCCGCTGGTTACGCGCTTCCAGAATGCGCTCGCACGCCACCACGAAGGCGCCTGTGCGCAGGCTGAAATTATGCTTGTCGCACGTCGCCCATATATGGTTGAGCGCACCGGTGATGATCTTGTCCAACCGCAGATTAATCTCGTCTTCAGTCCAAAAAAACGAAGAAAAATCCTGAACCCATTCAAAATATGAGACAATGACACCGCCTGAGTTGCAGATCACGTCAGGCAGCACGGCGATGTTACGTGCAGCCAGAATATCGTCAGCGACTGGGGTGGTGGGGCCGTTCGCGGCCTCCAGCACCAGCTTAGAGCGCAGGTGCTGTGCCCGCACCTCGTTGATCTGGCCTTCAAGTGCCGCGGGAATGACAACATCCGTCTCGATCGTCCAGAACTCTTCGGCGCCCAGCACATCGACTCCTGGAAAGCCTGAGACGCTGCCGAATTGAACCACATGCTCAGCCAGCGCCCGTACATCCAGCCCCCGCCCGTTGTAGAGGCTGCCGCCATGGTCCTGCACCGCGACGATTTTTGCCCCCGCCTCGGCGAACAGCTCCGCCGCGTTAGCGCCGACATTGCCAAAGCCTTGAATGGCGATACGGGCACCCTCCATGGGGATTTTCAGCCGCCGCATCGCCTCGCGCCCGGTGACAAACACGCCGCGCCCGGTGGCCTTTACGCGCCCCAGCGAGCCGCCAAGGCTGACCGGCTTGCCAGTGACGACGCCAGTGCTGGTGGCACCGACATTGGCTGAATAGGTGTCCATCATCCAGGCCATGATCTGCGCGTTGGTGTTCACATCCGGTGCCGGAATGTCCCGCTGCGGACCGATGATGATGCCGATCTCGCTGGTATAGCGGCGGGTGACGCGCTCCAGCTCGTGGATGGAAAGGGTTTTCGGGTCCAGCCGGATGCCGCCCTTGGCACCGCCGAAGGGCAGGTTCACGGCGGCGTTTTTCACGGTCATCCAGGCGGAAAGGGCCATCACCTCTTCCAGCGTGACATCCGGGTGATAGCGCACACCGCCCTTGCCCGGCCCGCGTGAAAGGCTGTGCTGTACGCGATAGCCCTCAAAATGCGCGATCTCGCCGGTATCAAGCTGGATGGGCACATCCACGATGAGAACGCGCTTGGGGCGCCGCAGCGTGCCGGACCAGCGGGCGAGGTCGCCCATATAAGGCAATACCCGGTCTACCTGAGCCAGATAGGTGCCCCAGGGGCTTTCCGGCGAGGGCAAGACATATGACAGTTTGCCGAACTGGGCGGAGGCTTGTTGTGTGTCAGGCAAAATGGTCTCCTCTGACGGGTTTCCCTTATGGTTTTTGCGCCTTTCGGGCGGGTTGTCCCGGCCTTGAACCTGCGCACTACGAAATCCAGGCTACACCCGAATCCTGAGGCCGGCCAGCAGGCATGGGATGCGGCGCGAGCATTGGTGCCGCGCCGTCATCGGGGGGCAGGCGTTACTTGGCCTGGGAAAGCAGTGGCGTGGTGTCACTCATTGCCGTGTCGTAGCTGATTGGCGTGACGCCGGCGGGGTCGCCGTTCTTTTGCAGAACATAAGCCATGATGTCTTCATACTGCGTATGGCTCAGGCCGCCTGGGTTGGTGGCGGGCATCTGCTTGGCAAGCACGCTGAAAACACTGCCGATGGTGGCGGAGGCAAAGCTCGGGCCAACCAGTGCCGGGCCGCCGCCGCCGCCCAGGTTTGCACCGTGGCACATCGCGCAGTTTTGCGCGTAGGCGGCGGCACCGGCGTTGGCCTGCGCAGCGGTGTAGGAGACGGACGGGCTGGCCGCCTGCGCCGCCATGGCGAGCAAAGAGGCTGCGAGGCTGAAGCTGACAGTTTTTAAAATTCTCATATGTTCCTACTTTTGAAAGCCGGGAGGACGCCACCCGCCGGAATTTGAGGCCAGGTGGCGCATGGCTAGGTTGCCCGATTACAACGAGCCCGGCAATGGACCAGCAGAGCCGCAACACAAGTTTCATTGTGGCAAATACTATTGCCGCGTTGGTTTTTCCTGGCTTTGCAAGGTGCCAAGCTCGGCCTCGTCAAACAAACGCGAGCGGGTAAGAAACCGTGACCCGCTGCCGTTTTCCAAGGAGAACATGCCGCCCATGCCCTCGACAACATCGATGATAAGCTGGGTGTAGCGCCAATACTCGAACTGCGAGCGGCTCATGAAGAATTCCGCGCCGCCGATTTCGCCCAGCTTCACATCGTCTGGTGCCACCAAGTAATCGCCCACCGGATAGCACATGGGCGACGATCCGTCGCAGCAGCCGCCCGACTGGTGAAACATGAGGGCGCCATGTTTCGCTTGCAGCCGGGCGATGAGATCCAGCGCGGCTGGCGTGGCCAGAACGCGCGCCGGAATTTCGGTCATCAGAAGAAGCCCAGCTTCTTCGGGCTGTAGCTCACCAGCAAATTCTTGGTTTGCTGGTAATGGTCGAGCATCATCTTATGCGTCTCGCGACCGATGCCAGATTGCTTGTACCCGCCGAAGGCCGCGTGCGCCGGATAGAGGTGGTAGCAATTTGTCCAGACACGGCCAGCCTTGATGCCACGGCCCATGCGATAGGCGCGGTTACCATCGCGCGACCACACCCCCGAACCCAGGCCGTAAAGCGTGTCATTGGCCATGCTCAGCGCCTCTTCCTCGGTTTTGAACGTGGCGACGGAAAGCACCGGCCCGAAGATTTCCTCCTGGAAAATGCGCATTCTGTTATGGCCCTGGAATACCGTAGGCTTGATGTAATAGCCCTGGGCCAATGCACCGCCGAGATCGGTCCGCTCACCACCGGCGAGCAATTTTGCCCCTTCCTGCTTGCCGATGTCGATATAAGAGAGGATCTTCTGCATCTGCTCGGATGACGCCTGCGCGCCGATCATGGTGGACATCTCCAGCGGGCTGCCCTGCTTAATGGCGGCAACGCGCTTGAGCACCTTTTCCATGAATTTGTCGTATATGCCCTCCTGGATGAAGGCGCGGGACGGGCAGGTGCAGACCTCACCCTGGTTGAGTGCGAACAGCACCAGACCCTCGATTGCCTTGTCGAGAAAATCGTCTTCCTCGGCCATCACGTCGGAGAAAAAGATGTTGGGGGATTTGCCACCTAGCTCCAGCGTGACCGGAATGAGGTTGTGGCTGGCGTATTGCATAATCAGACGCCCTGTGGTGGTCTCCCCGGTGAAGGCGATCTTGGCGATGCGGTTGGAGGAGGCGAGCGGCTTACCCGCTTCCAGACCGAAGCCGTTCACCACATTGAGCACGCCCGGCGGCAGCAGGTCACCCACCAGCTCCATCAGCACCATGATGGAGATTGGGGTCTGTTCTGCCGGCTTCAGCACGACACAATTACCCGCCGCCAGGGCCGGAGCCAGCTTCCATACCGCCATCAGGATTGGGAAGTTCCAGGGAATGATCTGGCCGACAACGCCCAGCGGTTCATGGAAATGATAGGCAACAGTGTCATGGTCGATTTCCGAAAGCGAGCCCTCCTGTGCGCGGACGCAACCCGCAAAATAGCGGAAATGATCAATGGCGAGCGGGACATCGGCAAAGGTCGTTTCGCGGATCGGTTTGCCGTTATCCACTGTCTCGGCATAGGCGAGCAGGTCCAGATTCTGCTCCATCTTGTCGGCGATTTTCAGCAGGATAGTGGCGCGCTCGGCTGCCGGGCGCTTGCCCCAGGCTTCCGCCGCGGCGTGGGCCGCATCCAGCGCAAGGTCGATATCCGCCGCATCCGAGCGCGCGGCCTGCGTGAAGACCTGGCCGGTAATGGGGGAGACATTGTCAAAATACTGGCCAGAGAGCGGAGCGGTGAACTTGCCGTTGATGAAATTGTCGTAACGCGGCTTGAAGGAGAAGCCGGAGACAGTGCTCCCGGAAAGGGGCGCAATAGCGGCGTCAAGCATGGTTGGGTTCCTCTCGTTATTGTCGCGGTGGGCCACGAACGGGTATTGCCAGATTTATAGCAAGCGCCCTTGGCAACCGCCACGCCAAACGAAAAGTAGAGATTTTTCAGTCGGTTTTGTCCTCGCCTTGCAGAGCGGAGAATCAACAATACGTACCAAAAAGACGCATTGTACCAGAGTGGAACGCCTCATCCTGTGAAATCATTCCTCTTGCCCAGGCAGGCTCTAATAGCCGAGTGCACACCCATCTTTGCGAGAGTCCGACCCGCCAATCAACACACCGCGCTCATGGTCAATCCGGATGACCTGGCCACCGCCATGCGGCGCGCCGGCATCCATAAGCTCATGCCCCTTGGCCGCTAGCGCAGCACGTGCCGCGCCGGAGATTCCACGCTCCACCTCTAGCTTGCCCGCGAAAGGGAAGAGGCGGGGCAGATCCAACGCCGCCTGCGGGTCCATACCGTAATGCAGCATGTTGGCGAGCACCCAGCTCTGCCCCATCGGCTGGTACTGGCCGCCCATCACGCCGAACACGATCTGCGGTTTGCCGTCCTTAAGTGTCATGGCGGGGATGATGGTGTGCATGGGGCGCTTCCCGGGCGCGAGCTGGTTGGGGTGGCCGCGCTGCATGCTGAAGCTGAAGCCGCGATTATGCATCGCCACACCCGTATTGCCCGCGACAATGCCGGAACCGAAGTTCTGGAAGATGGAGTTGATAAAGCTGCAGCAATTACCGTCGGCATCCACGACGGAGATATAAACCGTATCCTGATGCAGACTACCCGCGGCGGGCAGGGTGGCGAGCGCATGGTCATCCGAGATCAACCCGCGCAGGCCGGAAATATAGCCGTCGCTGAGCAGGTGCTCCACGGGCACATTAGAGAATGCGGCGTCACCCACAAAGGCGTCTCGGTCCCGGTAGACGAGCCGCGCTGCTTCCGCATGGCGGTGCAGGCGCAGCGGGTCCAATGGGTCCGTGCCGGTGGGGAAGCCATCCATGATCGCCATCAGCATCAGCGCGATGATACCCGAGCCGTTCGGCGGGCATTCCCACACCTCATGCCCGGCGAAACTATGCGAAACCGGGGTAACGAACTCCGCCACGTTCAGCCCGTCCCCGAAATCCTCCTCGGTGTGGAAGCCGCCGCGGGCGCGCAAATCCGCGACGATTCTGGCCGCGATGGCGCCAGTATAGAAGGCTTTGGCGCCACCCTTGGCGATGGCACGCAGCGTGGCGGCAAGCTGGGGATTGCGCATGACTGTACCCGCGCGCGGCGGGGTGCCGTTGGGGAGGAAGATTTCAGCGCCGTTCTGCTTCAGCCTGGCCATTGCGGCCGGTTCAGCCCAATCCGCCGCGACGCGCGGGGCCACCACATAGCCATCCTCGGCGAAACGGATGGCTGGCTGCAAAAGCTCATCCAGCCCCTTGCGGCCGTGGGCCTTGGCCAAAGTCTCCCAGCCGGAGATGCCGCCCGGCACGGTAATGCTATGGACAGAGCTGGCCTCGTATGACGTAAGGCCCTGGGAGGCGAGTGCGTCCAGTGAAAGCGCCGCCGGAGTGCGGCCCGAGCCGTTGAGTGCGATAACCTTGCCCGAATTGGCGGGAGCGTAAAGGCAAAACAGATCGCCCCCCACCCCGGTTGATTGCGGTTCCACCACCGCCAGCACGGCGGCGGCGGCAATGGCGGCATCCAGGGCGTTGCCGCCCGCCTTCATCACCTCGATGGCGGTGAGGCTGGCTTGCGGCATGGACGTGGCGGCCATGGCGCGCACGCCGTAAACCGGGCTGCGCCCCGGCACGTGGAAATCCCGCATGGTGCTTTTACCCAAACCGTTTGGGCAGATTTTAGGACCGAATGCCGTGCCGGTTCAATGCAGGGTCTTCCCCGTTTCCATCACCTCAAACCCTGTCCGGTCGCGCGGCCATCTGCCCCAGGCGGCGCCGCAAGGCCGCGTGCCGAGGGCCTGCGATGTCGGCCAATGTGTAACGGTCCAGCACCGCCAGCAAGGCGTTGACGGCTTCATCCAGTATCGCCTCCAGCCCGCAGGCGCCACGGATGGCGCAGCTTCCGCCCGCCTGGCACTCGGCCAAGGCGAGTTCCGGCTCCAATGCCCGCACCACATCGCCGATCCCAATTTCCGCCGCCGGGCGGGCAAGGCGCAGCCCACCATTGCGGCCACGCAACGTCTCCACCAGCCCGGCTTGGCCCAGGCGATGCACCACTTTGGTCATATGGTTTTCGGAAACCTTATAGGCCTGCGCAATTTCGGAAATCATAGCCAAACGCTCCGGCGCCAGCGCCAGATAAGTCAATGTTCTAAGCCCATAATCCGTGAAGCGAGTGAGATGCATGACGTTGCCTAACAGGCACCTTCTGCCCATTCAATGCAATAAGATTTTCGGGTTATGACCGGGAGGGAGCGGTTTCACGGCATGGCCGCAAGCTGATTGAAGGCCTGTGCCCGACGCGGCATGGCTGAGGTCCTTGCATATAATGTTCATACGGACTAAGCCTTTCTCATCGATCTTGCTACTGAACTTTGTTTTCTGCGTCATACACGCTGTTGACGATCTTTCTCTTCAAAATCGATCTTGGATGACTTGCAGCGCATGTGGTGCTGCGAGTTGAACTGTGTGACTGATTAGAAGGAAAATCGTCATGACTACTGGAACTGTGAAATTCTTCAATGCAACGAAGGGCTTCGGCTTTATCCGCCCGGATAACGGCGGAGAAGACGTGTTTGTGCATATCTCCGCGGTTGAGCGCGGCGGCATGAGCGTCATCACTGAAGGCCAAAAGCTGAGCTTCGACATTGTGCAGGATCGCCGTAACGGCAAAAATGCAGCGGACAACATCAAGGCGGCGTAACGCTCTGCCTGATCTGTCTTTAGACTAAACTGAATAAGGCAGCCGCTTGGCTGCCTTATTCATGTTGGGCCCGCTTCGCGGGCGCCGCCGCGTCAATCTAAATGCATATTGCTCTAAATCAGGCCAGCGCTGCGCAGAAACGCTGAATGCGTGCGCAAGCCTCGCGTAGCGCCTCAGTCGAGGTGGCGTAGGAAATGCGGAAATGGCCGGGGTAAACAAAAGCCGAGCCATGAACCGCGGCAACGCCCTCTTCGTCCAGCAGGGCGATCACGAAATCCTCGTCGGTCTCAATCTTCTTGCCCTTCGGGGTGGTCTTTCCAATGCAACCTTGCATGGACGGGAACACATAGAATGCGCCCTCGGGTTTATGGCAGTTCAGCCCTTTCGCCTGGTTCAGTAGCTCCACCACCAAATCGCGGCGCTCTTTATACACTTTTACCATCTCGTCCAGCGCCTCTTCTGGCCCGTTCAGCGCCGCCACGGCGGCGGCCTGACCAATGGAAGAGGTATTGGAGGTGGATTGGCTCTGCAGCTTGTCCATCGCCTTGATCAGCTGCGCGGGCGCGCCGCAAAACCCGATCCGCCAGCCGGTCATGGCGTAGGCTTTCGAACAGCCATTCATGGTGATGGTGCGCTCTTTCAGCTTCGGCTCCACCTGCACGATGGTGGCCGGCTTGAAGCCGTCATAGGCCAGCTTCTCATAAATATCGTCGGTGAACACCCAGACATGCGGGTGCTTCAGCAACACGTCGCAAATCGGACGCAAATCCTCGGCGGAATAGGCCGCCCCAGTCGGATTATTGGGAGAATTGAGGAACAGCCATTTGGTCTTTGGCGTAATGGCCGCTTCCAGATCCTCGGCGCGTAGCTTGAAGCCGTTATTCTGGGAGCACGGCACGAATACCGGCTTACCCTCGGCCAGCTGCACGATGTCGGGGTAAGAAACCCAGCACGGGGTGGGGATAATCACCTCATCGCTGGCCTGCACCGTCGCCAGCATGGCGTTGAAGATCACCTGCTTTCCACCGGTAGAGACGATCACCTCCTCCGGTTTGTAAGCAATGCCGCTGTCACGTTGGAATTTTTCCGCCACGGCCTTGCGTAATGCCACCGTACCGGCAACGTCCGTATATTTTGTGTCGCCCGCGTTGATCGCATCAATCGCCGCCTGCTTGATATGAGCGGGGGTATCGAAATCCGGCTCACCTGCGGAAAGGCTGATAATATCCCTGCCCTCTGCTTTAAGTGCCCGCGCCTTGGTAGAAATGGCGATAGTTTGGCTCGGGCTGATGCGGTTTAGGCGTTCGGCGATCAATGTCATGGATCGTTCTCAAAGAAGTTAGCGGGCAGCGCACTCCTAAACCTCTACAACAGCCGGCGCAAACCCGTTTGCCGCAAAACTGCCCCGCTTTTACTTAACGCCGACACTGATAGAACTACCATAGACCGCTACCTCAGATAGTGGCGTTATCTATTAGTTCGCCTTAAAGAGGAAAGCGTCATTTCATCAGGAGAATTCAATGGACGTCTTGAAGATCGCCCGGCTGCTACCCGCCCTTGGCATTGCCTGCATGGTCAGCCTACCCGCCGCGGCGCAAACCAGCCCTGGCACGATGTCTCCTGTCACGGCTCCGGTCGTCAAAGCCAAAACCAACAAGCACGCCGTTCTGCCCTCCAGCGAACGCTTCCAGACCGCAGCTGCAGCCCTGGCCCACTGCCCGGGTGGCCTCGTTGTTTGGGCGACTTTGGCCCATAGCAAAGTCTACCATTCCGATAAATCTAAATATTACGGCAGGACCAAGCACGGCGCCTATGCCTGCAAGGCCGATTTGGATGCGGCTGGTTTCCACCAGGCCAAGAACTGACTAAATAAAGCAGGGCGGCTCAACCCGCTCCGCTTTACTTTGAAAGGAAACCACCTTGGCCGAGACCAACATCGTCACCCTACCCTCCGGCGTAAAATATGAGGACCACGTTGCCGGCACGGGTGAAATGCCAAAAACCGGCCAGATGGTTACGGTGCATTATACCGGTTGGCTGAACGAAAACGGCGCCAAAGGCCGGAAATTCGACTCCTCGCGTGATCGCGGACAGCCCTTCACTTTCAAGCTTGGTGTTGGTCAGGTGATTTCCGGGTGGGATATTGGTGTTTCCACCATGCAGGTTGGTGGCCAGCGGACGCTTGTTCTGCCGCCGGAGCATGGTTACGGCCAGCGCGGGGCCGGTTCTGTTATTCCCCCGGGTGCCACTCTCATTTTTGATGTTGAGCTGATCAGCTTCGCGTAATCAGCCCGCCGCCAGCAGAACCGGTGCCGTCCGGCGATGGCGCCGGGCAACGCGCCGCCGGTCCCGCGCGGCCTGGACCATTGCCTCAAAAGAACACTTAACCGCCTCTGCGTCGCCGGTTCGCTTCTCCAGCGCGCGGAGGCAGAAATGCACCTTGGCCATGCCCTGGTAGTAATCGACGAAGCTATAATTCAGCAATCCGCCGGTAACAGCGCCGAGCAGGGGCACGAACTGCGCCAACAGCTTGTCCGACAAAATAAACCCGAACTGACCCGCTGCGCTACGAACCAACAGATTAATCGTCAAATGGCTGATCCCTAGCCTGGCCGACCAATAGCCCGTCGTGGCCTCGTCCTCGCTTTCGCCGGGAACACCGAAAGCAATCACCTCAAGGCATGCCCGGCGGGTATTTTCCGACGATAAATCTTCCCCAAAATCACGAGCCACCTCCGCGATCGAACGAAGAATGGTTGTCGTTGTGAATGGGATGTCAATCACGGTGCCGGGCAAGCCGATAAAACCGGAAGCCGCGCCGCTCACGGTGGTCACCAGCCTATGCAACTTGTTTTTTCTGGGCTGCGAAGGCCTAATAAACTGCGGCGCGGCTTCCAACCCGAAGGTCGCACAGCTGTAGCTGCTCCACAAAACGTCTTCAACCGCGTCCTGCATCCTCTGCATGAGGTCAGACCAAGCGGCCCCCACCATTTTTTCACCGACTTGGTTCAGGGCGGCCCTAAGACCCTCAACCTGGCGGCCAAAAACTCCGGTCAGCCGCACAAGTACGCCGCGAGAATCGGCCATCACCACCGCAGCTTCCCATAGCTGCCGCTTCTCCTGTTCGGTCAGGAAGCCGGTCTGCTTGGCCAAGTGCTCGGGTATGGGGGGTAAAACAGTCATGGCCAGACCGAGATGCGCCCGGCCTGGCCATGACTCAAGAGAGACTAGCGAAAATTCACTCGGCTGCGGCGGTGGAGACACCCTTCACAGCCTGCACAATCTCAGCGAATGACGCCGGATCATCATAGGCGATGGCGGAGAGCACCTTGCGGTCCAGTTCCAGCCCGGCCTGCTTCAGGCCAAATATGAACTGGCTATAGGTCAGCCCGTGCTCGCGCACGGCAGCGTTAATACGCTGGATCCACAGCGAGCGGAATTCGCGCTTTTTGACGCGACGGTCACGATACGCATAGCGCAGGGCCTTTTCCAGGCGCTCCAGAGCGATTCGATAATTGGTCGAGGACCGGCCAACATAGCCCTTGGAAAGCTCCAGGACCTTTTTGTGGCGGGCATGGGTGGTCACACCGCGTTTCACACGTGCCATTTTCTATCTCCTCCCTTACAGGCCGTACGGCGCCCACTGCTTCACGGTCAGGCCGTCAGCGTGGGTCAGGGTCTGGCTACCGCGGTTCTGGCGCTTGGCCTTCTGAGAACGGGCATAGAGGTTGTGGCGCTTCTTGCCCGGGCCGGCCAGCACCTTGCCCGTGGCGGTGATCTTGAAGCGCTTCTTGACCGATGATTTGGTCTTGAGCTTCGGCATTTTGGTCTCCTGATCGCATAACCCACCCTTTGCAGGGCAGGGTCCCGAATATCGGGGCGGCGGCCAGGCATGCCTAATGGCCCGGACGCGCACGCATCACCTGTTACGGTGAAGCCGGGCCTATAAAGCCACTCCCCTGTCGTGACAAGAGCCCAAAAGCAGCGCAGAGACGCATTATGCCCGGGAAAGCGCCAAACGCGGCCAGCCTGTACGAAGCCGCGATGAACCATCTGGCCCGTTACGCCGCAACTGAAAGCGGGCTGGCCCGCGTCCTCTCCCGCCGGATCGATCGCTGGGGTCAAAGCCAATCGGCAGACGGGGAGGAAGAAGCCGACGATCTCGCCCGCGTCATCCGCCGCGCCAAGGCGGATATTCCTGGCGTGCTGACCCGGCTGAAAGAACTAGGCGTCTTGAATGATGAGGCTTTCGCAGCCTCACGCGCCAAGCGGCTCAGCCGCTCGGGCAAATCCCGCCGGGCCACCCTTGCCCACTTGGTGGCAAAAGGCGTCAAAGCGCCAAATCTGCCTGAGGACCCGCAACGCGAGCTCGCCGCCGCCTGCGCTTATCTACGCCGCCGACGGGCCGGCCCGTTTGGCAATGCCCCGGCCGAGAAAACCCTGGCCGCGATGGCCCGAGGCGGATTCGCCCAATCCATCGCCCGCCGCGCTCTGGCGCTCACCCGTGACGAGGCCGAGGCTCTGATTAAATCACTGGATGCACCAATGCCTTAACCAGGCAGTTTCAAACCTGCCCAAAGCGGACTCAGCCGCGGATCAAACGCCGCCCCACCCGAAGGTGCCAACCGCGACTGCCTGAAGAAATACTCCTCCAGCGCATCGCCAAAATCCGCACCAGGACCAAAATCGTCGGCAGCAGCGGGTATTTCAGAACCAGGGTAGCCTCTTCCGGTACCGCGGATCATAAAATCCTGCCTTGAACGACGGCGCTCACCTGCGCTCCACGGCTCCGCCAGAGACAAAGCGGCTGACTTTTCGCTCTCCCGAGAGCGGAAATTTTCTCGTGCAGAGTCGTGAGTTTGCGTGTCAGTCTGCACCCTCTCCAATCCTGGCGGCCTCTGCCCCCTCGGAAAAGGTGCGAAACTCCTTTTTTTCGGTCGCCGTCATCACGCCAGAACGAGACTTAGTTTTTGTCTCATAAGAATCCGTCATCACTGCATGCTCAACCGCCGCAACTGCAGGCTGAAGCGGGCTATTTTTATTTACCGAAAGCCAACGATGGCTTTCGGTAATCAATCGGCTAACCCGCCACAGATCGTTTGGCACACGCCTGGCCGCCATTCCCGTGCGCTTTGCTTCGCGCCAGATTGGCGATGTAAATGCCGCCTCTAGGCGCCGCGGTGGCGTCCCTGCCCTGCGCCCCGGTTGGAGCGGCGCATATCCTCTGCCAAGCCAATCACCAGCCAGCAAAGCCAGGCCATATACTCGCTCGCAGTTGCCACGCCGCTTTCCTGCGCGTCGAGACAGAGCGAACCGGAACGCATCAAGGCTGTCTTGTTGAAATTCGACTTTGCTTTTCAACCGCCCAACTCCGAAACTTGAATTCGTTCCGCCTTAAAACGTGTTACTTAAAGACCTAAGATCGACTTCAGATCAGCAAGAATGGTCTGCAACAAACCAATACCTGCCGTTGCTTTTGCCGCATCGGCCGCAGGTAGAGCCGTCAAAACCGGCGCTGCTGCCGTCGCGAGCGCCGCAATAGCGTCTGATGCGGTGGTCAGCGCCGAGGCATGATCAGTCTGCGCCGCCGCAACAGCATTAACAACCGCCTCGGCTGCGCCTGCCCCAACAACAACGGCCTCGCCAACGGTTCCACCAATCATACCTCCGGCGACCGAGGCTACCCCTAATCCCGTATCTACCTGTGTCACGTGTACCATTATGATCTCCTGTCTGAACTGAATTAATTTTCCATTGCCTTAACGATTCCGCTTGTATCTGAGGCCACTTTGGCGAGGGCCTCGGAGCTATACGCGCCGATCATAGCCTTCACGTCGGCCAAAGATTTTTGTAACTGTGGAAGCGTTACCGTCGTCTCCGGCTCAATAATCTTCAGAAATCCTAGAGTTAGACCAAGAAGATCAACACTAGAAAGTGATTGATGTACAACAAACTGCTGGATCAAAGCTGTAATCGCGGTTCCAATCCAAATCGAAACACCGGTCCGATTTTGCGGCGAATTAAAAAACTGTTTTATGCTCATCCTGTTCTCCATCAATGTTGAATCTTTTGTGCCAACTTCAAAATTCGCCTTGCCCATCCGAGACCGAAAGTTTTCCAACCAGGCAAGCGCGCATAATAATCTAGCCGCCTCGCAAGAGCATCATTGGCCAGGGCAAGCGCATTCCCGCCCGTCAGTGCCTGTAGCGTCTTATCGCCAAAATTTCCGTCTGCAATCACGCCTGCACTTTGCTGGAGCCATATAACCGAGTGTCGCACGCCCGCATTCACGGCCGCATCGAAAGCCACCATGGCAAGCGGGCTGGGCAGCATATCGCCATGAATTGGTGCAAAGTAATCTTGGCGATATATCATTTCAATCTGCTGCTGCGAGAGATTGCGAATGTCCAATGTCGGATACGCGGCTGCGCTGATTCCAGATTTGGTGCCACGCAATTCCCCCGCTCCAATACTGCCGCCGGTCCAGTTGCCGGGGTCCGAACGGTTGTTCGAAAAGCCCCCTTCAGATTGTAGCGTGAAAGCCAAACAATTTAAAAAATTATCCATGAAACAAACTGGTTGCTAAACCGCCACACACAGCGGAAAGAATACTAGGGTCCAGACTCATAATATCCACCACACGACCGCGGCCACGAGATAGATTGATGCGGCGAAATTTACGGCCAGTCGGTCATAGCGTGTTGCGATACGTCTGAAATCTTTCAGGCGGCAGAA
>JAKAZY010000008.1 GCA_021826425.1 Pseudomonadota bacterium
CGCGTCAAGGCTCTCATCCTTGAAGGCGCATGCCAGCGCAACGGCTTCATCACCACGGACGCGTCCGAGACCGTGCAGCCCGGTGTTACATATAGCCTTATTCTGCCGCCTGCCACTGCGGCGCTGCCCGTGGCCCAGGCGATCCCGCTGGACATTCTGTATGAGGACAGCACCGTTCTGGTGCTGAATAAACCCGCCGGCATGGTCGTGCATCCCGCACCCGGAAACCCTGATGGCACCCTGGTTAACGCCCTTATCGCCCATTGCGGGGAAAGCCTCACCGGCATTGGTGGGGAGCGCCGGCCCGGCATCGTCCACCGGCTGGACAAGGATACCTCGGGCGTGATGGTGGTAGCGAAAACCGAACTCGCACTCACCAGCCTTTCTGCCATCTTCGCATCACGAGAACTTACCCGTGAATACAAGGCACTGTGCTGGGGTGTGCCTGACCCAGCCACGGGGCGTATCGAAGGCGATATCGGGCGGGACCCACGCGAGCGTAAACGCATGGCCGTGGTGACCCGTAACGGCAAATACGCCGCAACCAAT
Source organism: Pseudomonadota bacterium (assembly GCA_021826425.1). GTDB lineage: Bacteria > Pseudomonadota > Alphaproteobacteria > Acetobacterales > Acetobacteraceae > Acidocella. The sequence continues at coordinate 550 of JAKAZY010000008.1, forward strand.
TACCGAATTCTTCGTAATTTCGGCATGGCCGCCGCCCTTCTATCCTGCAGGTTGGAAACCGGGCGAACCCATCAGATCCGGGTGCATCTGGCGCATGCAGGCCACCCGCTCATCGGCGACCCGCTTTACATCAAGCGTCGCCCGGCCACCGCCAAGCTTCTGAGCGAACCCGCCCGCGGCCTTGCCCTGGACTTCCATCGACAAGCCTTACACGCTGAAACTCTTGGTTTTTCTCATCCCATAACGGGTATGGATTTGCTGTTCAGCGCACCGCCGCCAGAGGATTTCCAGGCTCTCGCGGACGCATTGCTCACATGCGCATAAAACGGGACTAAGATAGTCGTTTTTCTTGACGTCAAAGGACGAACGTACGTAAACTCCCTTCGACGCAGTCCTGTCTTCAGAACATCACTATATTCTTACCCTCTTTTAAGGAGCGCGGAGGGGAGTCGGTGTTAATGTCTTTTCTGTTGTATGGGTAGTGATTCTGTCTCTTTGTGTGGTGCCGGATACTCTGGGCCGCAGTGGATGGGACAAAAAATAAAAGGAGAAACTACATGGCCACTTCTGTGACCAATTTTGCTCCCGAGATCAGTTTGACCCGGTACATGCAGGAAATCCGCAAGTATCCCATGCTTACGCACCCCGAGGAGGAACGGCTCGCCCGTTCATGGCGCGACAATGGCGACCAGGCGGCCGCGCATAAGCTTGTCAACTCCCACCTTCGTCTCGTGGCCAAAATCGCTATGGGCTATCGCGGCTATGGCCTGCCGGTCTCCGAGCTTATCTCCGAGGGCAATGTTGGTATGATGCAGGCTGTACGCCGATTTGACCCCGATCGCGGCTTCCGCCTTTCCACATACGCGATGTGGTGGATCCGTGCAGCCATCCAGGAATATATACTGCATAGCTGGTCCTTGGTTAAAATGGGCACCACTGCCGCGCAGAAGAAGCTGTTCTTCAACCTGCGCCGCCTGAAGGGCCAGATGCAGGCCATTGATGACGGTGATTTGCAACCCGAGCAGGTGACCAAAATCGCCACCTTGCTGGATGTTCCCGAGCAGGATGTGGTGAACATGAACCGCCGCATCTCTTCGCCGGACAACTCCCTCAACGCCCCGATCAAGATGGAGGGAGAGGGCGAGTGGCAGGATTGGCTGGTGGATGAGTCCGAGAGCCAGGAAACCGAACTGGCGGACCGCGAGGAGCTGACCGGGCGTAAGGCCTTGCTGGCGACTGCGTTAAAGACCCTTTCGGAGCGCGAACGTCATATATTGGTTGAGCGCCGGTTGAAGGATAACCCGACCACACTGGAAGATCTCTCCCAGCATTACGACATCTCGCGTGAGCGCGTGCGCCAGATCGAGGTGCGGGCGTTCGAGAAGCTGCAGAAATCCATGAAGGCTCAGGTGGCCGAGCAGCGCCAGATCACCAACGCCAACGCAGCCGCCCTGCAGCTGCACTAAAGCCGACCCCCTTTAAGTTCGCTCGCCCTGCGAGCGGACTTAAAGTGTGGGCCCGGCTCTAGATCATCTCCAAGGCTTGGGCGCGGCGGGGTGGTGGGAAGGCGGTGTCGATCGCGGCCAGGTCATCTTCGGTGAGGCTGATCTCGAGGGCACCGAGATTTTCCTCGACACGCGCTAGGCTCGACGTTTTTGGAATGGTGACAACATCGGGATTACGCAGCCCCCAAGCGAGCGCAATCTGTGCCGTTGTGGCGTTATGTCGAGCAGCCACCGCCTTTATTGTTGCATTGCCCAGTACCCGATTGGACTGACCGAGCGGCGTATACGCCATCACAGATATGCCGGCGTTTTGGCACCACGGCAGCAAATTATATTCGATGCCGCGGGATTGCGGATTATAGAGCACCTGATTGACCGCGCAGCCTGGCGGCAACGCCTCCATATCGTCAATGTCAAAGTTGGAGACCCCCCAGGCCCGGATTTTTCCGGCAGCTTGAAGATGCTCGAAGGCGCCGACCGTCTCCTCCAACGGAACACCGCCAATCCAGTGAAGCAAGTACAGTTCGAGATGATCCGTGCCAAGGCGCTTGAGGCTGGCCTCGCAGGCGCGAAGGGTGCCCGCACGGCTGGCATTATGCGGCGCAACCTTGCTCACCAGGAACACCTGCTCCCGCCGGCCGCGAATGGCCTCCCCCAGCAAGCGCTCGGCGCCACCGTCGCCATAGATCTCGGCGGTATCAAACATGCTGACACCGCAGTCGATCGCGTGTTGGAGAACCCGGATTTCCTCAGCTTTATGGGCTGGCCTCTCGCCCATTCGCCAGGTGCCGAAGCCCATGGCGGGCAGAACACTGCCGCCAGCTGTCGTTATTGTTCTCATGTCTCACTCTCCTTTTTGTCGCCGCGCCGCTAGAGCAGTATGCATCTAGATTGACGCGGCGGCGCCAAGATAAATGCATCAAATTGCTCTAGCGATGACAACCATGTTTTCCAAATCCAGTTCCATGGTGCGACGCCGATCGTAGATGGGCAGGATGGCACCATAGGCTGACATGGCGGTGGCTTATTGATTTTTGATCCGTACCGGCAAACTCTGACGCGTCCTGTTGACATTCCAGACCGTTCCTGAGCGAGTCTGATCGCGAGGCCTGTAGGCCCCTGCCGCTATTGTTTCGGGGGTGTATAAGGGTCACGATGATCGTCGCTCAACTTCCCTATGTTACGCCCGAAGCGGCACTGGCGGCTTTCGCCAATTGGCCTGACCTCGCCTTTCTCGACAGTTCCGCCCAGAGCGATCCGCGCTCACGAGTGAGTTATTTATGCCTTTCACCACGCGCGATATTGCGGCCTAGCAACGATCCTTACGCTACACTCCGCACGTGGATGGCTGCACATACCGTCCCGGCGCGGCCATCGGACTGGCCTTTTCCCTTTGCGGGCGGCGCTGTAGGGTGGATCGGTTATGACCTCGCCCGCGAGGCAGCGGGTGTACCCAGCCGTTTTGCCCCGCTGTCCAGCCTGCCGGGCGGGTGGTTTGGGCTTTATACAACAATCCTGGGCTTCGACATTGAGGCAAGGCAGCTCGTCTATCTCGGCCCCGCCACCGATCTTGCGCAAATCGCGGCGCAGTTGCACGCCGCCCCGGCCCCGTTAGCTGTGCCACAACTGGCCTGGACGGCGGAGATGGACCCCGCCGACTATCAGCAACGCCATGAGCGGCTACGGGCCTATATCATGGCGGGTGATGTCTATCAGGCTAATCTAACGCTGCGCTTTACCGCCTTGCGTCCAGCCGGGCTGAGCCTGCCGATGCTGCATCAGGCGCTACGGCAATTAAGCCCCGCCCCCTTTGCGGCGTGCCTCACAGGCGGCGATTTCGGGCTGGCCTGCGCCTCGCCCGAACGCTTTCTGCGCCTCACCCCGGCAGGCGAGGTTGAGACACGCCCGATCAAAGGTACCATTTCCCGACGCCACGACCCGGATGAGGATGCGTTGGCCGCCGCCGCCCTGCGCGCCAACCCGAAGGAGCGCGCTGAGAATCTGATGATCACCGACCTGCTGCGCAATGATCTTGGCCAGGTCTGCGCCACGGGTTCGGTGCAGGTGACCGAGCTGTGGGCGGTTGAGAGCTACGCCCAGGCGCATCATCTGGTCTCCGCCATCACCGGCCGCCTGCGCCCAGGGCTCGATGCCTTCGATTTATTGGCCGCGACGCTGCCCGGCGGGTCTATCACCGGCGCGCCCAAGCGCCGGGCCATGGAGGTTATCGACGAGCTGGAGACCGGGCCGCGCGGTGCTTATTGCGGCACCCTGGCCTGGATCGGCTTTGACGGCGCCATGGACAGTGCCATCATCATCCGTACCCTCACCGCCACGGCGGACAGGCTCTACGCCCAGGCCGGCGGCGGCATCACCTGGGACAGCGTCGCACAAGCGGAGTATGAAGAGGCCATGGTGAAAATCTCCCCCCTGCTGGCGCTCGGCCAATGAGGCTCTGGCTGAACGGCGCGTTGATCGAGGCCGAGGCGGCACGCATAGACCCTGCGGATCGCGGCTTTCTGCTCGGCGACGGTGTGTTCGAGACCATGGCGGCGACTGGCGGTATGGTGCCAGAACTCGCCCGCCATTATGCCCGGCTATGCGCAGGGGCGGCGCTGCTGCGTTTGCCTGTGCCGGTGAGCCGGGATGTATTGCGAGGGGCAATCAGCGATGTTCTGATGGCCAACGGGCTGCAAGAGGCGGCCCTGCGCCTTACGCTGACACGCGGCCCTGGTGCGCGGGGGCTGTTGCCACAGCCCCCCCTTACTCCAACGCTGTTGCTAACATCCACCCAGATGCCGCCCGCGGGCGGGCCACTGCGTTTGGCGACCAGCACAATCCAGCGCGATGAAGCCTCGCCGCTTTGCGCCATCAAGAGCCTGAACTATTTGCCGAACATATTGGCGCGGCTGGAAGCCGCCGAGCGCGGTGCGGATGACGCGCTGCTGCTCAACCGCGCCGGGCGCGCGGCAGAGACCAGTGCGGCCACATTGTTCGTACGGATAAAGGGAACCTGGATAACACCGCCGCTGAGCGAGGGTGCCTTGCCGGGCATTCGCCGCGCTTGTTTACTGGCAGCCAGACGGGCGCATGAGGCGCCGATAACAATCACCGATCTCGCCGCCGCTGAAGCCATATGCGTTGGCAACGCGCTATCCCTGCGCCCTGTAGCGGCGGTCGACGGCCGGGCATTGCCATGTCTGGCCCTTGCGTAACATGGGTACAGACAAGACGCTGAAAACTTGTTGCCCCTCGCGATGCCCTTGGGTCAACGCATCACGCCTGGCGCCGCAAGCCGCGAGGCCGGGCATTATCCATCTCGACCAGGCTGCATGGCCGCGCTATCTCACTCATACTGGTAAAAATAGCTGGCAGGCCAGCGCTACGCCATCCATACGATTTGTAAGGTAACTTGCTAGTTATGAGCGAATATGTCTCCGTCATTGTACCAGTCTACAACGAAGCCGCTTCGCTGCCCCTGCTTATCGACGCCATTATCGCGGCGCTAGACCCAACCGGCCTCACCTTTGAAATTATCGCTGTGAACGACGGCAGTGCCGACCGTTCCGCAGAGGTTCTGGCTGAGATGGCTGCGCGTGAGACACGCCTGAAGGTCATAAATTTTGCGCGTAATTTCGGGCAGACGGCAGCAATGATGGCCGGTTTTGACCATTCGCGTGGTAGCATCATTATACCAATTGACGCCGATCTGCAGAATGACCCCAACGACATTCCGCGCCTGTTGGCCAAACTTGATGAAGGCTACGATGTCGTTTCCGGCTGGCGGAAGAACCGCAAGGATGACATTATCAAGCGCAACTTCCTCAGCCACTGCGCCAACTGGCTGATCTCCTTCTTCTCCGGCGTGCATTTGCACGATTACGGCTGTTCGCTGAAAGCATATCGCCGCTCGGTGATAGAGCGGGTCAAGCTCTATGGCGAGATGCACCGCTTCATTCCCATCTATGCCTCCTGGTATGGCGCACGCATCACTGAAATTGAGGTGACGCATCATGCGCGCCGGTTTGGGCGTTCCAATTACGGTATGGTCCGAATTATTAAAGTCATACTGGATCTGATCGTGGTTTGCTTCCTGGACCGATGGATCGGCAAGCCAATCTACGTGTTTGGTGGTTTTGGCCTGCTCTGGCTTGGAGTGTCTTTTCTGGCTTTGATGGATGTCTTCTACCTAAAAATTTTTCAACACCTGTCCATGATTCTCACACCGCTGCCGATGCTGGTGGCGATATCTTTCATGATGGGCATCATGAGTATTCTTATTGGCCTGCTTGCGGAGATCCTCGTCCGCGTTTATTTCGAAGCCCAGGCCAAGCCGATCTATTTTATTAACAACAAGGTCAATCTCGGCGCGCCGCAAGGCGAGCCCAACCCGTCTCGCTAAATGTGCGGTTTTGCGGGGTTTATCGGCGCTGGCGATGTCGGCGACATAAAGTTGATGACCGGGCGGCTTGCGCATCGCGGGCCAGATGACGAAGCATTCTGGTCCGACCCCGAAAACCGCATACATCTGGGCTTTCGCCGGCTGACGATTCTTGATTCCAGCCATGGCCGTCAGCCAATGCATAACGGCGATAATTCCATAACCGTCGTTTTTAATGGCGAAATCTACAACCATCGGGAATTGCGTGCGACACTGGAGGCGCGCGGGCATCATTTCCGCAGTGACCATTCCGATACGGAGGTTTTGCTGCATGGTTATCAGGCCTGGGGAGATGAACTGCCGCTGCATCTCGATGGCATGTTTGCCTTCGCCATCTGGGATGCGTACCGCCGCCGCTTGTTCTGTGCGCGCGATCGCTTTGGCGAAAAACCTTTTTATTTCGCCGCGCGAGCTGGGGTGTTTTTGTTCGCCTCCGAGATTGGCGCGCTGCAAGCCCATGCCCTGGGCGAAGACGAGCTTTCCAGCGTTGGCGTGCAGAAATATTTTGCCTATGGCTATGTACCTGCACCCGGGACCATCTATCGCCATACGTGCAAATTGCCACCTGGCAGCACGCTGGTGTTCGATGCCGCCAAAGGCAGTGTTAACACTTCGCGCTATTGGCGGTTTGCGATCACCGCCGAGGACGATGCGCCGGCGCACCGGATTCCAGCACTCGCCGAGGAACTGCGCCATCTCCTGGAACAGGCGGTACGCCGCCGGCTTGAAGCGGATGTACCGCTTGGCGTGTTCCTCTCTGGCGGCATCGACTCCACCGCCATTTTAGCACTGGCGGCCAAGGCGCGGGGGGATCTCGGGGTAGACAGCTTCACCATCGGCTTTCGCGAACGATCTTATGACGAATCCGCTTATGCACGCCGTGCCGCCACCGAGATTGGCAGCCGCCACCATGAGCGCATTGTTGATATTGCGGGCGCCCAAAGAGAGCTGCCGGCGCTGCTCGGCCGCCTGGATGAGCCATTTGCCGATCCATCACTGCTACCGACGCATCTGCTCGCCCGTTTTGCGCGCGAGCACGTGACCGTCGCACTCTCCGGCGACGGCGGTGACGAATTGTTCGGTGGGTACGACCCGCTGCTTGCTCTCGGTGCCGCGGCTTTTTACAGCCGCCTGGTGCCAAAACCGCTGCATGCATTGCTTTGCCGCGCGGTTGCTGCACTGCCACGCGGCAAGGGCAATATGAGCCTGGATTTTCGCTTGCGGCGTACATTGCGCGGGCTTTCCTACGCGCCAGGAATGTGGAACCCGGTTTGGCTTGGCCCGCTGGACCCGAATGAATTCGTCGCCTGTTTCGACAATCCTTTGCCGCCGAACGAATTGTTCGAGGAGGCGTTGCAAGCCTGGGAGGAGTGCGCCAGCCACAACCTCGTAGACCGCACGCTCACATTTTACAGCAATTTCTACCTGCCGGAAATGATCCTGGCCAAAGCTGACCGCGCCAGCATGTTCGCCTCGCTGGAGAGCCGTGCGCCGTTTCTGGACCGTGATCTCGTGACGTTCTGCCAACGCCTGCCACACGGTTACAAACTGCGCGGCGGCACGCGGAAATTTTTACTCAAAGAGGCGCTGCGCGGTGTGGTGCCGGACTTCGTGCTCGCCCGGAAAAAGAAAGGGTTCGGCATTCCGTTGACCACCTGGTTGCATCAACTCAAGCCGGCAGAAATGGCGCTACCAGCCACCGCCGGGATGAAGACAGATTATGCCGCCGCGCGCTGGCGCGGCTTTGCCGCAGGACAAGAGGAGGAGCGGCTGTTTCTTTGGGCCCATTTATGCCTCACGGCTCATGCAGGGCACAGATGAGAGCAATGAATTTGCCCGAACGGGTTTTGCGCTATGGCGTTGCGGGTGCGGGCACATCCATTGCCTATACATCGCTGGTCATTTTTATATTGCACCTGCGCCCGCGCATGGCCCCCACTGAAGCGGCCGTGCTGGCCTATCTGTTGGCCCAGCCAGTTGGGTTTCTACTGCATGGAACCCTCACCTATCCGGGTACATTGAAGGCGCGGATACGCCTGCTCCATATCGGATTTCGCTTTCTGCTTACCAACAGTGCCGGATTTTGTCTTTCCACCGGTGGCATGGCCCTGGTCACAATGGTGTGGCACGGTTCGTATCTGTGGGGGCTGCTGCTGACATGGATTCTTATTCCGGCTATGAATTTTGTCATCTATCTTGCCTGGGTATTCAGGCGGGCCCAGCCAGAACAAGGATGAGCCGGAAATGACGCAGACAATGGTCGGAGCAGAGGAGATTGCCGTTGCGGGGTCGCCGGAGCGTTTTGGTTATTCCTGGGGCACTTATGCCGAGCTGCTGCCCGTGCATGAGGAGCAGTTCCGCCGCTGGACCGCACCGCTGCAACCCGAAGATTGGCGCGGGGTGAAGTTTCTGGACGCCGGCTGCGGCATGGGCCGTAACAGCTATTGGCCCTTGCGCGATGGCGCTGCGCAAGCCGTGGCGATTGACCTGGATGATCGCACATTGGCCAGCGCCAGGCAGACACTGGCGCCGTTCGCCAATGTCGAAATTCGCAAGCAGAGTATCTACGATATCCCTGAAGAGAATGCGTTCGACATCGCCTTCAGTATTGGCGTGGTGCACCATTTGGCTGAGCCTGAACGGGCGGTGGCGCGCTTGGCACGGACGGTAAAGCCCGGGGGAACTGTGATCGTGTGGCTGTATGGACGCGAAGGGAATGGCTGGATCGTGCATTTTTTCAATCCGCTGCGTCTGCGCCTGTTAAGCCGCATGCCTCTACCAATGGTGCATGGGCTTTCCTGGTGGCTCACCGCCGCGCTTTGGCTGGCGCTGCGGCCTAATCTTAGCACCTCGCCATATCTACGGCAGATCCGCGGATTCAGCTTCCGGCATCTGCGCGCCATCGTGTTCGACCATATGATTCCGCGCATCGCGCTGTATTACCGCCGTGAAGAAGCCCTGGCGCTGCTGGCGCAGGCTGGACTGACCGATGTGCAGGCGTATTGGACAAACCGCATGTCCTGGACCGTGCATGGGCGAAAGCCCGCATGAACGACGAAATTTATACACAGGCTTTCTACGACCGAGCTGAACGCTCTGCGGCGGCGGCCTCGATGATCGTATCGCTCCTGCTTGGCTGGTTGCGCGTCACGAGCGTACTCGACGCCGGATGCGCCCGCGGGACCTGGCTGGCGGCATGGCGCCAAGCCGCGTGCGAGGATGGGGTGGGGATCGACGGAAACCACGTTGACCAAACAAAATTGCTGATCCCACGGGAGCGGTTCGTCGAGGCAGACCTAAGCCAACCTTTTTCTCTTGGCCGTCGCTTTGACATCGTGCAGTGCCTGGAGGTGGCGGAGCATCTGCCCCCGTCGCGCAGTGTCGGCTTGGTTGATGATCTCACCGCGCATAGCGACATCGTCCTCTTTTCGGCGGCACCGCCAGGCCAAGGTGGGGCAGGCCATATTAACGAGCAGCCTTACGAATTCTGGCGGGATTTGTTTGCAGCACGCGGATACGCCGCGTTCGACTGCATCCGCCCGGCAATCGCGGCGCACCGCGAAATGCCTTATTGGTACCGTTATAATTTAATGTTGTTTGTCCGCTCAGGCCCTGGCATGGCGGCCTTGCCAGGACGCCTGGCAGCAGGGATGCCAGTGCCCGATGTAGCGCCGCTGCCATTTAAACTGCGCAAGGCGCTGTTCCGCCGGATGCCAGCACCATTCCTTAATAGACTCGCGGGGCTCAACGCCCGGCTACGATGAGTCTCCCGACAGAACAGGATGACAAAGTTAACGTGATCACCGCCCGTCAGACTCCAAAAACAATCGGTTTGATCGCCGTCTTTACGGTAACGGCGCTGCTATGCCTTCCCTTTATCCGCTCGATTTTCTGGCTGGGTGACGAAGGAGTCTTGTTGCATGGCGCAACCGAAATGCTGTCGGACAAAACCCTGTATTCTGATTTTTTTGAGTTTCTTCCTCCCGGCGGCTTCCTGATCACGGAAGCCTGGATGGCCATATTTGGTCATTCATTTGTAAGTGTACGCCTTTTCCTTATCCTTACAATCTGTGGAATTTCCTGTTTTACTTATTTGGTCTGCACGCTGGTATTAGACAGTATAGCCTTACCAATTGCTGCTGTTATATCATGGGTTATTGCGTCTCAGCCACTGACAACGGGGGTGAGCCATCATTGGTTGACAACATTACTCTCGATGGCGGCCGCCTGGTTCGCGCTGCTGGGCGTTAGGCGTCCCGATCGTCCGGTCACCATGCCAATGCTCGCCGGCCTCTTGGCTGGTGCTGCGGCCATGGTTACATCTTCATGTGGCTTGTTCGCGATTATGGCTGTGGTCCTAACATTCACCGATATCAGATACTTCAGGCGCCACCTCGTTATCTGCGTACTGAGCAGCCTGATTATTCCACTCTTGAGCCTTGCTTATATTATCCTTAACGGCAGCTTCACCGCTGCTTATGATGATATCGTACTGAATACTTTGGAGCATTACGCATCCATACAATATGTCCCTTTCGGGAATGCCGCGTCATGGTATTATGCCGCGAAAGATTTGTTTCCATTAACCGCTTTTCTGAGCTTGGTGGCATTACGCGTAAAAGGCTGGGCCTTGGTACGCGACCCTAGCTTCCGCGCATGTTTTTTCTTCGGTGTCGCGGGGCTGTTGGGCATATATCCCAGACCGGATATTTATCACATCTATTTTTTGACCCCACTTGTTTTGCCATTATTCACTTGCTGCGTGGCGTACTTAACCACCCGATGGAAAGCCGGGTATCGATACATTATCTGGCTGGTAGTATTGGCGTATGTTCCATCAACTTCGATTCTTCTCCGTAAGGCCATAATCGCCATTCGTGCGCCAAGCATCATGACGGCAGTCGGACCGGTTTCACTGCCGAGCACAGAACAAGGAGTATGGAAAACTACATTCCGTTTTATCGAGAGTACCCCACCTACCGATCGGTATTTTTTTTACCCCTATTTGCCGATGATGCCTTACCTCATGCAACGCCAGCAGGTTTCGAAGTATGATTTGTTTACGCCAGGGTACACAACGCCAGCTCAATATTTTGCAACCTGCGAGGCGGTTACGACCCAGGCAAAATGGGTTGTCCTTGACCGAAGAATGATGAATCCAAAGCTTTTGAAGGAACTCTACCCCGCCATGCAAAATCCCAATCCGCCCGAAACACGTGCATTCGAAGCCGCGATCTACCAGAGTTTTGCATTCGTCAGTAAAGATCAAAACATCGAGATTTGGCGGAGAACCGCCGCGACAACTGATAAAGAGTGCAAGAATATCCTCATACAATGAAGGATCCGACGACTCTTTATCTGGTTAAGTGACGAAGGCGGGAGCGATGCGTCTGCAAACAGCAATCGCAGCCCGAACCTGTTCCCGATGATCTTGAAAAGTGTCCCAGCGCTGTTGGGTAATGCTCCCTGAGATTAAAGCAATATGCATTTAGATTGACGCGGCGGCGTCAAGATAAATGCATGAAATGGCTCGCTCAAACATAAAACTAGAGCGTTCAGCTAAAAGCTGAACGCTCCAGGGGGATTGATATGTAGAATTTTCTTAGCACATTGCGCGGCGCGATCTCCAGAGCCGCCTGTGCCATCGCCTTGGCTTCATCCAGCCGGCCCAGCTTGTGCAGCCCCGTGGAGGCCTCCAGCTTTGGCCCCGGCAGCTTGGGTGCCGCCTCGATAACGGCTTTGAAATCGCCCTGGGTGTCTTATGAAGCACCTTGTTGGCGCGCGCGCTTCCTGGCGTTGATCATTTCGGCGAACGTCTCCAGCGCTGCCAACGGCTGGTGAGTATCAGGCGTATCGGTCATGGCGCCCTGGCATCCGCTGCCGCCCGGAGCGCATGCCAATAAGCAGACCCCTTGTGGATCTGAGGCATGCTCATCTCTGCCTGAAGCGTTCGGTCTTTGGCTGAACGCTCTGCTCTTGTGTGCGGGCAAGCCATTCCACGTGTTTATCTGGAGGTTTGCGCTTCAACCTAAACGTGTGTCTCTCTATGGTATTCAGCCGAAAGCTACTCAGCCTAGTCGTCCCGATGGACTTTTTCCATCCGTTCGTGGCGCTCCTGCGCCTCGATGGAAAGTGTCGCAATCGGCCGAGCTTCGAGCCGCCGCAGGCCGATCGGTTCGCCAGTTTCCTCGCAGAACCCGTAGGTTCCGGCCTCGATCCGCTCTAACGCCTGGTCGATCTTACCGATCAGCTTGCGCGCCCGGTCTCTGGTACGCAGTTCCAGCGCCCTGTCGGTTTCGACGCTGGCACGATCGGTAATATCGGCCTCCAGAATTCCACCCTCGCTCAAAGAAGCCAGGGTGCCATTGGCCTCTTTCACCAGATCTCCCCGCCAGCGCAGAAGTTTCTGGCGGAAATACTCAGTCTGCATCGGGTCCATAAACTCTTCGTCTTCCGATGGCCGGTAATCCGGTGGCAACGAAATCAGCATGCCGTCAGATCCTTAATCCGTCGGGCGAGTCCTGTTACCCGCCCCTGGTCGTCGAGCGGGCTTATAGCGATGCCCCGTTGACTAGCCAAGCCACGCCAAGCGCGACCCACCCCCCCAGCGGATATTTTCCGCCCTTTGCACGCAGGAAAGAGGATGAAAGCTTGATGACGGCTAGGATTTTGTAAGCTATGAGGGCAAGTCCGCGATCCAAAAAGGGCAATTTCTGCCCGGCTCTTGGCGAAATCGGGACACAGATGCGCCTTAATGCTGTTGCTGAATGTTGGTCATGAACATCGAACCCCGCTTCCTGTCTGAAGCCGACCCCGCCCCGGGCACACCGCTCATCTCCGTGGTTGTACCCGTGCATAACGAGGCCCCGAACCTGAAGCCGCTGATCTCTGCGATCAGCGCGGCGCTGGCGGGGGTCGAACATGAGATTATTTACGTGGACGACGGCAGCTCTGATGCCACGCCGCAGGTTCTGGCGGAAATTGCCCAGACCCTGCCCACCCTCGTTCGCGTGCGCCACCGGCAAAGCTGCGGCCAGAGCGGCGCGGTTGTCACTGGCGTCAAATCTTCCCGCGGCGCCTATATCGCTACGCTCGACGGGGATGGTCAGAACGACCCCGCGGATATCCCCGCCATGCTGGAGGCCATGAACGCGGCTGAGGCCAAAGGCCCCCGCCCTGTGCTTATCGCCGGCCACCGGGTTAACCGACAGGACAGCAACGCCAAGCGCTACGGCTCGCGATTGGCTAACCGCGTGCGGGCCTGGGCATTGCAGGACGCTACGCCGGATACCGGCTGCGGGCTGAAGCTGTTCCGCCGCCAGGCTTTTCTGGAACTGCCACATTTCGACCATATCCACCGCTTCCTGCCCGCCTTGTTCATCCGCGCCGGTGGCCAAGTGGTGTCGGTGCCGGTGCGCCACCACGCCCGCGCGCATGGCGCCTCACATTACAACAACTGGCAGCGGCTTAAGGTCGGGCTTGTCGACCTCGCAGGTGTCGCTTGGCTGCAGCGCCGCTGGAAGGTGCCTCAGATTGAGGGCCGCGATGAATAACGAGGGCGCAGCCGCCATCACCGCCCAGCGCGGCGCTGCCAAGGCGCTGAAACCGGCCTTGATGGCGGGTGGGCTGATCACCATTGCCGCCGCCCTGCCGCTGCTGGGCCATGGTGCGGCGCAAACCACCCTTACCAGCATATTGGCCGAGGGCGGATTGCGCGGACAGACGGTGTTTTTAGCACTTTCCACGCTGCTCATCGCCATCGGCCTGCCGCGGCAGATCCCCGCCTTTGCCGCCGGTTACGCCTTCGGCCCCTGGTATGGCGCCGCCATCGCCCTGGTTTCACAGGTGCTGGCGTGCAGCCTGGATTTCATCTGGGCCCGCGCCATCGCGCAGGATTTCTGCCGCCGAAAATTCGGCGTCAAGTTGGCCTGGATCGACCGCACCTTAAGCCGCCACCCCTTCACCGCCACGCTGATGCTGCGGCTGATGCCCGTGGGCAATAATCTGCTTCTCAACCTCGCCGCAGGGCTAACCAGCGTAAGGATGCTACCCTTCCTGTTGGCGTCGGCTATCGGTTTCATCCCGCAAACCCTGGTCTTCGCCATGCTTGGCAAGGGCAGCGCGCCAGACCACGCGCATCTGCTGCTGCTGGGCGGCGCCACCTTCCTGGCCTCGGCCTTACTGGGGCTGGTCTTGCTGCGCCGGAACCGCGCCGCCATATAGGCGGCCATGCAAGGCGCCTCACCGGATTCGGGTCTCCGTTTTGGCGCTTTCGTCGTCACCATCGCGGTGATCCAGACCATCGTCGCCCTTGCCATCGACATGATGGTGCCAGCGTTAGGCAACATCGCCGCAGCTCTCAATCTGGGCAGCGGCAATGCGAGGCAGTGGGTCATCGCCAGCTTCGTTATCAGCTTCGGGATCAGCCAGCTCGCCTACGGGCTAGTGGCGGACAGGTTTGGACGCAAGCCTGTGCTGCTGCTCTCCCTGGCCCTGTACGCGCTCGGCAGTTTTACCGCCGCCGCCGCGCATGGCTTCGCCATGCTGCTGGCCGCACGGGCCTTGCAGGGATTTGGCGCCGCGGGTGCGCAGGTGCTCTCCACCGCGATCGTGCGGGACCGTTATGCGGGGCGGCAGATGGCCAGAGTGAACTCCCTCTCTTTCATGGTGTTTCTCTCGGCGCCCATCATCGCCCCCTGGCTGGGGCAGGAACTGCTGAGCATCGCGCCCTGGCAGGCGATCTTCATCGCCCTGGGTCTCTATGCCAGCCTCACCTTGCTCTGGGTGTTCTGGCGGCTACCTGAAACCCAGGCTCATGAAGACCGCCGCCCTTTAGCGTGGAGCGCCTTCAGGATCGCCGCTTCGCAAACGCTGAGCAACCGCACATCACTGGGCTACACGCTGGCGGCTATGCTGATGCTGGGCGCCTGGCTTGGTTTCATCAACTCCGCCCAGCAGGTGTTCACGGACATCTTCAACGCACCGAAACTGTTTCCCCCGGTTTTTGCTCTCTGCGCCGGCAGCATGGCTGTCGCGGCACTCACCAATGCCAGGCTGGTGGAGCGTTTTGGCATGCGCCGCCTTGCCCATGGCGCCATGGTGGGGTTCATCCTGATCGCCGCGGCACAAGCGCTCACCGCCTTTTCAGGTCAGGACACCCTGCTGCATTTCGCCCTGCTGCAAACCATGATGATGTTCGGCTTTGGCCTGCTGGCCGGGAATTTCTCCGCCATCTCCATGGAGCCGCTCGGCCATATCGCCGGCACCGCCGCCGCTGTCCAGGGCTTCCTCAACATGTTCGGCTCGGCGCTCATCGGCATCTTCATCGGCCTGGAGTTCGACGACAGCTTGCGCCCGCTCGCGGCGGGGTTCTGCCTGTGCGGCGCGCTGAGCTTGGTGGTGATAGCCTTCGCGGAGCAGGGCAGACTATTCCAGCCGCACAGCGCGGATCAGGGCGCGTAAACCTCCACCTCGTTGAGATGCAGACACCCCTCGCCGATCATGCCGAGGCGCAAGAACCGCGCCTCAAACGGCACGGGCGCAAACACATAAGGCTTCCCATCCGCCCCGCCGAATAATTTGCCATCCAGCTTGGCGGCTTGCATCATCCAGCTTTGCCCATCGACGGAGCCATAGAGCGCCAGCCTGGTGCAGCGCTCCGGCAGATCCATCCGGTTATATACCACAACCTTGCCGATCTCCCGCGCCGCGCCCAAATCCACTTGCCACCACGGCTCCTGCTCATGGGCCGTATGGAAACCGTCTTGGCCGGTGATCAGCCCGTTATTCCCACCCGCCGCATGGCGCGCGGGGTCCTGCTCCGCTTCGCCCTCCCGTACCGAGGACACCAAGGCTGGCTTGCCCAGCGCCAGATTACGCGGCCCACGCGCCTCGACCGCGCCATCGGGCTGCACACCGGCAAAACGCTCCAGCGAGATCAGGAAATCCTGCCGGAAAAACGCCCCCTGGCAGGTTTTCAGCGCTTCATCGCGCCAAAGCGTCTGCATATACCGCGCGGCGAACGCCTCCTCATCCTCCGCCCCGCCGACCGGCAAGGCGGCAAAGGCCTTCGCCACCCCGCGCAAATGCTGCTCCCCCACGGAGTAATAAGCCTCTGCCTCGCTACCCGGGGCAACATGCAGGCGCATCTTATCGAACCAAGCTACCTGCCGCGCAATATCTGCGAATTTCAAATGTAGCAGATATAGGCTAGAAAAAACCGGAAGCTCGCTGGCACCATGAAACCCCGCCGCCCAGCGTAGAGGCGTGCTGGTCAGGCAGGTTTTGTTCAAGGCGCTGGAAAGAACCCCAAACCGTCTCTGCGTGCCAAAAATCGGCTGCTCGATATCCAAGGGCATCTCGTCGGGCCGCTCCACCACGTCGATGCCGCGCGCCGTCACATAAGGCAGCGTAGTCTCTTCAACAAACGCCTTCAGCCCGTCATGGCGCGCCAGATCCGGCACCAGGATCTCGTCGACATCGCAGCGTATCACCACATCATGAGTCCGCAGCAGAACTGCAACGAAATCGGACATCACGGCAGCTCGCAGCCCATCATCATAAGCCGCACCCAACTCCCAGATATTCGCCAGGGCAAAGTCCTCGAACTGCGCCTTCATCCCCGCATAAGTCACAACATTCAGCGCCGCCGCGCCAAACTGCTCCCCATAATATCTGTACCAGAGAGGAAATAAGAACGCGGCAGAAGACGCATCCGTCAATACCGCAACCTTTTTCATGCCGGCTTACTCCGCGGCCAGTTTCTGTTTCCTGCGCGCCGCCTCATAGGCCGCGAGATAGCCCTGCACCATCGCCTCGCGCGAGGTTGGCGGGGTAATCCCGCCCGCCAGCGTCTCCCACAGCCCCGCCTCGGTGGCGGCACGGCGCATCGCCTCGGCCAAAGCGCGGGCATCGCCCAGCTCGAACAGCAGACCATCCTTGCCATCGGTGATGCGCTCTGCCGGGCCGCCCTGGTTGGAAGCGATCACCGGCCGGCCGAAATGCCAGGCCTCGGAGATCACCAGGCAGAAAATCTCCCACCAGGTTGAGGGCACCAGCACCCAATCCACCCGCGCCATCCGCGCGGCGAGCTGGCCATGATGATAGCCGCCATTGAAGCTCACCCGCCGCTCAGCCAACGGGCGCTGCGCCTCCTCGGCCAGAAACGCCTCGACCTCCCGGCGCCGCTCTGGGCTTGCAAAATGAATGTTCTCGCCGTTGATCTCGACCGCGAAATCTTCGAACCCCTCGGCGCGCAGCAGGTTCACCGCCTCCAGCAGAACATGCAGCCCCTTCACATCCACCATCTGCCCGAAAAAGCCAAAGCGGTTGCGCCGTGCGGGCCTGGCCGCCTGTGCCGGAAGCGGCGGCATTTGCAAACCGTTTGGTACATGCAGGAACTTTTCAGCATCAAGCCCCCAGCGCGCGTAGAATTCGACCATGAATCGACTGGGCACGGTAAAGATATCTACCGCCTGCAGATGCGCCTTCATCCATTGCTCACGCAGGAAAAACTCCTCCGGTGAGCGGTGCGGCAGGCATTGATGGCAACGCACCTGGCTCGCCTGCTCGCACAGCGCGCCATCGGTCTTGCGTACCATATGCCCTTCCGCCGCGCAGATAGTCAGAAACTCATGCGCCGTGAACACAATCCGCACTTTGGGCAAAATGCTTCGCGTCAGCGTCAGGTAGTCGATGCCGTAGGTCATGAAATGGTGAAAATGCACCACATCCGGATTGATCCGTTTCAGGAATTCGGCGAAGGCCTGTGCCTGCAAGGGCAGTGGCAATTTCTGCCAGACGTAATCATAGTCGTGCGACAAGAACAAATATTCGTTCTCGCGCTGGTCGAACCCGGTAATACGCGCACCGCTTTTGAACATGGCCGGAGAGTTGTGGTCCGCCGAGCAGAGCAGCACGGACTCCACCCCTGGCACGTCTTTCAGCCCTTGAAATAGCTCATGCGCCACCTGTTGCGAGCCGCCGCGCACCAGTTCCGGGTGATACATGGCGATAATCAAAATTTTCACCGCTTTGCCTCCGCCAGCGCTGCGTTGGTGGGTGCCGGGCCAAGCAGCGTCTCGCGCAGCGGCTCCATCCAGCTTTGCGTAAACAGCCAGCGGTTCACCGCCGAGGCGCCTTCATGCACCGGCTGGCGGGCACTGCCCTTGCCCTCCAGATGATACAGCCTGAGATCCGCAAGCCAGGCCGGGCGCCCGGCCTCCAGGCTGCGCAGGCATAAATCCGCATCCTCGTAATGGCCGAAGATGTAATCCTGGGAAAACCCCTCCAGCGCCTCGAACCACGCCCGGTTCATGGACATGAAAGCGCCCGTTACCGCGGGCACGGGGCGGGGGCGCAGCAATGTGGCATCCTGCGGCGGCGCGCCCTTGCCGTAATGCTCCACGCGCAGAATGGTCACATCCTCCTTCTGCCCCAGCGTGAAGCCGGGTATCGTATCGGCCTCGAAATACATGCCGGCATGCATCAGCGAGCCGTCATCGTAATAAAGTGCCGCACCAAAAATATCCGTGCGCGAAGCTGGCAATTCCTCGATTTGTGCCAGATGGCGGCGGGCAAATTCAGCCCCCTTTGGAAACACATCCGGGTTCATGAAAATCAACCTGTTCGCCCGCGCATGCACGGCCCCCAGATTGTTCGCCGCCGCGAAACCGGCATTTGCCCCCAGCAGGATCAGTGTGATGTCGAGCCCATAGGCAAGCTGCGCAATGGCCGCATCGCGCAGCAAAACCTCCGCCAGCGCCTGGCTGTTGCAGACATAGATGAACTCATAATCCTGCGCTTCTGCCTGCTGCGAAAACAACGCCTGCTGCAAGGCCAGATAATCCGGCTTGCCATAAAGGCAGACAATGACGGAGGCTTTCGGCGTACGCCCGCTCTGGTGGAAGCGTTCGATATAAGGAGCACTCACCGCTTTGCGTGTCAGCATCTGGCTGAAATCGACAAGCTGCGTGCCGATCGCCCGGCCGATCGACGAAACCGCGTTGAAATAGGCCGGGCCGGTATACTGCGCCGTCGCCAGATGGTTCAGCACCGTGCCGCGCAATTCAAGATCGTCCAGCGGCTCGATATTCACGATCAGGCTCAGCTCAGCGCCGGATTTCAGCCGCATCACCACATTGCATGTGCCGGCAGGCAGACGCCGCCCGGCATAGATGAAGCCCCAGAAGCCCAGCGCATACGGTATGTTCAACCCGGCGGCCTGTTCGGCATCCGGCCGGCGCACCCGCGCCAGACCGGATGCTGAAAACGCGATCGACCAGCCCGCGACGTAGAGTTCCACGGTATCCAGCCGGTCGAGAGAATCATTCGCCCATCCAGCGACGAACAACCCGCCCGCACTGGAGAGCTTGATCGTATCCACCGCGCCAGCAGGCACGGGCGGGGCCTCCTCGGCGCAACCAGGGCGCGCGGTGATGATGATCTTGTCGCGCGGCAGGTCGCGCGGCGCCACGGCCAGCCTGCCCTCCACGCGGCCGTAATGCTCGTAATGCTCCCGCCCGGAGCGAAACTTGCCCACCGCCACCGCCACCAGCACATCGGGGTTGAGGCGCAGATAGCTCTCCTCGTCGAATTCCGGCAGCGTCACGAGCGGGGGCGGTGTTTCACCGGCTTTACCAGTCGTTCCGTCGTTCATGCCAACCTCCCGATAGAGCCAGATCGTTTCAAGTTGAGATCGCGGCGCGATCTACGTTGAAACGTGAGTCAGATGGGGTGGTTGCCGCCCTCCCCAGACGGCATCGCAATGTGCCAAATTGGTGGTGTTAGGGCTACTGAACGGAAAGGACGGCAACTTTGACAAAGGATACGATGATCGGGGTAGATCTGGCGAAATCTGTTTTCCAGTTGCACGGCGCATCCATGACGGGGCGGCCGAAGTTTCGTAAGAAACTATCGCGGCAGGGTTTTGCTGATTTCATGGCCAAGCACCCTCCTGCAGTCGTCGTCATGGAAGCGTGCGGCAGCGCGCATTACTGGGCGCGCGAGATGAGCAGGTTTGGCCATGAGGTAAAGCTGATTGCGCCGCATTATGTGAAGCCATTCGTGAAACGTCAGAAGAACGATGCCGCAGACGCCGAGGCCATAGTGATAGCAGCCCAGCGGCCCGAGATGCGGTTCGTTGAACCGAAGTCTCCCGAGCAGCAAAGCAGGACAATCTTGTTCCGCGCTCGAGAACGGCTCGTCCATCAGCGTACGGAATTGGTCAACGCACTTCGGGCGTGCCTCTATGAATATGGCCATGTGATTCCGCAGGGAATTCGGCAGCTTAGCCGGATCGAAGATATACTGAATGCACCGAACAGCGACCTGCCTGAATTGATGCGCGAAGAGTGCCGCGATTTGATGAAGCAGATCGCCGAGAAAACGGTCCGCATCGACACTCGGACCAAGAAGATCAAGGACCTTGCAGCCGAAGCCGATACGGCGAGGCGTCTGCAGACGATCCCTGGAGTTGGCCCATTGACCGCCTTGGCTGTCGAAGCCTTTGCGCCGTCGATGGAGAGCTTCCGCTGCGGCCGCGACTTTGCCGCCTGGCTTGGTCTTGTCCCGCGCCAATACTCGTCAGGCGGCAAAGAACGGCTTGGTCGGGTATCAAAGGCGGGGCAAAGCGACATCCGCAGACTTCTGATAATCGGAGCAATGTCACGCTTGAACTGGCTTGGCCGCAAATCGATTCCGGAAGCCTCGTGGCTGGCACGTATCGCAGCGCGGAAGCCGAGGATGCTTGTCGCGATTGCACTGGCCAACAAGATGGCACGGACTATCTGGGCCGTATTGGCGAAGAACGAGGATTATCGAGATTCGGCGCAGGTAGCCGCAGCATGATCGACATGCCGCAAAATCTACCTGACGTCGGATGAAGGGGGTGTAAGAAGGCGACGATCCGAATGGGCAAAATGATCGAATAGATCTGGATTAGGAAAACCAGCTTAGAGTCGTGAGCGTTGAAGCTCGAGAGTCAGATTTGGACCTGATCCGCAGATCACCATACCGGCCCGCGGCTTCTGAAAATGCCGCATGCTAAGGCCTGACAGAAGACCGCACTCGATTACGCGCGCATTGGATCAAAAATTTTCTTGCACACCGGGCGGCAACCACAGAAGTCTCTAATCAATACCTTGAAGAGGGCGACTCACGCTTTATCCCTCTCACATCCGGCCAGACGGTAACTTCATCACCTATCCGGCACAAGCCAAAGCGTTTATTGCTTGGGGCGGTTGGTCTCGTTCAAAAACCCGCCGATCTGGCCGGCCACATTGAAGGTGAAGGCGCAGGGCAAAATGCTGCCGCGCTCCACATCGTAATGCAGGCCGCTCAGCGCCAGATAGATGCCCCCGGCGCCAGCGTTACCGTTTGCTTCGGGGGGATAACGAGCTGGGTCAGCGCTTTACCGTCCTTGCCCATCAGCACGGTGTTATCCGCATCAGGGCAGCTCCAGGCGGTGAGCACATCCTGGGTGTCGCCATCATTATGGAACTGGATAAATCCCTCGGTGGTATTCTGCTTGCCCAAAGTCTGCCAGACCGAGCCGTGGTCCACCCTGACATTCACGTTGGGCGTGGTGGTGGTGGCGGTGGCGGTGGCGGCAAAAGCGGGGGTAAAGCCGAGCAGCAGGGGAGCAGCCATCAGCAGGTCACGGAGCTTCATGCAAGACTTTCATATTTCTCAAGTTGCCAGGACTGGGGTTCTTTTGCCGCGATCTCATACCATTCGGCAACCAGGGGATGCGTCCGCACGGCATCGCAATAGGCTTTCGCAGGCGCAGAAAGCGGCGGCGCATAAGTCAGCAGCCGGGCCACCACCGGGGCATACATGGCATCGGCGGCATTGAACCCGGCTCCGAACAGATACGGCCCACCAGTGCCAAATTGCGCCCGCGTCTGCGTCCATATCGCCTCGATCCGCGCGATATCGGCCAGACTTTCGGGGGTCTGTCCACGCCCGGCATAATCTGGCCGGCCAAGATTCATCGGCATTGCCAGGCGCAACCCCCTGAACCCGGCATGCATTTCGGCGGCGATGGAGCGCGCCTGCGCCCTGGCAACGCGCTCAGCGGGCCACAAAGCAGGATTGATCTCCGCGCAATATTCCGCAATCGCGAGGCTTTCCCAGGCTCTGGCACCATCATGCTCCAAATAGGGCACCAGCCCGCTGGGTGAAACCTTCTTCACCTCCGGCGAGTTGCCCCCGGCCAGCGGCACAAAAACCTCCTCGGCCTGCAACCCGGCCAGCCGCACCAACAGCCAGCCGCGCAAGGACCAGGAGGAATACCGCGCTGTCCCCAAATAAAGCCTTGCCGCCATGCCATACCTCCGTGAAGCTCTATAGCCCCGGCCACGCCCGGCATGATAGGGGCGGATATGGCGTTGCGAGTAAAGGAATGGGCGGGGCTGCGGCTGGAACGGCCCCTGGTGATGGGGATTCTCAACATTACCCCGGATTCCTTCTCCGATGGCGGGCTGCATTTCAGCCTGGACGCCGCCATCGCGGCGGGTCAGCGCATGCTTACAGAAGGGGCGGCTATTCTCGACATTGGCGGCGAGAGCACCCGCCCCGGTGCGGCTCCGGTTCCGGTTGATCTGGAAATTGACCGGATCGTACCCGTTATTCGTGCTCTGGCCGCGGATGGCGCTGTGATCTCGCTGGACACCCGCAATGCCGAAACCATGGCGGCCGGGCTGGATGCAGGGGCCAGGATCGTGAACGATATTTCTGGCCTGCGGCATGACCCGGCGGCTTTGCCTCTGGTGGCGTGCCGGGCCTGCCCGGTGGTGCTGATGCATATGCGCGGCACGCCCGAAACCATGAACGAATACGCCGATTACGTCGATGTAGAGGCGCAGGTGACAGCCGAGATCACCACCCTGCGTGATACGGCGCTAGCGCACGGCATCCGGGCTGAAAACATCTGCCTGGACCCCGGAATCGGCTTCGCCAAGCGCGGCGCGCAAAATATACAATTGTTAAACGCCACCGCCCGGCTGGCCTCCTTCGGGCACCCTTTGCTCATCGCCCTTTCCCGCAAGCGTTTCCTGGGTGAAATTTCGGGTGAGCCGGACGCCACCAAACGTGACTCGGAGAGCCTGGCCGGGGCAATCTATGCCTGCGCGCAAGGGGCGCATATATTGCGTGTGCATGACGTGGCCGGGACGGTGAAAGCCCTGCGCGTCTGGCAGAGACTGACTGAGAGAGATGATGGATAAAAAGCCCCACCGCCGCCTGTTCGGCACAGACGGGATTCGCGGCACCGCCAACACCACACCGATGACGGCCGAAATCGCGCTCAAGCTCGGCCAGGCGGCCGGGCTGCTCTTCACCAAGGGCGAGCACAGACACCGCGTGATCATTGGCAAGGATACACGGCTCTCCGGCTATATGCTGGAGCCTGCCCTCACGGCGGGGTTCATCTCGGCGGGCATGAACGTGACCCTGGCCGGCCCGCTACCCACCCCCGCCATCGCCATGCTCACCCGCTCCCTGCGGGCGGATCTTGGCGTCGTCATCTCCGCCTCGCACAACCCGTATGAGGATAACGGCATCAAGCTGTTCGGCCCGGATGGCGCCAAGCTCTCGGATGAAACCGAGGCCGAGATCGAGGCGCTGATGGCTGAAGACCTTTCGGAGCGCCTGGCGCCGCCAGCTGGGCTGGGCCGCGCCGCGCGGCTGGTGGATGCCGCCGGGCGCTATGTCGAGGCCGCGAAATTCTCCCTACCCCGCGGCCTGCGGCTGGATGGTCTGCGTATCGTGCTGGACTGTGCCCACGGTGCGGCCTACCGCGTGGCCCCGGCGGCGTTGTTTGAGCTGGGGGCGGAGGTGATTCCGCTGGGTGTCTCGCCGGACGGCTTTAACATCAACCGCGAAGCCGGTTCCACCGCGCCCAAGGCGCTGTGCGAGGCGGTGCTGGAACATGGTGCGGATATCGGCATCGCGCTGGATGGCGATGCCGACCGGGTGATCATCGCCGATGAGCGCGGCGAGATTATCGATGGCGACCAGATTCTCGGCCTTATCGCGCGGGATATGGCGCAGGCGGGTGCCTTGCGCGGCGGCGGCATCGTCGCCACGGTCATGAGCAACATGGGGCTGGAGCGTTTCCTGGTGGGGCTCGGCCTCACCCTGATCCGCACCAAAGTGGGCGACCGCTACGTAGCCGAAGCCATGCGCGCTGAGGGCTTCAACCTGGGCGGTGAGCAATCCGGCCATGTCATCCTCTCGGATTTCGCCACCACTGGGGATGGGCTGGTGGCGGCGTTGCAGGTGCTATCGGTGCTGATACGCTCGGGTCAACGCGCTTCAGAGGCCTGCCGGGTGTTCGACCCGCTGCCGCAGCTTTTGCGCAATGTGCGCTATCGCGGCGCATCGCCACTCAATTTGCCGCATATCCAGGCGGCCATCGAAGGCGCTTCTGCCCGGCTAGGTGGCAACGGCCGGGTGCTGATCCGCGCTTCGGGCACTGAACCGCTGATCCGGGTGATGGCCGAGGGCGAGGACCAGACATTGATCGAGGAGATCGTCGCGGCGCTCTGCGCCGGGATCGCCGCCACCGCGCAAGCCGCCGAATGAACCCCACGATGAGCATGGGTATGATGGCGCGGGTTTTAACCATCGCAGGCTCTGATTCCGGCGGCGGCGCCGGGATCGAGGCTGATTTGAAAACCATTTCCGCGCTGGGCGGCTATGGCTGCACCACCATCACGGCGCTGACGGCCCAGAACACGCTAGGGGTGCAGGGGGTGCATGCCATCCCGGCGGAATTCGTCTTACTTTGCATGCGCACGGTG
This sequence comes from Pseudomonadota bacterium, assembly GCA_021826425.1. Classification (GTDB taxonomy): domain Bacteria; phylum Pseudomonadota; class Alphaproteobacteria; order Acetobacterales; family Acetobacteraceae; genus Acidocella. The sequence continues at coordinate 25,299 of JAKAZY010000008.1, forward strand.
CTGGGCGATATCGGGGTGGACGCAATCAAGCTCGGCATGCTGACCAACGAGGCGATCATCCGCACCGTGGCCGCCAATCTGCCCGCCGATGTACCGGTGGTGCTGGACCCGGTCATGGTTTCCACTTCCGGCGCCACGTTGCTGCCGGACGGCGCGATCGCCGCGCTGATCTCCAAGCTGATCCCGGCCGCCACGCTCATCACCCCCAATCTACCTGAAACCGCGAAGATCACCGGACTACCGGTAGAGACCAAGGCACAACGGATCGCCGCCGGGCGGATGCTGCTGGACATGGGCGCGAAAGCCGCTTTGGTGAAAGGCGGGCACAGCGCCGGGCCAGAGCTGACCGATCTGCTGGTGACGCGCGAAAGCGAGGTCGCCATCACCCTGCCCCGCATCGAAACGCGTAACACCCATGGCACCGGCTGCACCATGTCCGCCGCCATCGCCACCAGCCTGGCGCAGGGCATGGCGCTGGAGGCCGCGGTGCGGCGAGCCCGGGATTACCTGCAGGCCGCCATTCTTAACGCACCTGGCATCGGCGCCGGGCACGGACCGGTCAATCACCTGGCTTGGCAGGCGAACACCGCCGCAGCCTAGCGCAGCTTTCAGCCATGGGTTAATCAGGGAACGCCATGCAACCCCGGAGGCAAGATGTCCTGGCTGCATAATCCGCTCGTTGGCCCGGAGGGCGGGGTAGAGCTGGTCCTTACCCCGATGACCCATGATATCGGCAGCCTGCGCGTGCGCCGCGCCCTGCCACACGCCAAGCGCCGCATGGTGGGGCCGTTCGTGTTCCTAGACCATATCGGCCCCGCGGCATTCGAACCCGGCCATGGGCTGGATGTACGCCCGCACCCGCATATCGGGCTGGCCACCATCACCTATCTCATGCAGGGCCGCATCTACCACCGGGATAATCTGGGAAGCACTCAGGATATCCGCCCCGGTGAGGTGAACTGGATGACCGCCGGGCGCGGCATCGCCCATTCCGAACGCACGCCGCCGGCAGCACGGGAAGCAGGGCAGGCCATGCTCGGCATCCAAAGCTGGGTGGCGCTGCCGAAAGACGCCGAAGAGGTGGAACCGGGCTTCTTTCACCATGCCGGCGCCAGCCTGCCGCAGCTTGAGGGTGACGGAATCGTCGCGCGAATCATTGCCGGGCATGCTTATGGCGCCGCCTCGCCGGTGCAGGTGTTTTCCGGCACGCTCTATGTCGATGCCAGCCTTGCCGCCGACTCGGCCCTGCCCTTGCCGGATGAGCACGAGGAACGCTCGGTGCAGATCGTCTCCGGCGAAATTGAGATCGCCGGGGAGCGGTTTGGCGAAGGGCAGTTGCTCGTCTTCCGCCCTGGCGATGCGATTACCATACGGGCCCTTAGCAATAGCCGGCTGATGCTGCTGGGCGGCGACCCGCTGGACGGGCCACGCCACATCTGGTGGAATTTCGTCAGCTCTTCACAAGAGCGTATCGAGCAGGCCAAAGAGGACTGGGCGCAGCGCCGTTTTGGGCTGGTGGCAGGCGACGAACAGGAATTCATTCCGCTGCCGGGCGGCAAGCCGGCAGGCGTTTAAGGAGAGGCATATGAGCGAGAGCATAACCGTTACCGTTACCCGGCAGGAGGATTACCGGTTCCTCGTTGAATTCGGGCCGCAATACGCAACAATGATCGCGGATGAACCCATGCCCATCGGGGTGGATTCGGGGCCTTCGCCGCAGCATCTGCTGGCGGCCTCCATCGCCAATTGCCTCTGCGCCAGCCTCACCTTCGCCTGCCGGAAATACCATGAAGACCCCGGCGAATTCTCTGCCACCGTCAAATGCGAGATCGGCCGCAACGAGAACAACCGGCTACGGGTTTTGAATCTTGATGTCCGCATCACCCTCAACGGCCCCCCGGAAGCAGTGCCGCATCTGGCCCGCGCGCTGGCGAGCTTCGAGGATTTCTGCACGGTGACGGAAAGCGTGCGGCACGGCATCCATGTGGATGTAGGCGTATTCGGGCCGGATGGTGCGAAGCTGCATTAGAATACGATGACTTCAGGTTCGCTCGGTTTGCGCGTGAACCTGAAGTCTGAATCGCCCTTTATCTCATAGTTTTAGAGGCGGATTCAGATTTTAGAGCGGATCGCGCCGTGATTCGATCTAAAATCATCCGGCTCTAGAGCCTGGGTTTGAATTCTGCGGCGGCCGGGCTAAAGAGGCATGGCCCCGCAACGGGCAATGCGTTTCGAGATGTCTCCGTAGCTCAGCAGGATAGAGCACCAGATTCCTAATCTGGGGGCCGTGGGTTCGAATCCCGCCGGGGACATACCCTTTCCCAGACATCACGGTAAAATGCGGATTTTCGCCCAACGCCTGTTCGATGGTAAATGTTTCACCGGCCCCGCCACCGTCGAGGTCGCGGCGGGGCGCATTGTCGCGGTGCTGCCGGGAGAAGCCGGCGCGGACGTGCATCTTGCCCATGGCGTGCTGGGGCCGGGGCTGATCGACCTGCACAATAACGGTGCCTTCGGGGTGGATTGCGCCACCGCCACGCCAGATGAGTGGGACAGCTTTGCGGAAAAGCTCGCCGCACGCGGCGTAACATCCGTACTACCCACCATCATCACCGCCCCGCTGGCCGAAATTGCGCAAGCTGCTACGCGGCTGAGGGCAGCCATGCAACGCCATCCGGGACTTCTGGGTCTGCATCTGGAAGGCCCGTTCCTCGCCCCTTCTAAACGCGGCGCCCACAGAGAAGATTGGCTGCGCCTGCCCGATGATACCACCCTTAACGAATTGCTGGACGGCCCGGCGGCGGAAATGCTGCGGCTCGTCACCCTGGCGCCGGAGCTGCCGCACGCCCTGGACGCCATCGCCCGCCTCACCCGCGCGGGCATTCTTGTCGCGCTCGGCCACACAGCGGCCGATGCAACACAGATGCGCGCCGGGGTGAATGCCGGGGCGCGGCTCGTCACGCATCTGTTCAACGCGCAATCCCAACTCGGCCACCGGGCGCCGGGCGCGCCGGGGGTGGCGCTGACCGATGCGCGCATAGCCCCCTGCGCGATCGTGGACGGGGTGCATGTGGACCCGGTTTTGCTGCAGATCGCCTTTGCCGCCTGTCCCCGCGCCATCGCGGTGACGGATTCCATCGCCCTGGCCGGGTTGGAACCCGGCGTCACGCTGGATTTTGGCGGCGCGCCCGCCATGCTGGGGGCGGACGGCGTGGGCCACCGGGCAGATGGCACCATCGCAGGGGCGGCCATTACTTTGGATGAAGGGGTGCGCCGGATGATCTCTTTCGGCATTGCGCCGGAAGTGGCGCTTGCCGCCGCAACCTCCCGCCCCGCCGCGGCGCTGGGGCTGGATGCCGGGCGCATTGCGCCAGGAGCGTCGGCGGACCTCGTCTGGTGGTCAGATGATTTCCACGCCCTGCAGGTTTGGCAAGCGGGCATTGCGGCCCCTGCCCGCAACCCCCGCGGCACCGAGACCCCCCGTACCGCGTTGATGGACCTGGAAGCGCGCGGCACGGAGGAAATCGTGAGCCTGTTTCTGGGCCAGGAGGCGGCGGCGCAGCGCGCGCTTGCAGCCGCATCCCCTGCTCTTGCCAGGTTGATAGATACTGTGGCTGCCAGAATCCAGGCGGGCGGGCGGCTGTTCTATGCCGGGGCCGGCACCTCCGGGCGGCTGAGCTTGCTCGATGCGGTGGAATGCCGCCCTACTTTCGGGGTGGAGCCGGGCTTGATTATCCCATTGCTGGCGGGTGGGCCAAATGCCTTTATCCAGGCCGAAGAAGGGGCCGAGGATAACGAGGCCGCCGCCCGCGCCGCTTTGCACGAGCACGGCTTCACGGCGCGGGACACGCTGGTGGGTATCGCCGCCTCGGGTAGCACGCCCTTTACCTTGGCGGCTTTGCGCCATGCAGCGGGGCTGGGTGGGTTGACAGGCGCGATTGTGAACAACCACGGCAGCGCCATGGCGAAAGCGGCGGATATCGCGGTAGAGATCCTCTCTGGTCCGGAAATCATCGCCGGCTCCACCCGGCTTTCCG
>JAKAZY010000110.1 GCA_021826425.1 Pseudomonadota bacterium
GGAAACGGTTGTGTTTCAAAAACAAGAAGATTTGGTTGATTCATAAAAGTTCGTCATCCGTGCGGCGCGTCAAACATAAATGACCATAACGTAATATTGGTTTACCTTACAAAACGTCATTTCGAATAAAGGATCAAATTAAACTGACAAATTAAGGCGTGCCAGGATGCGCTCATCAACCTTCGGCGAGGAGTGTTTGTAATGTCTGTTGACCTTCAAATAACGAATCAGGGGTTTGGCAATGATCTGCCACATCAACGCCCGCGTGAGAGAGCAGGTGTCCTTGGCGGCTTTTTCCGTACCAGGCCGGGCGCGCCCGCGGGCGTCCCAACAACGAACGGGCTGAGGGGATTGGGGGTTAAAACAGGCGCCGGGAAACGGTCAAGAGTCAGAAACATTGAGCCGCAAGCTGGTTTGATTCCGGCGCAGCGGCACGCCGTACTTTCCGTTCTGCTGGACGCCACTGTGCCGCTCGCGCGTTGCGGAGATTCCGCATTCAAGCCGCTTTGGGTCGATGAAGCGATGAATCGAGCCCGCGACATGGCCGGTCTTGTTGCCGAGCTTGAACGTCAGAATCCATGCATTCATCAAAACCCTGAGGATTCAAAAGCTGAATACCAGGCCGCCTGCGATTTTGCGGAAGCACTCCGATCTTTGGCTATGGCAAATGATCATGACATGCAACCGTGTTTTGAGGTGCTGCATGTCTCTGTATTCAGCCTTGTTAAGCTTTTTGGCCGGGCATCTGCCACTATATCTGTCGAACGATTGACATTGCCGGCCTACAAGCGGCGGGCCCTTGTTCTGGCAAGCTGCGACCTTGTGCTCAATTTGCTGCGCCAGGGGCTCATAGGCGGTGGCGCAGGGAATATCACCGTGATACTTCGCCGCACGTCCCGCGCTGTGGCTCAGCTTAGTGTGGAGAGTGACGGCAACGGTCTTTCCAAAAATATACTGCCGCCACCTGGAGGAATCGCCTCTGATTTGGCGGCCATACTTGAGTCTGGCGTGGTTTACAGCTCGCGCACTGGTGGCGTTACAGCGGCGGAAATCAGCTTTCCTGTTGCCGCATTAATTTGAGAATCCAATTCTTGTTTTGAGTGGGTGCGATTGTGTATAAAGGGGTCGAATGCGAATGGGGGCTGAATCATGGCCTTATTGGTTCATCAAATCTACTTCCAGGCATTGCGGTTCGGGGGAAGCTTGCGGCCATCGGTTCAATCCGTCACCATAGAGAAGGCGACGGGCTGTTTCATGAAGGTAGTGAAGCCTCCTGCATTCTCTACATCGATTCCGGGGTCGTAAAAGTCATTAATTCTCTGCCGGGCGGTAAGGAGATTGTTCAGGGTTTTTTGTTTCCTGGCGATTTGGCGGGATTTGGCGAATATGGCGGTTATGCTGCCACGGTGAAGGCAATTACCCCCGTGGCGGCCGTTCACTTGCGCGCCGCGGCGGTGGAGGCGTTGTTACGCTCTGACCCCGATCTACAATCGCAGATTTTTTTCAAACTTTGTCAGAACTTGCGCCTTGCGCAACAGCATGTCGTCTCTCTCGTCCAGCCGAGTGCAAAAAAAAGAATCGTCATGTTGCTCAATTTGCTGCGGATACACAGCCAATTTCCCAGACAATCACCAGAGCAGATTCATTTGCCTATGAGCCGGACCGATATTGCGGATTACACGGGGCTTGCGGTCGAAACCGTCAGCCGCAATTTCCAACGGCTTCAGCGCGAGGGAACCATTCGTCTGATTACCAGCCATTGTGTGGAAATCACGGACGAAAGAGTTTTCGAATCATTGCTCCGGACAGAAGATTAGAATGCATGATCCCAGCTTTCCCCGTGCGGGTTGGTGGGCGGCGCGCGCTTAGCATGAATCTGATGGGGCACGCATTTTCAATGACGTGTCCCACTAGGTCAGCCCTCGAGATGCAGACGGTTGAGCACCTCATTCACCAGCTCGTGCGCGGGCGCGCCGGTATCAAGGGTAATGGCCGGTTCACCGGCTCCCGGCTCTTCCAGCGCTTCAAACTGGCTGTCCAGCAGGCTCGCCGGCATGTAATGGCCTTGCCGTGAGGCAAGGCGCTGCTCAATCAGCGAGAAACTGCCGCGGAGATAGGCAAAGCGCACATCCTCCTTCTGGTCCGTTATGATGTCGCGATAGCGGCGGCGCAGGGCTGAGCAGGCGATGATGCCCGCCTTGCCATCTGCGCGCCAGCCATGGATCGTGCGGGCGATTTCCCGCAGCCAGGGGGCGCGGTCCTCGTCCGTAAGCGCAATCCCCTGGCGCATTTTCTCGACATTGCTCTGCGGGTGGAGGGCATCGCCCTCCATGAAGTCCCATCCGAGCCGCGCGGCGAGGAGGGCCGCGACCGTGGATTTACCACAGCCCGACACCCCCATGACGATGATGAAACGCACGTTGCTCACTTGGGTGCCGGAATCGGCTCGATCCGCCCCAGTACGACGACGTAGAAGAAAATACCAACCAGCAGCACCACGCCCGCGACCAGGAAGGCCGTCTCGAAATTATTGGTGGTGCCGACGATGAAGCCGGTGACGATTGGTGCGATGATGCCCATCATGTTGTTCAAGAAGTTCATAATGCCGCCAATGGTGCCGGTGCCGCCCTTGGGCGCGATGAGCGAGGGAATGGACCAGCCGACGGGTGCCGAAGCCGCAAGGCCGGAAAGTGCGATGGAGATCCACATGATCGCCCAGCCGGGGCTGGTCGTCTGGGTAGCGCCGAATACGGCCAGGCCAAACAGCATGCCAACAATCAGGACCGTTTTGCGGACCTTGGTTTCATCATGCCCCGCGCAGACCAAGCGGTCCACGAGCAGCCCGCCGAACAGGATGTCCGCCACCGTGGCGCAAGCCCAGGGGATAGCGGCATAGCCGGCGGATTTGAGGATGCTCATATGCATCGCCTGCACCAGATAGCCGGGTAGCCAGGTGAGGAAGAGGTAGAAACTATAGCCATAGGCGGCGAAGCCCAGGCTTAAGCCCCAGACCTTGGGCTGACGCAGCAGATAGGCCAGCATGGCGCCCGCCCCGGCATTGGATTCCCCCTCCGGCGTAGCCCCGCCTTCGAGGATGTAGGCATGTTCCTGATCGGATAGATTCTTGTCCGCCGAGGGGTCACGATAGATGAAATAGAAGGCTATGAAATACAAAAAGCTGAGCAGCGCGGTGATGCCAAAACCCCAGCGCCAGCCAAAGTCCACCACCACGAAAGCGACCAGCGGCACGCCGATGACGTTGGAAAATTTTGCAGCCGCATCAAACAAGGCGGTGGCGATGGAGCGTTCCTGGCGCGGAAACCAATAGCCGGTGGCCTTGGCGCTGGCGGGAAAGCCCGGCGCTTCCGCCACGCCCAGCAGCATGCGCGCCGCGAAGATGCCGCCGAACCCGCCGGTAAAGGCCACTGCCGCCGAGGCGATGGCCCAGAGAAACGCGCCCCATCGGCCGACACGGGTAACGCCGAAACGGTCCAGGATCATCCCCACCGGGATCTGCAGGAGCGCATATGTCCAGAAAAAAGCACTGAACAGCAGCCCTATCTCGCCGCTGGTGAGGTGGAATTCCGCCTTGAGTTGCGGTGCCGCGACCGAGAGATTGATCCGGTCGATATAATTGATCAGGACACCGGCCCCGAGCAGGCCGCCAATGGCCCAGCGGCGGCGGGGGATTTGCGTGGACAGGCTAGACATGCTTCCTCCAATGAAGTTGTTTTTATCAGGTTGTGTTAGCGCTAACATAGTAGGCTGTAAAGCTGATTTGGAAGGATGCGTAAGAAAATGGCAGGCCGGAAACCACGCGCAACCGCTCCGGGCCGCGTGACGATGGAAGAGGTGGCGGCACAAGCCGGCACAAGCATGATTAGCGTATCCCGGGTCTTCAAGGGCACCGGGCGGGTGAGCGCCGAGCTGCGGGCGCGGATTGAGGAAGCCGCGGCCAAGCTGGGCTATGTGCCCGACCGTGCGGCGAGCGCGCTGGCCTCCGCGCGCTCCATGAATGTCGCAGTGCTGATCCCGTCCATCACGAATACGGTGTTCGTCGAGATGCTGGCCGGGATCGACGAGGTGCTCTCGCCGCGAGGCTATCAGATGATCACTGCAACCACTTTCTACGCCCCGGCGGATGAGCTGCGGCTGCTGCGTGGGCTGCTGGCCTTCCGCCCGGATGGCGTGCTGCTGACGGGCATTGACCATTTGCCCGAGACGCTGAAATTACTGTCCAGCGCTACCGTGCCGGCTGTGCATATGATGGAGCTGAATAACCAGCCCGGCAGTTATTCGGTTGGTTTTTCGCAAGAGGCGGGTGGGGCTGCCATCGCGCGGCATTTCGTGGAACGGGGTTACCGCAAGATCGGCTTCGTGGCGGCGCAGCTTGACCCGCGCACGCTGGCGCGCGGGCTTGGTTTTCGCCGGGCTCTGGAAGAGGCGGGGCGTGGCGCGCCGCGCGCGCTGATGGTGCCGGACCGCTCTTCCATCGCGCAGGGAGCGGCGCTGCTGGACCGCATGCTGGAAGAACACCCGGACACGGACGCACTGTTCTTCTGCAATGACGATCTGGCGCTGGGCGCTTTATTTCGCTGCCTGCGGCGCGGCATCGCGGTGCCGGAGCAGCTGGCGCTGGCGGGGTTTAACGATCTGCCCGCCTCGGCCTGGGCAACCCCGGCGCTGAGCACGGTGGCGACACCGCGTTACCAGGTGGGCCGGGATTCAGCCGCGATGTTGCTGGAGCTGATGGCGGGACGCGAGCCTGAGATGGCCCGGAAGGATCTGGGCTTCACGCTGCATGTGCGGGAGACGAGCTGAGAGGCTGGATGGCTTTGGATTTTCTGTTCATTCTGCCAAGTTTTGAATGAATTCAGCCGCCGGAGGGATGCCGGTGTTCACCGCAGCGTGATGCCGGGAACCCGCAGCCGCAACGCCGGCAGCAGCGGCTCCAGGGCTGGTGGGCTGGGCGCTGTAACCAACGGGGCGTCATCGCACCCCAAGGGCCGGAATTTTTGCAGCACCCAGCGCCTGACACCATAGTTTTCCAACGTGCAGGCAATTTCCAGCAGGTCTTGCGCATCAAGCAGCGCCGGATGAACCGTGGTGCGTAATTCATAGCTGATGCCGCTGGCCAATACGGCCTCCAATGCGCGCCGGGCGCGCGGGCCGCTGCCGGGGCTTGCCGTGATGGCGGCATAGCGCGTGAACGGCGCCTTGATATCCAAGCCAACCCAATCGAGCAGCGGCAGAGCCCGCTCCAAGCGCTGCGGCAGCACGCCGGACGTGTGCAACCCCGTGGCAAAGCCCATTTCGCGGGTTTCGGCCAGCGCTTCGGGTAGTTCCGCCTGGGCCGTGGGCTCGCCGCCGCTGAAGACGACGGCGTCAAGCAGGCCTACCCGCCGGCTCAGCCAGGATTTCAGGTCAGGCCAAGCCTGCGCCGCTTGCGCCGCGCGGGGGAGCAGATGCGGGTTGTGGCAGTACCGGCAACGTAAAGGGCACCCCTGTGCAAACAGCACCGCGCAAAGCTGGCCTGGATAATCAACCGTGCTGAATGGAACCAGCCCCGCGACCTGCAGTGTTTTATGGTTCAACTGGCGCGGTGCCGCAAAAAGCAAAGCTGCGGCGGGCCTCGTGTTCGCCCTGCTTGCCGATATTGAAGGAGGCGACGGGCCGGTGGTAGCCCATCACCCGCGTCCATACCTCACAGGGCTGACGCTCTTCAGCCGAGAGGCGGATTTCATTTGCGGCGGATGTTGTTTGCGGGGACTGCTGCATGGTCGTTCTCCGGTCAGATTTTCAGTATCAAGCGCAATAACGCAGGCGTTTAGCGGCAATTTTTTCTTCGTCGCAGATCGGGCAGAAGCGCTGTTCGCCCTCCAGGTAGCCATGCACGGGGCAGACCGAGAAGGTCGGCGTGACCGTGATATAAGGCAGGCGGAAGCGCGATAATGCGCGGCGCACCAGTTCCCGGCAGGCGTCAACGCAGGGCAGGCGCTCGCCCAGGTAGAGATGCAGCACCGTACCGCCGGTATATTTGGCTTGCAGGTCCTCCTGGTGCTCCAGCGCCTCGAAGGGGTCATCGGTGAAACCGACGGGAAGCTGCGAGGAGTTCGTATAATAAGGCTTTTCTTCCGTCCCGGCCTGCAGAATACCGGGAAAACTTTTGCGGTCCTGCCGGGCGAAGCGATACGTCGCGCCTTCCGCCG
>JAKAZY010000111.1 GCA_021826425.1 Pseudomonadota bacterium
CTTCTGCCGCCTGAAAGATTTCAGACGTATCGCAACACGCTATGACCGACTGGCCGTAAATTTCGCCGCATCAATCTATCTCGTGGCCGCGGTCGTGTGGTGGATATTATGAGTCTGGACCCTAGAGCTTTCAGCTAAAATCTGAAAGCTCTAATTTCTGTGGTTTTGCGCCGCGTGACAACCAGCCGCCCAGAAGCGGCATCTTCGTTTTGGTCCGGGTCTCGTCAGTGAAAATCAATCGGCCGCAGGCACCGAAGCGGAAATCGAAGACCGCAAGAACATCTTACCGGATACTGTGCGCGCGCATGTGCCGCTCATCACCGAAATCCGAAATGTTATTGACCAACGCTCCAACCATCGCGCCGCGGCGCTGCGCTTGCGCGACCAGTTGGAGGATCATATGTCTGCCGAATATGCGGAGAAGACTTTGCGCATGGTTATTTCCTGGGGCCGTTATGCGGAAATTTTTGAATATGACGAAGAAGCGCAGCAATTCGGCCTGGAGGAAGAGGACGAGGAAGAGCAGGAGGCATGAGGTTGCCCCGGCTCTTCCCGGTTTTTACTTCTGAATGAAGGCCAAGAGATCAGCGTTGAATTCATCCGCCTGAATCTGCGCCAGCCCGTGGCTGCCACCCTTGTAAATCCTCAGCTCCGCGTTCTTCACGAATTCAGCAGACCGCAGCGCCGCATTCGCAATCGGCACGATCTGGTCGTCATCCCCATGCGCGATCAATGTCGGCACGTTAAACTTCCTCAAATCCTCGGTGAAATCGGTTTCTGAAAACTGCTTGATACAATCGAGCAGCGCCTTGAACCCGCCCTGCATTCCCGCCAACCAGAATGCCTCACGCACACCCTGCGACACATTCGCGCCCTCGCGGTTGGCGTTATAGAAAGGTATCGTCAGATCCTTGAAGAATTGCGAACGGTCATGGCGTACAGCGGCGCGGATGCCATCGAACACTTCCAAAGGCACGCCCCCAGGGTTGGCCGCGCTCTTGACCATAACCGGTGGCACCGCGCCCAGCAGTACGGCCTTGGCCACGCGCCTGGTGCCATGCCGGCCGATATACCGCGCTACCTCGCCGCCGCCGGTGGAATGGCCGACATGAATGGCCTCCTTCAAATCCAGCGCCTCGGTCAGCGCCGCCAGGTCGTCGGCATAAGTATCCATGTCGTTGCCGGCCCAGGTTTGTTCTGAACGGCCATGGCCCCTGCGGTCATGCGCGATCACGCGGTAGCCGCGTTCCCCCAGAAACACCATCTGCGCATCCCAGGCATCGGCGCTCAGCGGCCAGCCATGGCTGAACACAACCGGCTGCCCCGTGCCCCAATCCTTGTAGAAAATTTTCGTGCCGTCCTTGGCGGTGATCGTGCTCATCTCAATATTCCTTTTCACGTTAACGATTAAATCGTATACGATTAATTATCGCAGCCCGTTTTAAAAGTCAATCGTGAACGATATAATCGCGATGAAATTTTTTTAACGCTGATTCTGGAGACCCGAAATGTCCGGCTCGCGGCACGACACCCCGGCACTAACCGCCAGGCTCGATGATTTTCTCTGCTTTTCAATTTATGCGGCGGAGCACGCCTTCAGCCGTGCCTACAAGCCGCTGCTGGCGGAAATCGGCCTCACTTACCCGCAATATCTGGTGATGACCGTTTTGTGGGAGGAAGATGACCAGAGCGTGGGGCAGCTTGGCACTAAATTATCGCTCGAATCCAGCACCCTCACCCCGCTGCTGAAAAGGCTGGAGGCCGAGGGTCTGCTCACTCGCCACCGGGACAAGCAGGATGAGCGCGTGGTGCGGGTGAAGCTGACCCAGCCCGGTGATAAGCTGCGCAACCGTGCGGCCAAAATCCCCGCCTGCATCCTGAGCGCCTCCGGCATGAGCCTGGACGAGCTGGGCAAGCTGCGCGACCAGATCACGCAGCTCACCAAACGGCTGGAAGAAGCCGTTTAACGCCTAATTAAGGACCAATAAAACGGCGTCCGCCCGGCGGCGATGGCCTTGGCCTCATAGCGCGTATGGGGCCAGGTTTCCGGGTGAATCTCCGTGCGGCTGACGGTGAAGAAATCCTGGGCTGCCAGCACCTCGTTGGTCCAGCCCTGGTAGGTCGGATCGTCTGAGGCGATGCGCCACTCCCCGCCGGGGCGCAGGGCCCGCGCCACTTCTGGCACAATCTCCGGGTGCACGAAGCGCCGCTTGGCGTGCCGGGCTTTTGGCCAGGGGTCCGGGAACATCAGGAACAGCTTGGACAATGCGCCATCTGTAAAGCCACGCAGCAAAGGCCGGGCATCATCGGTATAAAGCCGCAGATTGGGCAGCGGCTCCGGCGCGCCCGCACCATCCGGCGCAATGCGCGAAAGCAGCGAGCAGATGCCGTTATCAAACACTTCCGCCGCGATATAGCCAATGTCGGGGTGTCGCTTGGCCAGTTCATAGGCGTGTTCGCCGCCGCCAAAGCCCACCTCCAGCCATATCTCGCGCGGCTGCATGGCAAAAGGCACGCCGGGCCAGGAGGTTTTGGGCAGAAACGCTTCCAGCAGAAATTCCTGCCGGGGCCGAAGTTTTTTGCCGTGCACGCGGCCATAAAGCCGGTCAGGGGGTGGTTTCAATGTCGTCATGCAGTTCTGCCTCGCACAAGTGCCACGCCAAGCCCCGCCACGGCCATGCCCACCCAGGCCAGCAGCGGCATCGCCTCCCCCAGCAATCCCCAGGCTATCAACCCGGAAATTGGCGGCACCAGATAGAACAGCACCGAAACCTGCGAGGCCCGGCCAAAGCGCAGCATGGCGATATAAAGCGAGATGGCCACCAGCGAATTGGCGATAACGAGATAGCTCATCGTCACCATGAACCTAGCTGTTACATCCACATGGAAATGCAGCAGCGCGATGGGCAGCGTGGTTGCCAACCCCACAGCATATTGCACCATGTTGGAGGTTACCGGGTGCAACCCGGTGCTGAAACGCTTTTCATAAAGTGTGGCCCCCGCCATGCCGAGCAGCGCGCCAAACGAAAACAGCACACCCAGCGGTGAAATATGCCCGGTCTCTCCATAGCCCAAAATCGTTACCACCGCGCCGCAGAAGCCAAGCCCCAGCCCCGCCCAGCCTTTTATACCAATGCGCTCGCGCACCAGCAGAGGTGCGAGCACCCCCACCAGCAGCGGCTGCAATGACACCACCAGCGCCACCACGCCTGCTGACGTGCCCAATGAAAACGCCGCGTAGCACATGCCGAAATAAACGGTCTGAATGCAGAACCCCACCACTGCCACATGCAGCCAGGCGATGTGCCGCCGGGGCCAAGCCGGGCGCAACCAGATGGCAAAGGGGATGAGCACCAGCAAGGCGAGCGCATAACGCAGCGCCAGGAAGGTAAAGGGGGCGGCATATTGGATGCCGATTTTGGAAACCGGAAATCCCGCTGACCAGAACAGCAGAAACAGCACCGGCGCCACGCGCAGCCAGGGCGGTGGAGCAGCGACGGTAATATCCTCGGCGCGGGTTTGCATCATGCCACCAGTATGGAATCCGGCCTGAGACAAACCGCCCAGGCCGTTTCAGGTCGACCTGATTTTAGCGATTGAACGCGCTCTTCAGCGCCGGCACCAGATCGGTCTTCTCCCAGGTGAAAGTGCCCAGCTCATCATCCGGCGTGCGGCCAAAATGGCCAAAAGCCGAGGTCGGCACATAGATCGGCCGGTTGAGCTGCAGATGCTCGCGGATGCCACGCGGGGTGAGGTTCACGAGGTCGCGCAGCGTCTTCGCCACCTTGTCCTCGTCCACATCCTTACCCGTGCCATGCAAATCGACATAAAGCGACAGCGGCTGGGATACGCCGATAGCATAAGAAAGCTGCAAGGTGCAGCGCGCGGCCAGGCCCGCGGCCACCACGTTCTTGGCCAGATAGCGCGACACATAAGCAGCGGAACGATCAACCTTCGTGGGATCTTTGCCCGAGAACGCGCCGCCGCCATGCGGGGCGGCACCGCCATAGGTGTCCACGATGATCTTGCGCCCGGTCAGCCCGCAATCGCCGTCCGGCCCGCCGATCTCGAAGATGCCGGTCGGGTTGACGTAGAACTCCTTATCTTCCGGCATCCATCCCTCGGGCAGGGCGGCCTTGACGATCGGGCGGAGCATCTCCTTCACGCGCTCAGGCGTGAAGCCAGGCTCGTGCTGGATGGACACGACCACGGATGTCGCCCCCACGGGCTTGCCATCCACATATTTCAGCGTCACCTGGCTCTTGGCATCCGGCAGCAGACCCTTCACCTGGCTATCGGCGGCGCGGCGCAGCTCTGAGATGCGGCGCAGGATCAGGTGCGAATAATAGATCGGGGCGGGCATCAGCGCCTCGGTCTCCGAGCTGGCATAGCCGAACATGATGCCCTGGTCGCCAGCGCCTTCATCCTTGTTGCCAGCGGCGTCCACGCCCACGGCGATATGCGCGGATTGCGCGTGCAGATGCACGGAAATTTCGGCGTTCTTCCAGGAAAAGCCTTCCTGGTCATAGCCGATATCGTGCACCGCCAGGCGCGCGAGATGCGCCAGATATTCCTTGGTGATCGCCTCCGGCCCGCGTACTTCGCCCGCCAGAACGATGCGGTTGGTGGTCACCAGCGTTTCGCAGGCCACGCGTGCGTAGGGGTCGGCCGCCAGATAGGCGTCGACGACGGTGTCGGAAATCCGGTCCGCCACCTTGTCCGGATGACCCTCGGAGACGGACTCAGAGGTAAACAGAAACTCACCGCGATCGCGCATACAAAACCCCCTAGACTGTAGGCCGGGTTCGGATGGCGTATTAGGGGGCTGGGGTCAATATCCGCCGCCTCACGACTCCTATAACTTTAAAAAATCTCTCATGCCGTACAACCCCGCCGGTTGTGCATGAAGCCAGAGTGCCGCGCGCACGGCACCCGAGGCGAATACCCGCCGGTCGAAGGCATGGTGGGTGAGGCTGATCTGCTCGTCCCCCGCCGTGAATAGCACGGTATGGGAACCGACAATCTGCCCGCCGCGCAACGTTGCGAATCCAATCTCGCCATCCTTGCGCGGGCCGGTGAGGCCATCCCGGCCCGAAACAATCACATCGCCGAGTTCCACGCCCCGCCCAGCCGCCACTGCCCGGCCAATGGCAAGTGCCGTGCCAGAGGGCGCATCCACCTTCTGGCGGTGATGCATCTCCATAATCTCGGCATCGTATTGTGCGGGCGGCAGCGCATGGCCCAGCTTCTCGGCCAGCAACAGCAGCAGGTTAACGCCGGTGCAGAAATTCGGCGCCGCGATGACGGGAATGGTTTTCGCCGCCGCTTGAATTTGCGCCTCGTCCTGGGGGCCGTAGCCGGTGGTGCCCAGCACCCAGGGGGTTTCAGTCTCGGCTAGGGCCTTGGCATGGGCCTGCACGGTGCTGGCATGAGTGAAGTCGATCACCACATCCGATTCCCGGGCCAGGGCGAGGATATCGGGAAAATGCGGTGCACCAGCGGGTGCCGCGCCGGAACGGCTGGTGCCGCCGGACAGCGTGGCGGCAGCGGCGGCTTCCTGCGCCAGATAAATGCCCATGCGCCCGGATATCCCGGCAATGCCAATGCGTATGCTCATGGCGCCTTACATGCCGCCTGGATAGTTCGGGCCGCCAGCGCCTTCCGGCACCACCCAGTTGATGTTCTGGGTGGGGTCCTTGATGTCGCAGGTTTTGCAATGCACGCAGTTCTGCGCGTTGATCTGCAAGGCGGGCGTGCCTGCTTCCTCTCCCACAATCTCATAAACGCCGGCCGGGCAATAGCGCGTCTCCGGGCTGGCATATTCATTGTAATTCACACTAATCGCCACCGCTGGGTCGAGCAGCGTGAGATGTGCCGGCTGGTTTTCCTCGTGATTGGTGTTGGAGAGAAACACCGAGGAAAGACGGTCGAAGGTCAGCTTGCCATCGGGCTTGGGATAGTCGATCGGCGTGCAATCCTTGGCCTTCTTCAGCGTTTTGTTGTCGGCGTGGTTCTTCAGCGTCCAGGGCGCTTTGCCTTTAAACACATAGGTTTCCAGCGCGGCATTCGCGAGGCCGCCATAGAAGCCGAATTTCGCGAAGCCGGGGCGGATGTTGCGCACCGCAT
>JAKAZY010000009.1 GCA_021826425.1 Pseudomonadota bacterium
TTCCGGCTTTATCGGATCTAATCTCCATGCGGCACTCACAGCCGACGGGCAGGAAGTGGCGATCGCCGACTGGCTTGGCCACGACAACCAAAAATGGCGTAATCTTTACCACCATCCCCCTGCCGCGTTGATCGAACCCGAGCGACTGGATGAATTTCTGGCCCATAACAAGCGGGTTACGACAATCGTGCATCTCGGAGCCATATCCGAGACCACCGCCACGGACGCAGATCTGATATGGCGCACCAACGTGACCCTGAGCCAAAATCTCTGGACCTGGTGCGCGGAACACCATGCCAAGTTCATTTATGCCTCCTCGGCCTCAACCTACGGCAACGGTTCGGCTGGGTTTGACGACGACATGTCGTTATCCAGCTTGCAGAAGCTGCGCCCCCTCAATCTCTACGGCTGGAGCAAGCACGCTTTCGATCTTTGGGTGGCGCGGCAGGTAGCAGACCATGGCAAGGCGCCGCTGAACTGGGCCGGGGTAAAGTTCTTCAATGTCTTCGGCCCAAACGAATACCACAAGGGCAAGATGATCTCGGTTGTGAAGGTTAAGCATGACGAGATCATGTCCGGCGGCCCAGCCCGGCTGTTCAAGTCCGATCAGCCCGGCCTGCCCGATGGCGAGCAGAAGCGCGACTTCATCTATATCGACGATGTTGTCGCCGGACTGAAATTCATGATCAACGCTCAAAATCTGTCAGGGATCTATAATCTTGGCACCGGCACGGCCCGTTCCTACATGGATCTCGCTCGCGCCGTCTGCACCGCCAACGATTTGCCGGAGCGGATCACATTTGTCGACATGCCCGCGGCGCTGCGCGGGCAGTATCAATCTTTTACACAAGCCCCTATGGCGCGGCTGCGCGCTTTGGGCTTCAACCATCGCTTCATGACATTGGAAGAAGGGATACGTGTCTACGTGCAGAACCATCTACGCAAGGCAGATCCTTATAAATGACCCCCATTGTTTTGCCGGTTTTTCCGCGCGGTTTTTATATCGGCCCGCTCTTCATCCATTATTACGCCCTGGCCTACATCATCGGCCTAATGATCGGCTGGCGCCTTGTACGCTTCATGGCATCTTGCAAGCCGGTGGCGGCCACCGGCGAACAGGTGGATGACTTCCTCACTTGGGCTGTCCTTGGTGTCATCCTGGGGGGGCGCACGGGCTATGTTCTGTTTTATCAGCCCGGCTATTTCTTTACCCACCCATTAGCCATTCCCCGGGTTTGGGATGGCGGCATGAGCTTCCATGGCGGCTTTCTTGGCGTCACCGTTGCAATTCTGGTCTTCTGCTGGAAACACAAGCTCAATCCGCTGCGCTTTGCTGACCGTATCGCGGTTGCCGTCCCCATCGGCCTGTTCCTAGGACGTTGCGCCAATTTCATCAATGGCGAGCTCTGGGGTCGCCCTGCCCCCGCCAGCTTTCCGCTAGCCATGATCTACCCGGGTGACCCTTATCAGCTCCCCCGTTATCCGTCAGAACTCATCGAGGCCTCCCTTGAGGGCATCGTGCTGTTCTGCGTCATGCTGGCTTGCGCCCAATCCACCGCCATCCGAAACCGGGCAGGCATGCTCGCAGGCATCTTCCTTCTGGGCTATGGCATCGCCAGGATCATCGGCGAGTGTTTCCGCGAACCGGACCCTTTCCTCGGCTTCCTGCCTTTCGACACCACCATGGGTCAGCTCCTCTCTATTCCCATGGTCATCGCCGGCCCCTGTTTCATTTTCTACGCCCTTTCAAAGCGTGCCGGCTGAACGCTTCGACCATTTCATGGCCCGTGCCAACGCAGCCTATTATGCGCGCGGCAGGTTCGGGCAGGATTTCACGACATCCCCTGAAATCACCCAGGTATTTGGCGAACTCCTGGGGGCTTGGGCCAAAGTGGTTTGGCAAATGCTTGGCGCCCCGGAAGATGTCATACTGGCCGAGGCCGGGCCGGGCCGGGGCGTGTTAATGGCTGATGCGCTGCGCGCCTGGGCCGCGCCCAACGTGCATTTCATTGAAACCTCACCTGCGCTGCGGGCCGAACAAGCCTCACGCGTTCCCCACGCCCACTGGCACCGCTCTCTGGCCAGCCTGCCCTCCGGCCCGCTGATCCTGCTCGCCAATGAGTTCCTGGATGCTCTGCCGGTGCGGCAATTCATCCGCCGGCACTCTGGCTGGATGGAGCGTTACGTTGAAAATGGCACTTATATTGAAATTCCATCCGATTATTTGCTACCTGATGATCCCCTTGGCAGCGTCAGAGAGGTGAACGAGGCCGCCATCCTCTTCTGCAAGGAACTGGCCGCGCGCAACGCAATCGGTCTGTTCATCGATTACGGTCCGGCCGAAACCGCACCTGGAGAGAGTGTCCAGGCCATCCGCAACGGCGTTTACGCCGATCCTCTGTTGCATTTTGGAGAAGCCGACATCACAGCTCATGTCGATTTTGCCGCCCTTAGGCGCGCCGTACACGCACAGGGGCCGGTGAAGCAAAATCATTTTTTGACGGCCCTGGGGCTCTATCCCCGCAGTGATTTCCTCGCACAACGCCATCCGGATAAAGCTCTGGATCTGCGCCTATCAGTACAGCGCTTGACCGCACCTGAGGCGATGGGCAGCCTGTTCAAGGTGCTCGCTGTCTGCCCGAGCCATTTGCCACCTCTGCCAGGATTTGCATGACTGAACGCGTCTCTGCCCGCCTGCCAGCACGGCATGGTTTTTTTACCCGCCGTGGCGGCGTATCATCTGGCTACTATGCCAGCCTGAACTGCGGCTTCTCCTCTGACGATCCGCTATGCGTGCGGGAGAATCGCGCTCGGGCCTGCGGTGTGTTGGGCATGGCGCCCGCGTCCTTGCTTGGCCTGAAGCAAGTCCACAGCAATAAAGTGATTACCGTCACCTCGCCATGGGCTGAAGGAGAAGGCTTTGCCGCCGATGCGCTTGTTACCCGCCTCCCTGGACTGGCCCTTGGAATTATCACCGCCGATTGCGCACCAGTCCTGTTTCTTGGCGATAATGGAGCCGTAGGCGCGGCCCATGCCGGGTGGCGCGGTGCCCTTGCTGGCGTGCTTGAGCAAACCGTACAAGCGCTGCGCCAGTTAGGTGCCGTGGAAATCAAGGCTGCCATCGGCCCATGTATTCATCAGGCAAGTTATGAAGTAGGCATCGATCTTCGGGATGAAGTTTTGGCCGAAACACCCGCCAGCGCTGGTTTTTTTGCGGCCGGACGGCCAGGTCATTTTTGGTTTGATCTGCCTGGCTATTGCGCGAGCCGACTCTTGCGTACCGGAATAGACGCGGAAATACTACCGCATGACACATGCTCGGACGAAGTGAATTTTTTTTCCTATCGGCGCAAGACATTGAGGCAGGAACCAGCAACCGGCCACCAAATCGCGATCATATGCTCATGAAACGCTTTCCGCTCTTGCTTGCACTCTTGCTTACGGGCTGTGGCACCCTGCCGCAGCCATTCTACGGCAACCCCGGCCCCGCCGCAGCCATGCTTGCGATACCTCCAGCACCTGTGCTCATGGTACCCCCTCCTACCAGCGCTCTGCTCGGCCGTGATGCTGCAGGAATTTACGCGCACGACCTGGCCACTGAACTCGCAGATTATGATGTGCCCAGCGTGGCCGGACCAATACAGAACAACAACTGGGATCTGCAAGTTACGGCCGCTCTGGATGGCAATAATATCGTGCCTGCCTATGACGTTATCGGGCCAAACAAGACGTCCTATGGCAAACTGACCGGCCAGCCGGTTTCTGCCGAAGGCTGGGCCAATGGTAGCCGAACGACACTTCTCAAGGCGGCAACAGCGGACGCGCCTGGCCTTTCAAAACTGATGAGCCAGATCAACGCCAATATCCAGGAAAGCAACCCTAAGTCGCTTGAAAACCGTTCGCCGCGCATTGCAATCGGCACTGTGACCGGAGCGCCGGGCGACGGCGATACGGCCCTGCCAGCCGACCTTGCCCATGCCCTGCCGGGACCAAATCTGGACCTGGTTGCCAACCAGCAAGACGCTGACTTTACCGTAACCGGCACGGTCAAGGCGACGCCGGCGCAGGATGGCCAAGTCCTTGTTGAACTGGATTGGGTGGTGCGAGACACCAACAACCGCATTGCCGGCCAGGTCACGCAGATTCATACGCTCAGTCCGAGTGACATTACGCCTCACTGGGGCGATGTCGCCGCGGCTGCCACTGAAGAAGCAGCGACGGGTATCCAGAATGTCGTACAGAACGAGATTTTAAAAAAAGCAAGCAAGCCCGGAAGAGCGCCTAAATAGCGCCCGAGCTATTCGCGCCGCAACATCTTGGCGTTGATGAATTCCGCCAAGCGCCCGGCTTTGAAGGCCGCCCGCAGCTCAGTCTCGTTGTAGTCTTCCTTAACCCAGTCCAGAAACGGTTTCCTGCCTTCTGCTGTCCGCTGATACAACTCAAAGAACGCATCCAAAATGCCTGTTTTTGAATGTTTTATGTGGCCAAACCTAAGTGATAACTGCTTCATTGCCTCAGCCGCACTGCCGCCAGAGATCAGCACATAAAGCCCTGCCACAAGCCCAGCTCTGTCAGCGCCCGATTTGCAGTGAATGAGGGCTGGCCCCCGCATCGTCTTGATGATCCCGGCCAACTGCAAAATTCGGTCCTTATGCGGGGCGCCACGGGATTCAAAGGCCATGTCGTAAAAATCCAGGCCCAGCCGGCGCGCCTCATCGCGGGAGAGCGCATCGGAACCATTCTTCGCCTGCCCTCTAAGATTTATAAGGCTTTTTAACCCGAGTTTGCGTGTGAAATTGCGTAAATTCCCAGGCGTGGGATGGTTCGAGCGGTAAAGCTTTCCCGGCGTCACGGGAGCAAAGTTGGTCCAGAACAGCCGCAACACGGCATGATCCACAAACAAGGCATCCACCCACGCATTTCGTCGTCCGCGCGGCGTAGATAAGTCGCCCTTGTAAATTGTATCCATACCCCGCGCTGTAGCGCATTTCTGCTCCACTCAAAACTGTGCTTAACCACGCTGCCATGACCAACACCGCTTCAACGTCTGCGCTGATCCGCCGGCTCTGGCGTGAGCATGTGCGTTTTTTCAAAGGGCGCATCGCATTTGTCATCGCCGCCACGCTCGTGCTGTCCGCCACCACGGCTCTATATCCCATCATCATCAAATGGGCGTTCGACCTGTTTGCAGATAAGGACAAACGCATCCTCTACCAGGTGCCACTGCTGGTGCTGGCCGTTACGGCGGTAAAGGGCGGCTCGATGTATCTGCAGGCGGTGATGACACAGGACCTGGTGCTGCTGGTGATCCGCCGACTACAGGTTGGAATGTTCAGGCACCTCACAAACGCCGCCCTGGCGCGGGTGGAGCGTGAAGCTCCGGCCCAGCTTGCCACGCGATTTACCACCGATGCCACGGTAATCCGCGATGCGATGACACGTGCCGTGAATGCGGTGGCCGATGTCACAACAGTTGTCGGACTGGTGGTCTCGATGTTTGTGATCGATTGGCAGTTGAGCTTAATCTCCGCCGTCATCTACCCGCTGGCGGCCGTGCCGATCGACCGGATCGGCCGACGCATGCGCCGCGCCTCCGGCGGTATGCAGGAACAAATGGGTGAAACCGCTGCGATGCTGAATGAAAGCTTTGCCCAGGCCCGTACCGTGCGCGCTTATGGGCTGGAGGTGCAGGAGCAATCCCGCGCCGAGGCGAATTTTACCGGTCTTTACCGTGCCTTGATCCGCATGGCCCGGGTGCGCGCCCGGCTGGACCCGATTCTGGAAGTGCTGGCCGGCGTTGCCGTGGCGCTGGTCATCGGGTTTGAGGGGTGGCGCAATGCCACAGGCGGGGCGGGTATTGGCAGCTTCATGGGATTCATGTCCGCACTCCTGATCATGTCCCGCCCGTTGCGGGCCTTGGGCACAATGAATGCCGCCATCCAGGAAGGATTGGCCGGTATGGTGCGGGTGTTTGATGTGATCGACGAGCCCGCCGCTATCGCGGATGCACCGGGGGCTGCCCCGCTGCCCGCCGGGCCGGGTGAGGTTTGCTTCCGCCGTGTGAGCTTTGCCTACCCGGATGGGCGGATGGGGCTGAAAGGGCTGGATTTCACCGCAGCCCCTGGCAAAATGCTGGCCCTGGTCGGTGCCTCCGGGGCCGGAAAATCCACCGCTTTGGCGTTGATCCCACGACTTTATACCCCAACCGGCGGGGGTGTTTTCGTTGATGGCACGAATATTTCACATGTCACGCTGGCAAGCTTGCGCGGTACCATCGCGTATGTGGGGCAAGAGGCATTGCTGTTTGACGATACGATCAGCGCCAATATTCGCCTCGGGCGCCCCAACGCCACACAGGAAGACATCGCCGCTGCCGCCGATGCCGCTGCCTGCGGCTTCATCCAGGATATGCCCGAGGGCTTTAACACCCGGGTTGGCGTCAACGGCCAGCGTCTCTCCGGCGGGCAGCGCCAGCGCGTGGCCATTGCACGGGCAATTTTGCGCAACCCGCGCATTTTGCTGCTGGACGAAGCCACCAGCGCGCTAGACGCCGAAAGTGAAGCCCTGGTGCAGGCAGCTCTTACCCGCTTACGCCAAGGCCGCACGACCATTATCGTCGCTCACCGGCTTTCGACTGTCCGCGATGCCGACCAGATCGTTGTCATGTCAGATGGTCAGGCCGTTGAAACTGGAACTCATGAAGTTCTACTCGCGCGGGACGGCGCCTTTGCCCGGCTGGTAAGAGCACAAGCGCTAGCTGCCTGAAATCATGCCTTATCGACTCATCATAGCTCTCTTTGGTGCCTTTTTCGGTGCGGGCGCATTTTGGATGTTCCTGCCCTTGCTCTCGGTATCCCTGCGCGCCGAGGGGGTAGGAGATTTCTGGGTCGGTATCATCTCCGGCCTGCCCTGGATTGGGCTGCTGGCCATTTCCAGCTTCATCCCCGCCATCATCCACCGCCTGGGGCTGCAGCGCATGATCGTCGTCGGCATGGGCTTTGCTGCGCTGGTGTTTCTGGGCTTCGCGTCTACCCGTAACCTAGTCATCTGGAGCATCCTCTGCCTGGTTATGGGTGCAGCCCTGGCGCTGCGTTGGGCAGGACTCGATACCTGGATGAATGGCAGTTTTCCCGACCACCTGCGCGGTCGGTTGACGGGAATTTATGAACTGATCCTGAGCGGCTCCATGGCCGTGGGTCCTGGCATATTGGTGTTGTCCGGCAGTGCCGGCAGCACACCTTTTCTGGCGGGCGCGGCTGTCACGGCAGGCTCTGCCCTGCTACTCGTTCTGGCCGGGCGCGAAGCCCCGCATGTTAGCGAACCCGGCACCACCCGCACCCGGCAGCGGGACATATTGCGCCAAGAGCCCGCCGCCTTTGCAGGTATCTTTTTGGTTGGTGTTACCGAGGCTTGTAATCTCTCGCTCATGCCAATCTTCGGCCTGTCGCAAGGGTTTTCCGTTCATCTCTCAGCCTTGCTCGTGGTGACCGTGCAGTCCGGGGTGGCCTTTGGGGCGGTGATGATCGGCGGTCTCGCCGATCATCTGGACCGTAAAAAGCTGCGCAACCTCACCGTCTGCGCCATGGTGCTGATGCCGCTGGGGTTGATTCTGGGTCTACATCAGGGGCTCTGGCCCTGGCTGATTATCTGGGGCCTGGCACAGGGCGGGCTGTTCACGCTTGGCATCGTTTTCATTGCCTCGCGCTATACCGGGCTGGGCCTGGCCAGTGCCATGTCGCTTTCCATGGTTGTTTACACGCTTGGCGGTATTTTTGGCCCCACGGTCATGGGCATGAGCATGGGGCTGCTGGGCCCCCGCGGCTTCCCGATTGGCCTCGCGCTGGTGGCGCTGGCCAGCGCATTCGCCATCCTACGCTTTCTGCCAGACCACGACACCGCGTTAACCTAGAGTGCATAACAATGCTTCAGTCTAAGGCATGAATGACCCTCTAAGACCTTGATTAGAAGCTGATTCACTTCCCCAGTTGTGTCGCTCCACGATTCAACTCGAAACGATCAAGCTCCAGCAAAGCCCGCCATCCGATATCGCGGCGGCAGAACCCATCTTCCCAGTCCAGACGGTCAATCGCCGCATAGGCGCGCGACAATGCCTCGCGCAAATCCGTACCCAAAGCATTCACCGCCAGCACCCGCCCGCCATTGGCCAAAATACCGCCTTGCTCGGCCATGGTCCCGGCATGAAAGATCAATACACCCGGTAAATCGCTCGCTTCGTCGAGGCCAAAAATCTCGCTGCCGGTGGCATAGGCACCAGGATAGCCTTTGGCGCACATGACTACAGTGGCCGAGCTTCCCGGCCGCCACGCCGGCTCAACACTGCCAAGCTCGCCTTGCACCGCCGCCTTCAGGGCAGCCAGAAGGTCTGAATTCAGCATTGGCAGCACAGTTTCGCATTCAGGATCGCCAAAGCGGACATTAAACTCGATCAGCTTCGGGCCATCCTCTTCAACCATCAGCCCGGCAAACAGGAAGCCACGGTAAGGCGTTCCCCGCCGCGCCATTTCCTTCAGCGCCGGACGAACAACCTCTTCCATGCTACGCTGGATAATGTCTTGCGTCGCCCAGGGCGGATTGAAGATGGCGCCCATGCCGCCGGTATTGGGCCCCGTATCCCCCTCACCCACCCGTTTATGGTCAGCCGCCGCGCCGAAAAACAACGCCTCCTCACCATCGCATAGGGCAAACACGGAGATTTCTTCGCCCACCAGGCATTGCTCGATCACCACCGAGGCTCCCGCCGCGCCATGGATCTTGTCCTCCATGATTGCCGTCACCGCCTCATGCGCTTCGTCCAACTCCGCCGCCACTACAACGCCTTTGCCGGCCGCCAAACCGTCTGCCTTGAT
Source organism: Pseudomonadota bacterium (assembly GCA_021826425.1). Lineage (GTDB taxonomy): Bacteria > Pseudomonadota > Alphaproteobacteria > Acetobacterales > Acetobacteraceae > Acidocella. Next base: position 8,868 of record JAKAZY010000009.1, read on the forward strand.
CACGATTGGCGCGCCAACCTCATCGAGATAGGCGTGGGCGGCATCAGCATCGGTGAATTTCTTCCAGTGCGCGGTTGGAATCCCTGCCGCATCTGCCACCTGCTTGGTGAAAATCTTGCTGCCCTCAAGCTGTGCCGCCGCCGCTGAGGGGCCAAAACAGGCAATGCCAACTTCGGCCAGCGCATCCGCAATACCCGCCACGAGCGGTGCCTCCGGCCCCGGAACCACAAGGTCGAGCCTCTGCTCCACGGCAAATTTGACGATTGCCGGAATATCCATCGCCCGCAGCGGCACGTTTTCGGCGATCCGTGCCGTGCCGGGATTGCCCGGTGCAACATAAAGCTTTGTTAACAAGGGACTCTTCATAATTGCCCAAGCCAGCGCATGTTCCCGTCCGCCTGAACCTATGATTAAGACCCGCATAACCGCTTCCCTCTATATTCGGAGCTCGCTGTATCATAACACTTACGAATGAGTGAAACCGCAACCAACACGCCTGAGTTTAGCGTCTCCGAAATTGCCGGCGCGGTGAAGCGCACGCTAGAGGGCTCTTTTGGCCGGATCCGGGTGCGCGGGGAGATTACTGAATTCAAGGCATACGCCTCGGGACATCAGTATTTTTCTCTCAAGGATGAAACAGCAAAAATCCGCGCCATCATCTGGAAGGGCGTGGTACCGCGCGCCGGGCTTAGGGCCGAAAACGGCGTTGAAGTCATCGCCACCGGCCGCATTACATCCTATCCTGAACGCTCCGAATACCAACTTATTGTCGAAAAACTCGAATATGCGGGAACTGGGGCTTTGCTCGCCCGCATCGAAGCGCTTAAAGGCAAGCTTCAGGCAGAGGGAATATTCCAGCGCAAAAGGCCGTTGCCGCTTCTGCCGCGCGTGGTCGGCGTCGTCACCTCGGCACAAGGAGCGGTACTGCAAGATATAAAGACGACCATCCTGCGCCGGTTTCCCCGTCAGATCCTGCTCTGGCCCGTCCCGGTACAAGGCGAAGGGGCGGCTGAAAAAATTGCCGCGGCAATCAAAGGCCTCAATACCCTTTCGGCTGATTTTCCACAGCCTGACGTGCTTATTGTGGCGCGTGGCGGCGGCAGCCTTGAAGACCTGATGGCCTTCAACGAAGAAGTCGTGGTCCGCGCCGCCGCAGAAAGTCGCATTCCTCTCATCTCCGCCGTCGGCCACGAGACGGACACCACCTTGATCGACTTCGCCTCAGACCGCCGCGCCCCCACCCCCACAGCGGCTGCGGAAATGGCCGTGCCCGCCCGCGTGGAACTGCTGGCCGACCTCAGCCAACGCGCCGCCCGGCTGGACGGCGCCCTTGCCCGCCATACCATCCAGGCCGCCACCAGCTTGGAACGGGCAGGCGCAAAGCTGCCTGACCTGCCTGCCATGCTCGAAAATGCCCGGCAACGCCTCGATGATCGCGGTGAACGCCTGATGCTGGCATTGCCAAATTATATGTCAGGCCGCTGCGCCAGGCTCGAACGCCTGAATCTCCGGCATCCAGCGGAAATTCTCGCTGGCCTCAGAGAACAAATGCGACTGCTTGGCCACCGCCAGGCAATTGCCCTGCCGCTTCTGTGCCGTACCGCACAGAAGCGGCTTGCTGGCGCAACCACCCGCCTCTTGCAGCCCACAGGCGATATCGCAAGGCGTTGTGCGAGTCTTTCTTTGTTCTCGCAGCGCTTTGAAATGTCGTTTCCCGCCCGACGAAACGAAGCATTGATAAGGTTGGATGCTCTCGGAGCACGGCTGGACTCGCTATCCTACGAGCGAATTCTCAGCCGTGGCTTTGTGCTGGTTACAACGCCACGAGGTACAGCTGTGACTTCGGCGGCCGCGATAAACCCTGGAGCCACTCTGCGGCTTCGCTTCGCCGATGGAAGGGTCGAAGTTCGGGCAGGAGGGTTAAAAAGGGAGCAACTTGATCTTGATCTGTAAAAAATTTCCACGACTTGAAGCAGCGCTCCATCGGTTCCAACGCCCACAGAATGAGCGAGGTGTAACTAAAATGAAATGACTGAAACCCATAAGCTTGTTTCTGATGAAGAATGGCGCGAGTGTCCTGATTGTGGTATGCTTATAAGCCTTACGTCGCACCGCCCGGGGCTGATCGCAGAATGCCCTAGATGCCTTTGCGTCTTGTGGCGGATGCGTCGAGTTGGCATCACTTTTCCACTGGCCTGCGCAATTGCAGGACTGCTCTTCTACAGCTTCGCGCTCATCGCCCCACTTTTGGAAATCAAGGCTTATGGGCGGTTCGCCATGGCCCACATCGAGACCGGCCCATTGCGCCTTGTGAGTAGCGGCTGGCAGATCATCGGCGCCCTGGTATTCCTGGTCACGCTCATTATTCCCGGGTTGAAGCTCGGGATTATCACCATCACACTCCTGGGTATCGAGACGCATTTTCCAAGGCGTCCTCTTAAAATCCTTTTCCGATGGTATACGATGCTATCCCCCTGGGCGATGATTGACGTGTATTTACTCGGTTTCCTTGTTGCCTACACCCGCCTCACCGGCATGTTCACCGTACATATAGATACCGCTCTCTATGCTTTAATCGGCCTGATGATGGCGATGGGCGCCACGGATGCCGGCCTTGATCAGGAAATCGTCTGGCGCCGCCTTCACGACACTGAGACATCTTCCCGTACGGTTGGTCTCCACGCTTTAGGCTGCGCAACCTGTGGCCTCGTGAATCACGCCCCTGAGAACAATCGCTGTCGCCGTTGTGACGCGCCACTACACCCCAGAAAAGCCGAAAGCTTTGCACGAACATGGGCATTCACCATCGCCGCTGCCTGCCTCTACATTCCAGCGAATATTTATCCATTTATGAACATAACCAATTTGGCGCAGACTCAATCCTATACGATCATGGGCGGTATCGCCGAGCTGGTTAACGCCGGCCTCTGGCCTCTGGCCTTGCTTGTCTTTTTTGCTAGCATCACCATTCCCCTTCTAAAATTGGTCGGGCTTGCATACATGCTCATCAGCACCCAACGCGGACACAGCAGCTTCCTGCAGGCCCGCACAAGAACATACAGGATCCTAGATTTTATCGGGCGTTGGTCGATGATCGACATATTCATGGTATCAATACTTGTCGCCCTGGTGCATTTTGGCCAATTCGCAAACGTTACCGCAAATATTGGCGCGATCTGTTTTGCCGCCGTCGTTGTGCTGACAATCTTTGCAATTAACGCATTTGATCCACGTTTAATGTGGGATAATTATGAGGAACCAGCGATATGAGTGATCATCCGCCAACTGGAAGGTCAGCTACGCCTCCACGCGCCACGCTGCGCCGGCAAAGCTTTAATATCGTTTGGCTTGTGCCAATTATTGCCGCAATCATCGCAGGCTATCTCGGCTACCGTACAATTATGGAGCAGGGACCGCTTCTGACACTAACCTTTACGAATGCGGAGGGTCTGGCGGCTGGCCAAACGCAGCTCAAATACAAAGCTGTTGCCCTGGGTACGGTAGAAAGCATCGATCTCGCAAAAGACAATAGCCATGTCATAGTAAAAGTACGGATGACCAACGTCGGGAAACGCTTTCTCAATTCCAATGCTCGTTTTTGGGTCGAGCGGCCAAGATTGAATGTCTCTGATATTTCTGGGTTTGAAACGCTCGTTTCTGGAGCCTACATTTCGGTCGATCCAGGAAAACCTGGTGGAAGATATCAGGACCAATTTACCGGCCTTGAGCAACCACCTGGTGTCAGATCTGATGAGCCAGGACATACCTATACGCTTAAGGCCTATAATTTAGGCTCGATCGGTTCAGGCACGCCGATATTCTATCGTGATGTTATCGTTGGTGAGGTCCTTGGGTATGATATCGGCAATGGTCTCGGTCCTATCCAGATCAGCATCTTTGTCCGCGCGCCATTTGATCATCTCGTACGGCCAGACAGCCGATTCTGGGATACCTCTGGAGTTTCCTTTGGTATCAAAGGCGGCGTGTTACAAATGCAATTACAATCCGTGCAGGCCTTGTTCGCGGGCGGTATCAGTTTCAACCTACCCTATTCGGCACGTGATGAAACGCCCAGTCCCGACGGTGCCAGTTTCAAACTTTATGCGTCAAGGCAACAGGCTGAGGCGTCTTCATATAATACTCAAATTAAAGTTATCTCCTATGTCACCACCGATGTCAGTGGATTAACGCCCGGCGCGCCGGTGAATGCGCTTGGCATTGAAGTCGGCGATGTGACGGGAATCGATCTTCTTGTTGACCCCTCAACCGGTAAGGCGAAAGTGCGGGTGACAATGCAATTACAACCCCAACGAATTTCTGCACTCAAGGAAAGCGATTCAATCGAAAATTCTGCTGCTCTCTTACAACGTTTTGTAAATAACGGAATGCGGGTGGAAATTGGCACGGCCAACTACGTGACCGGTCAGAAGGAAGTCGATCTGGTTTCTGTACCAAACGCCAAGCCTGCCAAGGTAAAAATTGACGGAAATGCGATCGTTCTTCCATTTGAAACAAATGGTGTTGACACCATTTTGGCTAATGCAACGGATATCACCAACAAAATTGATAAAATTCCACTTCAAAATATTGGCTATAATCTCAATAGACTTTTAAAAACGACTAATAACACTCTAGGCGGACCGCAAACACGCCAGCTTATCCGTCAACTTTCCCTTACACTGCAAACTGCGAACACAACGCTAAAGGATATACAGACTGGCTTTGGACACGACTCTGACTTTCAAAGAAACCTTGGACAAGTGTTAAACCAGGCGAATGCGACATTACAATCACTACAAGCTCTTTCAACATACCTTGATCAGCACCCACAGTCAGTCATCTTCGGAAGGAGCGGTTCATGAAAAGGCGCTTTATTCTATCTTCCTTATGCTGCGCTATTCTTTCTGGCTGTACCTCGACAAACATCAATAATTGGCGAATTGCATCTATCCCGGGCGTGGCTAAAAGGGGCACGGGCAATCGAATTGGAGTCCGAAGTATCGGCCTGCCGAGCTTCATGAGCCAGACCGGAGTGCCAGAACCAGGGAGCGCTTATATGGCAAATACATTCCCGAATGACGTTTGGGCTGCTCCGCTCGCGGCGATGCTGCAAACGACTATGGTTGAAAACCTTGCCCAGCGTTTACCGTCTGATACCGTCTTTGCGGATGGTGGCGCCATCGGCGCAGCGCCCAACCAACTGATCGAGATACAGGTTTTTGCATTTACGCCAAATGCCCAAGGACAAATACTACTATCAGCTCAATTTGCAACGAGACCTGCCAAATCGCTGAATTGGCAATTTTTAAATTTTGAATCTAGTGCGCCGGGAGGTCAAATGGCAGAGACAATTGTTGCCACGATGAGTTCTCTCTGGGGCGAGGCGGCGGATCGTCTTGCAAGTATGCTGTCTACTTAACCAAGAATTTTGATGCCGCGCTACTTATAATCACGTACCAACTGCTCCGTCATGCAAAAAACAAGAATTGATTTATGCGCAATTATCAAGCATCTATGCTCAGGTCTCATTCTTTGAGATAGAATCTGACTGAGGCGGCGATATTGATGGCGACTTCGCCGGAATCAGCACATATGTCGTAGCACGTGGCGATGCGCCGCCCCAACACACAGTTTTCTGAGCTGTCGGCATCCGCCACCGAATTATGAATTACTTCAGCTGTTCAAGCAATTCATTAAGTTTAAATCATAAAAACTGCTTTGTCTCCAGACTATGAGTTTCACCAGAGCCCAGGGGAATTTATTAGCCGGTGGATTTACCGACGCCTTTGAAAAACCAGAAAGAGCAAGACTGATCTTAGATCAGCTGCAATCTGTAAACCGTGGTGAGATAATTCAGCCGGATTGACGTACTCCCCCTTTTGTATCCAGTCAGGCGTAGAGTCCTTCCCCTCGAAAAAAGCCCGTCAAGCCGAGGCAATATGCCTCTGAATTCAATATGTTATGGCCAGAAAAACCAACAAGGTCAGGATCTCCTGTTACGGCGCGAAGGGCAGCTTGTTTTGTATCTGCGCGGCACTCGGCAAATCCCTTTCCCTGAAGCCGCCGCCGAGGTCCTGATACAGCGCAACACTGGCCAATAGCCGATTCTGCCGGATGGATAAAGCCGTCTGCTGGTCTAAGAGCAGCGTTACCTGCGCCGTTACCACCGTGGTGTAGTCTACCGTACCTGCCCGGTACTCGTTCAAGGCAATCTGCGCGGCGCGTTGCGCGTCTGCCACGGCACGGGCCTGCAGTTGCGCCTGCTGCGCGTAGATCTGCAGATTGGAAAGATCGTCCTCGACACCTTGAAAAGCTGTCAGAACCGTCTGTCGATAGGCCTCCACACTCTCCAGATACCCCGCCTTCGCGGCCATCACGGCCTGGCTACGAACCCCGCCCTCGAAAATATCCTCGGTGCTAGTAACTCCCAGGGACCACAGCGCGTTGGAGGCGTTGAACAACCCAGTGATCGGGTTGGCCGAGAACCCGCCCAGCGCCGAGAGCGACAAAGTAGGATAATAGGCCGCTGCGGCCTCACCGATCAACGCATTCTGCACGGCCATACTGCGTTCGGCGGCGGCAATATCCGGGCGGCGTTGCAGCAGCGTGCTGGGCACTTGCGGCGGTGCCACGGGAACACTGGCGATCTGCGCCCCCTGGGGGATGGAGAGCTCGGCTGGGGTGTGGCCGGTGAGCACGGCGATGGCATGCTCATATTGCGCCCGTAGCGCGCCTTGCGCCACCAGGCTGGATTGGGCTCCATCCAAAGCCGTCTGCGCGGTGATCACATCGGATTGCGAAACGGTTCCTGCCGCGTATTTATTCTGGGTAATTCGCAGGCTCTCTTGATACGCCGAAACGGTCTGGCGCAGCAGCGCGATATTCGCATCCGCCGTACGCAAATACACATAATCCGAGGCCAGCGCCGCCTGCGCGCTGAGCGTGGCATTATCAAGGTCGGCCGCACTCACCTGGGCATTGGCCACATCACTCTGTACCTGGCGGCGGATCTTGCCCCAGATATCCAGGCTCCAGCTCGCCTGCCCCTCAAAACTAGCGGAAGTGCTGGGGCTGGATACGTTGATAGCCCCCGTGCCGGCCCGGGTGGCACTGCCGGTTACGCCCAGCATGGGAAACAGGCTGCCCCGAGCCTCCTGCGCCAGCGCCACGGCTTGGCTGTAGGCATAGTAATCCGCCGCCAGGGTGGCGTTGTTCACCGCCACCTGGGCTTCCAGCCGGTTTAGCACCGGGTCTTGGAAATTCTTCCACCATTGGTCTTTCGGCGCAGCGTCGGCAGGTTGGGCCTGCACCCAGCCCGGCGAGGCTTTGTAGGCCGCGGGCACGGCGAGCGGTGGCCTATGATAATCCGGCCCAACCATGCAGCCCGAAAGGCCCAGCAGGGCAATGACCGCGACGCGCTTCATAACACCTCCACAATGCTGCCTGAGCGCGGAGGTGCCCTGTCCACCCCGCCGCGTAGCTTCGTGCCCAACCGCTCTAGCCAGAGATACAGAACCGGTGTGGTGTAAAGTGTCAGCGCCTGGCTACCAAGCAAGCCGCCAATAATGGTCAGGCCTAGCGGTTGACGCAAGCTGGCCCCCTGGCCAATGCCGATGGCCAACGGCAACGCCCCCAGTATGGCGGCGAAGGTGGTCATCAAAATCGGGCGTAAGCGTAGAATCGCAGCCTGGAAAATCGCCTCTTCCGGCGCCAGCCCCTCGCCTCGTTGCAAGGCCAGGGCAAAATCGATCATCAAAATTGCATTTTTCTTTACGATCCCGATTAATAGAATCACGCCGATCAGCGCGATGATCGTCAGCGGTGTATTAAATATCAGCAGAAACAACGTTGCCCCCACCCCCGCTGACGGAATCGTGGAGAGAATTGTCAGCGGATGGATCGTACTTTCATAGAGAATACCAAGCACGATATAGACCGCCGCAAGTGCCGCCAGAATCAGCAGCGGCTCCGATGCGGTAGTGGATTTAAACGCCGCCGCCGTGCCCGCGAAACTGCCTTTGATGGTGAGCGGCACATCCAGATTACTCATCGTGTGCTGAATTTCCGCGGCCGCTGTGCTCAACGCGCTTCCAGGCGGCAGCGAGAATGAAATCGTCGCCGCGATCTGCCCACCCTGGTGGTTCACTGTTGTCGGCGTCGTCGCGGAGGCAACCGTCGCAAATGCCGCCAACGGTACCATCGTCTCCTGGTTGGTGCTAACCGCCGTACCAGAGGACGAATTCCTACTGCCGGAAATAGCGTTGATGGCAGCATTCGTGGCGCTGTCGAGCGCCATGGTCGCGGTTTGGCTGGAAGCGGTTGCGACACCGCTGGTAACCGCCCCCGCGGCAAGCTGTGTCGCACCTGTGCCGCTCGCCTTGCCGCCAGACGTGCTCACATAGATGCGCGAGAGATCTGCCGGCGTCTGCTGGTAACGCGGGGCGAATTCCATCACCACCTCGTACTGGTTCAGCTCATTATAGATGGTGGAAACAGTACGCTGACCAAAAGCATCGTACAGCGTCGCGTCGATTTCCTGTGGTGTCAGCCCAAGCCGCGCCGCCAGGTTACGTTCAATCTTGATGTTGGTTTCCAGCCCACCATTCTGTAAATCGGAATTCACGTCAACCAACGCCTTGTCCTGCTTTAGCGCGGTGACGATCTTAGGTACCCACTGCTGTAAATCCGCCGCGCTGTCGGCGGTCAGCGTATACTGGTACTCAGCATTGCTCGAACGCCCGCCCACCCGCAAATCCTGTGCTGGCACGAGGAAGGTCTGTGCCCCGGCGATTTTCGCCAGTTGTGGGCGCAACCTGGCGACTATTTCTGCTGCCGAATGGTGCCGTTCGTTCAATGGCTTCAGCGTAATGAACAGAAAGGCCGTATTCGTCGAACGCCCACCGGTGAAGCCGGAGGCTGATTGCACCGCCGGGTCTTTCTGGATAATCGTCTCCGCCACCGTCATTTTCGCCTTCATCGCGGCGAAGGATGTGGATTGATCCGCCTGCATGTGGCCGATGAGCAGTCCATTATCCTGCTCAGGAAAAAATCCTTTCGGTACTATCACGAACAAAGCGACGTTCAGGAAAATCGTGAGCAAAAACCCGACACCAACCAGCCGTGAATGTCGCAGCGCCCAGCGCAGGGAGCGTTCATAGCCATCACGTGTGCGGTTGAAACCACGCTCCATCGCACCCGATATCCGGTGCAGCTTATGGTCATTGCGCTCGACCGGCCGCAGTAAAAGGGCACAGAGCATCGGCGTGGTTGTCAGCGAGACAAGCAGAGAAATCAGGATGGTGATAGACAGTGTCTCGGCGAATTCCTTGAACAACATGCCAAGCAGCCCCGGCATCAGCAAAATCGGCAAAAATACGGCAATCAGCGAGAGGCTCATGGAAAGCACGGTGAAGCTTACCTCCGCGCCGCCGCGCAAGGTCGCTTGCAATGGGTCCATACCGGCCTCTAAATGCCGCATGGTGTTTTCCGTTACAACCACGGCATCATCCACCACAAAACCGGTGGCGACGGTAAGCGCCATCAGCGAAAGATTATCAATAGAAAAGCCAAGCAGATACATGGGCCCGAACGTGCCGATGATGGAAACCGGCACGGCCAGGCCCGGGATGAGCGTGGCGCGCGGCGAGCGCAAAAAGATAAACACCACCCCCACCACCAGCAGCACGGCGATGAACAACGAGCGTTCAGTGTCATCCACCGCGGCGCGGATGGATTGGCTGCGATCCATCGCCACATGGATATTCACCGCAGGCGGCAAGGCCGCACGTACCTGCGGCAACAGCGCCTTAATGCCATCCACGGTTTTGATGATATTCGCGTCTGGTGTTGCATGGATGATAACCAGAACGGCTCGTCGACCGTTATAAAACCCGGCGGTTTGCGTGTTCTCGACTGAGTTCTGCACATCGGCAACACTGGACAGCTTCACCGCCTGCCCGTTACGGTAGGCTACAATCAAATCTCGATATTGCGCCGCCGATTTTGCCTGGTCGTTGGTGTAAATCTGGTAGCGCGTGGGGCCGACATCGAAATAGCCTTTCGGGGAATTTGCATTCGCCGCTGCCAGTGCGGCGCGCACATCCTCAAGCCCGATGCCGTATTTTGCCAAGGGCCCGGGTTGCAGCTCCACCCGCACGGCGGGCAAAGCAGAGCCACCCAGCTCTACCTCGCCCACCCCGTTCACTTGCGAAAACTGCTGGCCCAGCAATGTATCCGCGGAATCATAAAGCTGAGCTGGCGTCATCGTATCCGATGTCAGCGCAAGAACCATGATCGGCGCATCAGCAGGGTTGAACTCGTAGTAGGTTGGATTGGCACGCAAGGTTGTTGGCAAATCGGCCCTTGCTGCCTGAATTGCCGCCTCCACGTCTCGCGCGGCACCGTTGATATTTCTGTCCAGCCCGAATTGCAGAACAATCTGCGCGGAGCCAACGCCAGATTGCGAGGTCATCTCTGTCACATCGGCAATCGCGCCCAGATGCCGCTCAAGCGGGGCGGCCACGGTGGTGGCCATCGTGTCGGGGCTGGCACCGGCCATTCTAGCCTGCACTTCAATGGTGGGAAAAGCGATCTGCGGCAGCGGCGCCACCGGCATGCGGGTGAAGGCCAGCATGCCAGACAGTAGAATGCCGATGGTGAGCAGGATTGTCGCCACCGGGCGCTTGATAAAGATCGAAGAGATGTTCATCCCGTGCGTCCGCGCAACCGCGCTGCCAACGCGTCGAAGGCCAGATAGATGACCGGCGTGGTGAACAAGGTGAGCACCTGACTAACCAGCAAGCCGCCCACAATCGCGATGCCCAGCGGCGCACGCAGCTCAGAGCCCATGCCGCCGCCAAAGATCAGCGGCAGTCCGGCCAACATGGCCGCCAGCGTGGTCATCAATATCGGCCTGAAGCGCAGCAACGCGGCCTCATAAATCGCCTCGCGTGGGGCCTTGCCCTCATTGCGCACGGCATGTAGCGCAAAATCGATCATCATGATCGCGTTTTTCTTCACGATGCCGATCAGTAGCACGATGCCGATGACGCCGATGACACCCAGCCCGTCGCCCGCCAACCAGAGGAAAATGAGCGCCCCAACGCCCGCCGATGGCAGGGTGGACAAGATCGTGACCGGATGCACGAAGCTCTCATAAAGCACCCCCAGTACAATATAGACCGCGATGATTGCGGCGATGAGCAAATACACCTCGTTAGAGAGTGCGCTTTGAAACTGCGCTGCCGTACCCTCGAAGGATGTCTGCATCGACGTTGGAAGTTGCGCTTGTTTCTCTGCGGCCTCTATCGCGTTCACCGCCTGACCCAGATGCACCCCCGGTGCCAGGTTGAAGGAGATGGTTGTGGCGGGAAACTGCCCCAGATGCTGGATAACCAACGGCACCTTCTGCACGCTGAAAGTGGCGATGGCCGAAAGCGGTACCTGCCCTCCCGATGCCGAGGATGACGGCAAATAGATAGACCCCAGCGAGGCCATGGAGGTCATTCTGTCGGCCGGCACACCCATGATCACGCGATATTGGTCGCTCTGGGTAAAAATCGTGGAGATGATGCGTTGGCCAAAGGCATCGTACAGCGCGCTGTCCACGGTTGCGGCCGTAATGCCAAAGCGCGCTGCGTTCGTACGATTAATATCGATATATAACGAATTTCCTGAAGCTTGCAGGCTGCTTGCCACATCGGTTATTTGCGGTAACGCTCTCAGCTTATGCATCAGCTTCGAAACATAGGTGGTAAAATCACCTGAATTTGGGTCCTCCAGTACAAACTGATATTGCGTAGGCGAAATGGTGGTATCCAGCGTCAAATCTTGTACTGGCTGCAAATAAAGCGAAATGCCAGGAATGTTCTGAACATCCCGGTTCAAACGCGGAATAAGTTGCGCCGCACTCAGGTTGCGGGCGGATTTGGGTTTCAGATTGATCAGGAACCGCCCCTGGTTGAGGGTGGTGTTGGTGCCGTCCACGCCGATATAGGAGGTGAGGCTGACCACGTCGGGGTCTTTTAACAGCGCGTCGGCCAGTTGTTGCTGGTGCTGCGCCATGGCGGCGTAAGAGGTTGTCTGCGCGCCCTGGCTGATGCCCTCAATCAGCCCGGTATCCTGCACCGGGAAAAAACCTTTCGGGATAAACATATAAAGCAGCACAGTAAAAACCAGCGTGGCGACCGCCATCGCCAGGGTCAAACGCGCATGGTCCAGCACCCAAACCAGCCCGCGCCCATAAGCGGCAACCACGCGCGCAAACCGCATTTCTGCCCAGCGTGCAACACGCCCCGGATGCTCCTGCGCCGAAGGCCGCAAAATCCGCGCGCAGAGCATCGGCACCAACGTCAGCGACACCACCGCCGAGATCATGATCGTCACCGCTAATGTCACCGCGAATTCCGAAAACAGCCGGCCCGTGACATCGCCCATGAACAGCAGCGGAATCAGCACCGCGATGAGAGAGACCGTGAGCGAGATGATGGTGAAGCCCATCTGCCCGGCACCTTTTAACGCTGCCTGCATCGGACTCTCGCCCATTTCCAGATAGCGGGTGATATTCTCGATCATCACGATGCTATCATCCACCACAAAACCCGTCGCCACGATCAGTGCCATCAGCGAGAGATTGTCGATTGAAAACCCGGCGAGATACATGAAGGCCAGCGCGCCGATCAACGAAACCGGTACGGAAATGCTGGGGATGATCGTCGCCCGTACGCTGCCCAGGAACAGATAGATAACCGCCACGACCAGAAAGATGCTCAGCAGCAGTTCGAACTCGGCATCTCGCACCGAGGCGCGGATGGAGACTGTGCCGTCGTTCATCACCGCAATCTGCAGCGCCGCCGGCAGTCCGGTGGTGAGCGTTGGCAACGCCTGTTTGATGGCATCGACGGTCTTGATGACATTCGCATTCGGCTGACGCTGAATGTTCAGGATAATCGCAGGCGTGCGGTTGGCCCAGGCACCCAGCTCCGCATTTTCGGGCGCCGAGACAACCGTCGCGACATCCTTCAGGAAAACCGGTGTGCCATTCTTGTAGGCGATGACGAGGTTTTCGTATTCCGATGGATCGGTGATCTGGTCGTTGTCGTTGATCGTGTAAGTCTGCGCCGGGCCAGAAAAGCTGCCCTTCGGCGAATTCACGTTGAGATTGGCGATGTCGGTGCGGATATTGTCGATGGAAATGCCATAAGCGGCGAGCGCCTGCGGGTTCACGTCTATTCTGATGGCCGGCTGGTTGCCGCCAGAAACCGAAACCAGACCGACACCCGAAATTTCCGAAATCTTCGAGGCCAGGCGTGAATTGGCGATCTTCTCGACATCGGTGAGGTTCATCGTCTTGGAGGTGATCGCCAGCGTCATAATCGGCGCATCCGCCGGGTTCACCTTGGCATAGATTGGCGGGGCTGGAAGATCAGCCGGCAGCAGATTACCCGCTGCATTGATCGCCGCCTGCACCTCCTGCTCTGCTACATCCAGGCTCAGCGAAAGGTCGAATTGCAGGGTAATCACCGAAGCTCCCGCCGAGCTTTGGCTGGACATCTGCTTCAGCCCCGACATTTCGCCAAGCTGGCGCTCCAGCGGCGCGGTAACTGAGGTGCTCATCACATCCGGCGAGGCACCAGGATAGAATGTCTGCACTTCGATGGTGGGGTAATTCACATCCGGCAACGCGGACACCGGCAAAAACTGGAACGCCACCAACCCCACCAGCACAAAGGCGATCATCAAAAGCGATGTCGCGACCGGCCTGAGAATAAAAAGCCGGGAGGGATTCACTGCGCTTGCCGGTGCTTCTTGCCCGTTTTGCTGGAAGCGCCCGCCTGGTTGGCGCTTGCAACCGGCGTCACCGTTTCAGGCGTGCCATTGGTGGTGACCGCCTCTATGCCCGCAACGGATATTTTGCTGCCATCGGTCAGGCGGTCCACGCCATCCACCACCACTTCGTCACCCGGTTTCAGCCCCTCGGTAATCACCGTGTTCACACCATCACTCGGCCCGGTCATCACCACCCGCACCTTCACCTTGTTGCCTGGCTGCACAAGGTAGACGTAATTGCCAGGAGCACCTTCCTGCACGGCGGGGCTTGGCACCAGCGTGGCATTCTTTATCGTCTTGATCAGCAGATGCACGTTCACGAACTGATTCGGAAAGAGCTTGTTATCCGTGTTGGCAAAATCTGCGCGTAACTTCACCATGCCGGTTGCAGTGTTAACCTGGTTATCAACGGCGTGGAGCGTGCCGGCTTCCAATTTGGTCACATCGTCGCTGGCATAGGCGGTGGCGGTTAATGTCGCACCCTGGCCAAGCTGTTCCAATACCGGGGCCAGATCCTGCTGCGCCACAGAAAAGATCACCGTGGTTGGGCTAACACTGGTTACCACCGCGAGACCTGTGGTGCTACCCGCGGTGACGTAGTTGCCGATATCCACGAGCCTTAAGCCCACGCGACCCGCCACCGGGGAAGTGATGTGGCAATAGGCGATGTTCAGCTTTGCGCTATCGATATTCGCCTGGTCAGATTGCACCGCCGCCGCATCCTGGGCAGCCAGAAATGTCTGGTCTGATACTTGCTGAGCCGAAATACTGTCCTGCGCCGCCAGCTTCTGGTAGCGGGCAAGGTCTGAGCGCGCCTGCGCCAAGCTCGCGTTATCCTTGGCCAAGGTCGCCTGATATTGCTCTAGCTGAATCCGATAGGGGCGCGGGTCAATCTGCACCATAAACTGACCCTTGCTGACCATCTGCCCTTCGGCATAGCCGATCCGGGTGATATAGCCGCTGATCTGCGGCAATATGGTTACCGTCGCCAGGGGCGTTACCGTGCCGAGTTCATCCAAAATCACCTTCATCGGGCCGCTGGCGGCCCTCGCCACACTCACAGCCGGCACGACCTGCCCGCCAAACCCCTTCTGGTGTCCGGAATGGCGCCACCAGATAAACGCCACCAGCATAATAACGATCCCAGCGACGACCCAGCGGCCTCTGCCGCGTTTTTGCCGTAGATCAGCTTCCGCCACGCGAGCCACCCCCGTCTCTACATCATGTTAAACGCTATAATGTTCCATATTGGCTTTGTCCTCTCAGTACATGTACGGGTAGATGACAAATCGCAATCGGATCAGGGTAGTGAGGCAAAATCCAAGTTCGGCGCTGGCAACCCGGCAGTCCAGGGCGCCACGGCAAACAGCGCCGTAGCGACAAGGCTGACCGCCAGTACCAGCAACGCGCGCCATATATTCAACTGTAAACCGGCCTTGAACACGAACCAGCGGTTCCACAGCAGATAAAAGGCCACCAGTTCCAGTACCACCTTCTCCGCCCGGATGAGCGGCAGGCCGAATTGTACAAAAAATGAGCCCAGCAGCGCCGCCAGGAAAATCGCCGGCAGCACCAGCCAGAAGCACCAGTTCAGCGCCGTGGCTGTGCGCAGCCAAAGATTCGTTTTGCCGAAAAGCTTTGAAAACTCATAGGTTATCAATGGCAAAGTCAGCACCGCACAAAGCCGCGAAAGCGCGCCTAGAATAGCCGTCTTCCAGTCTCCGCCGGCAGCCGTGATCATCGCGCCAACCAGCGGAAACGCGATCAAAGGCGCCAGAGAGGCGGAAAATGCCTCCTTTGTGCCGGAAAACTCCTCGATGCCTTTGGCATTACCGCGCGCCAGTTTGAACAAGCCTTGCAGGATCATCGGCAGAACTCCCGAATCATCGCGGCGTAGATATCAACCAGTTGCTCAAGCTCGGCCACAGGCACCGCCTCGTCCACCTTGTGCATCGTCGTGCCCACCAGCCCAAACTCAACCACCCGGCAATAGCGGGCAATAAACCGCGCATCTGAGGTGCCGCCGCCAGTGTTGCGCTCTGGCACGCGGCGCGTGACAGTTTGGATGGCCCGTACCAGCGCGCCGACCTCATCGCCTGGCTGGGTAAGAAAGGCTTCACCGGAGATCTTCGCCTGCAAAATCGCATCCGGCGTATGGCGCGCCAGCACGTCCGTCAACCACGCCGTCAGCGAGGTCCCGGAATGCAGATCATTAAACCGTATGTTCAGCCTGGCCACGGCTTCACCGGGAATCACATTCGTCGTCTTATTGCCAACATCGACGGAGGTGATCTGCAGCGTCGATGGCTCGAAGAATTCCGAGCCCTCATCCAAACGCGTGCCCATGAGCTCAGCCAGCACGGGCACCAGCTTATGCACCGCGTTTTCCGCCAGATGCGGATAGGCCGCATGGCCCTGGCGGCCAGGCATGATGATGCTGGCATTCAGGCTGCCGCGGCGCCCTACTTTTACCACATCGCCCAGCCGGGACCTGGAGGTTGGCTCGCCCACCACGCAGAAATCCGGGATTTTGCCTTGGGCTTGCATCCATTCCAGCACGCGCACGGTGCCATCAACCGCGTCGGCTTCCTCATCGCCGGTAATCAGCAGCGAGACATGCCCCGGCGCGCGCGCGCAAGCGGCAACGAAAGCGGCGATACCGCCTTTCATATCCACCGCGCCGCGCCCGTAAATCACGCCATTCTGCTCCGCGCCGGCGAATGGGCCGTGGGACCAACCCTCGCCAGCCGGCACAACATCCGTATGACCCGCGAAACAGAGATGCCGCCCGGGGCCAGCCCGCTCAGCGAAGAAATTCTCTATCTCGCCAAAGCGCAGCTTTGTTACCTCAAACCCCAACCCTTCTAGCACGCCGATCAGCACGCCTTGCGCCCCGGCATCCGCAGGTGTGACTGAAGCGCAGCGCAGCAGGTCGCGCAACAGGGCGGGTGCGGAGATCACGCGCGCAGTAACTCGTTGATGGAAGTCTTTGAGCGCGTCTGCGCATCCACGCGCTTTACGATCACCGCACAGGAAAGGCTAGGCGCAGTGGGTGTTTTGCCGGGTAAGGTGCCTGGCACCACCACGGCATAAGGCGGCACCTTGCCGTAGAATATCTCGCCGGTATCACGGTCCACAATGCGGGTGGAGGCACCCAGGAACACGCCCATGGAGAGCACCGCCCCCTGCCCCACGATCACACCTTCCGCGACCTCAGACCGCGCGCCGATGAAGCAATCATCCTCGATGATCACCGGGTTCGCCTGCAGCGGCTCCAACACCCCGCCAATGCCCACCCCGCCGGAGATGTGACAATTTTTGCCGATCTGCGCGCAAGACCCAACGGTGGACCATGTGTCGATCATCGTGTTTTCGCCCACATAGGCGCCGACATTCACAAAGCTCGGCATCAGCACCACGCCGGGGGCAATGTAAGCGGAACGGCGCACAACCGCACCCGGCACGGCGCGCATCCCGGCATCGGCAAAGCGCGCTTCGTCCCAGCCTGCGAACTTCATCGGCACCTTGTCGAAAACCGGGGCGCCACCAGCACCCCCTTGCAGCACATTGGCATGCAGGCGGAAAGAAAGCAGCACCGCCTGCTTCAGCCACTGGTTTACCACCCAGCCATCCGCGCCCGGCTCCGCCACGCGCACCTTGCCAGCATCCAGCAACGCCAACGCCGCCTCAATCGCCGCGCGCTCACCGCCGATGGTGGTGGGCGATATATTGGCCCGGTTTTCCCAGGCGGCTTCAATGGCGGCTTTTAAATCGATGCTCATCTTCTCATCCTAAAAATTTGCGGCGGCGCGTCTGTTAACTCAAACAGCGATTATCTTATCCAGCCCGTCCATGTAAGGCCGCAACACGTCTGGCACCTTAATGGAACCATCTTCGTTCTGGTAGGTTTCCATAACAGCAATAAGCGCCCGACCCACAGCCAGGCCGGAGCCGTTCAGTGTGTGCACGAAATCCGGCTTGGCTTCACCAGCCCGGTAGCGCGCGTTCATCCGCCGCGCCTGGAACGCCAGCGTGTTGGAGCAAGAGGAGATTTCCCGATACGTCCCCTGCCCCGGCATCCAGACCTCCAAATCATAGGTTTTCGCCGCCGAAAACCCGGTATCCCCCGCGCATAACAACATGCGCCGATAGGGCAGGCCGAGTCGCTCCAGCACCGCTTCAGCGGCGCGGGTCATGCGCTCATGCTCCTCCCAACTTTGTTCCGGCGTGGTGATGCTCACCAGCTCCACTTTGCTGAACTGGTGCTGGCGCAGCATGCCGCGCACATCCCGCCCGGCCGATCCCGCCTCGGACCGGAAACAAGAGGAAAGTGCCGTGAAGCGCAACGGCAGATTCGTCGCCGACAGAATTTCCCCCGCCGCCAGATTGGTGAGGGACACCTCGGCCGTCGGGATCAGCCAACGACCATCGGTGGTTTGGAATAAATCCTCGGCGAATTTCGGCAATTGCCCGGTGCCGAACATGGTGGCATCATTCACCAGCAACGGCACGGTGGTTTCGGAATAGCCGAACTCACTGGTGTGAGTATCCAGCATGAACTGCCCCAAGGCACGCTCCAGCCTGGCCAGCGCCCCCTTCAACACGGTAAAGCGTGAGCCCGCCAGCTTGGCAGCCCCCGCGAAATCCATAAGCCCCAGCGCCTCGCCCAGTTCGAAATGCTGTTTCGGGGTAAAGCTAAACTCACGCGGCGCGCCCCAGAGTTTTTCTTGCTTGTTCTGTGCCTCGTCTTTGCCGTCCGGAACTTCGGCATCCAGCAAGTTCGGAATTTTCGCCAGCATGCCCCGCAGTAATCCGTCCAAACGCGGCCCCTCCGCGTCCAACGCTTCAATCTCGCCGCGAAGCCTTGTTCCTTCGGCTTCCAAGCCCGCGCTATCCTGCTTGTTGCGCTTCGCCTCGCCGATTTTCTTGGAAACCGCGTTGCGCTCGGCTTGCAACTCCTGCTGCCTGGCCAAAGCAGCACGGCGGCGTTCGTCCAGTTCTAAAAGTTCCCGTGAAAGCGGCAAAATGCCCCTTCTGACCAGGCCTGCATCGAACCCGGCGGCATCCTCACGGATCATCTTGATATCATGCATGTTCGGAGTCTTTTACTGTTTTGGTTTCGTCCTCGGCCGCATCATCCTCAGCCATTTTCTCGTATTTTGGTTCGACAATCCGCACTAAAAACAGCGAAATCTCGAACAGGAAGATCAACAGCCCGGCCATGATGCACTGGCTCGGCACGTCCGGCGGGGCCATGATTGCCGCGACAATAAAGCAGCCCACATAGGCGTAGCGACGGTACTTCTTCAGGCCCGCGTGATTCACGATGCCAACCTTGCCCAGCAATGTGAGCAGCACCGGCAGCTCAAAGCTGAGCCCGAAGGCGAAGATCAGCTTCATTACGATATTTAAATAATCAGCCACTTTCGGCAACAGCTCGATATCCACCGTGCCGCCGGATTGCTGGAAGGAAAGGAAAAATTTCCACGCGACGGGAAAGAACACATAATAGGCCAACGCCCCGCCGCTGAAAAACAATATTGGGGTGGCAATAAGAAAGGGCAGCAATGCCCGCTTCTCGCGCTTGTATAGCCCTGGCGCCACAAACAGCCACATCTGTGCCGCCACGATGGGGAAAGAGATGAACGCCGCGGCAAATACCGCCACCTTCACATAGGTAAAAAACGCCTCGTAAAGCGCTGTGTAGATAAGCTCCGGCTTCTGCCCCTGCGCCTCCAGCGCGTGCGCCAGAGGTGCCGCCAGAAAGTCATAAATTCGCGGAGCGAAA
>JAKAZY010000112.1 GCA_021826425.1 Pseudomonadota bacterium
GCACTCATCGCTGGGATATAGGCCACCAGCACCACAAACCGTACGGCCTAATATAATCCATCTCGACCACGCAGCATGATCGCGCTATCTCAAATGCACTGGTACAAAATATCCGTCAGGCCAGCCAGGCTGGGCGGTGATGAGTTCGGGGTATTGCTGCGCGGCGGTCCTACCTTGGGGCAGGCGGCCGAGCGTGTGGCCGCGAGCATCTGCGAGGCGATCTCGGCCCCCGTGATACTGCCGCAAACGCAGACGCGCGTTTCCGCCTCGGTCGGCATCACCTATTTCAGCCACGAGGAGACCAAGCCGGAGGAGCTGATCCGCCAGGCGGATTTGGCCATGTACAGCGTCAAGCGTTCCGGCCGGCACGGGTACAGAATCTACGATCCGGGACTGGAGGCCACCGCCAGCCGCCAGCTTCATACGGATCTTCTGCAAGCTTTGACCCGGCGGGAGCTGCATGTGGCCTACCAGCCGCTCTGGAACCCGCCGGACGGGCTGCTCACCGGCTATGAGGCGCTACTGCGCTGGCAGCATGCCCATTTTGGCGAGATTTCCCCACGGGTGTTCATCCCCATCGCCGAGCAGACCGGATTGATCGCCAGTTTCGGCGCCTATGTGCTGCGCGCCGCCTGCACCGCCGCGCACGATTGGCCGGATCAGGTGCGGCTCTGCGTGAACATCTCCCCTCTGCAACTCACGGACGCGCATTTCGCCGAGACAGTAATGCAGGCCCTGGCAGAATCCGGCCTGCCCCCACACCGGCTAGAGCTGGAAATCACCGAAAGCCGCTTGGCGCTGGACCATGAAGGTGCCCTGCATCAGCTCGTTCAGCTGAAAGAAGAAGGCGTGCGGGTGGCGGTGGATGATTTCGGCACCGGCGCCGCCTCGCTGGAGATGATGCACCGCTTCGGACTGAACCGCATGAAGATCGACCGCCGCTTCATCTCCGGCCTGCCGGATGACGAGCGGGGCTATGCCATTGTACACGCGCTGATCCGGCTGGCGCATGATCTCGGCGCGCAGGTTACGGCCGAGGGGGTGGAACATATGGAGCAGGCGCTTTGCCTGATGGAGCTGGGCTGCGACGAGATGCAAGGCTATCTGTTCGGGCACCCGGAAGCGCCAAAATCGATATTAGCCAACCAGGACGCGCCGTTGGCGGTGGTCGCAGCGTCATAGAACGTCTTTGCACGCAAAACAAAAAAGGCCGGTAATACCCGGCCTTTTTCTCAATCAGGTGTTCATCGCCTCGAAGAAGTCAGAATTGGTCTTCGAGTATTTCAGCTTGTCGAGCAGGAACTCCATCGCATCCGTGGTGCCCATCGGGTTGAGGATGCGGCGCAGCACCCACATCTTGGAGAGCACAGCCTTCTCAACCAGTAGTTCCTCCTTACGGGTGCCAGACTTGGTAATGTCGATGGCTGGGAAGGTGCGCTTGTCGGAGAGCTTGCGGTCCAGGATCAGCTCGGCATTACCCGTGCCCTTGAATTCTTCGAAAATCACCTCGTCCATGCGCGAGCCGGTATCGATCAGCGCGGTGGCGATAATGGTGAGCGAGCCACCTTCCTCGATGTTGCGCGCAGCACCAAAGAAGCGCTTGGGGCGCTGCAGGGCGTTGGCGTCCACACCGCCGGTGAGCACCTTGCCGGATGAGGGCACAACGGTGTTGTAGGCGCGCGCCAGGCGGGTGATGGAATCTAGCAAAATCACCACATCGCGCTTGTGTTCCACCAGTCGCTTGGCTTTCTCCAGCACCATCTCGGTCACCTGCACGTGGCGCGTGGCAGGTTCGTCGAAGGTGGAGGCCACAACCTCACCCTTCACGGAGCGGGACATATCGGTCACTTCCTCCGGCCGCTCATCGATGAGCAGCACCATCAGGAACACTTCCGGGTGGTTGGCGGAGATGGAGGCGGCGATGTTCTGCAACATCACGGTTTTACCCGTACGCGGCGGCGCCACAACCAGGGCGCGCTGGCCCTTGCCGATGGGCGAGACCAGATCGATCACCCGGCCGGTGATCTCCTTGGTCTGACCCTTTGTGGTGGGCTCGGGCACTTCCACTTCCATGCGCAGGCGCGAGGTGGGGTAGAGGGGCGTGAGATTATCGAAATTGATGCGGTGCTTCACCGCATCCGGCGCCTCGAAATTGATCTTGTCGACATTGACGAGGGAGAAATAACGCTCGCCTTCCTTCGGCGCGCGGATCTCGCCATCCACCGTGTCACCGGTGCGCAGGCCGTAGCGGCGCACCTGCTGCGGGGAGACGTAGATGTCTTCCGGGCCGGGGAGATAGTTAGCCTCCGGGTTGCGCAGGAAGCCGAAACCATCGGGCAGGATTTCCAGCGTGCCGTCGCCATGAATGGCCTGCTCGTTTTCGGCGCAGGCCTTGAGGATGGAGAACATGATGTCCTGCTTGCGCAGGGAGGAGGCGTTTTCGACCTCCAACTCCTCGGCGAGGGCCAGAAGATCGGTGGGAGATTTTGCCTTCAATTCGGCGAGATGCATGGCGAAGCAGAGTTCCAATGGCAGGAGGTGCCAAGGCCAGGGCCGTGGCTTTACGGTGGAAATGAGAAAATATGCGGCCCAGGACGGGCGCCAGGACTCAAGGACTGATCCTGAGAAGGTAATGGGGGTTTCGCGGCAAAAGATCAAGCCCTAAGGCACCGCATGCGGGTGCGTGGACGCGCAGCAATGGCACAAAAGCCTGAACTTTATCCGGATTGAGAATGTGGTTGATTTTCCACCGCTAGAATATACACGGCATCAAGTGAGCACATCAGGAACGAATCTGGCGGGCGCCATTCCAGCAAGTCCGCCGAACGCTCATGACGCATTCCGCAGTAATCACAACTGCTGAGACACTCATATTGCTACCCATAAATGAGACCATTGAGCGAATTGAGCCGGAAGATCACGAAGATTGGGCCCAACGGGCCAGTCGGTTCGGTCTAGGGTGGTGAAGCCGCCCGGAGTCGCTTTTCCGCAGACCAGTCATGTTCTTTGTGCCGAGGTTGCCGCGCTATCAGCCCTTGCGGCGACAAACCACGATATCTTGAAAATCATGGATTGCACCGCATACAATGGTTTTTATCTCAAAATATAAGGACCAGGCTTTGCGAATGTAATTTTCAGAAAGGAAGGTGATGCCATATGCATATTCAGCGCTGGTTAAGTGGCCATTTTGGAGAATGAAGGCGTGCTGCCAATTATCCATCAAATCCTGTGCGACATTTAGTTGGTCGGCGGGAATGTCCAACATTTTGAAGATCATATCTTCCCGTCGAGCCGCAAAGACGCGGTCCACAAAAACGGCCCGCCAAAGCTTCAAACTGGCCCACTAAAAGCCCCAAGGCTATTTAAGCGCCTCCCGCGCGGCGGTGGCCAGCTCGTCGGCACGCTCGTTCATCGCATCGCCCGAATGGCCCTTAACCCAAAGCCATTCGATGCTGTGGGGTTTGGCCGCCTCCAGGATCAGCTTCCACAAATCCATGTTCTTCACCGGATCGCCCGTGGAGCTACGCCAGTTCTTGCGCACCCAGCCGGTATGCCAGCGGGTGATGCCGTTTTTCAGATATTCCGAATCGGTATGCAGCTTCACCACGCAGGGGCGCTTCAGCGCGGATAGAGCCTGCGCGGCGGCGGTCAGCTCCATACGGTTATTCGTGGTATCCGCCTCCCCGCCGGAAAGCTCCCTCAAATTGCCCTTGAACTTCAGAATCGCCGCCCAGCCGCCAGGGCCAGGATTGGGCCTGCAGCCGCCATCCGTCCAGATCTCGACGATGTTTTCTGGTTCAAAGTCCATAAGCGCCTGCCCCGGTCACGGAAAAATGGAAACGCAGGCGGCGGTAGTAATCCAATGGATCCTTAGGTGTAACCAGAGCACCCGCCGGGGTGTTCAGCCAGTCGTAAAGCCGCGTCAGCAGGAAGCGCATGGCCGCCCCCTGTGCGAGCACCGGCAGAGCGTTGATTTCCGCTGTGGATAATGACCGCACAGATTGATAGCCGCGCAGCAACGCCCGCGAGCGCGTGACATTCAGCTCCGCCGGGGTCTCGAAACACCAGGCATTCAGGCACACCGCGATGTCGTAAGCCAAAATATCCGTGCAGGCGAAGTAGAAATCGATCAGTCCGGAAATCTGGGCGTCCAGGAAAAACACATTGTCTGGGAACAAGTCCGCATGGATCTGCCCCACCGGCAGGCCCTGCGGCCAATTGGCCAGAACCTGCTCCAGCCAGGCCTGCAGCGCCGCTCCCAACCCACCCATCACGCCATCCGCCTGGGGCAGGCTTTTGGCGAGAAGCGGGCCCCAGGCATCGGGGCCGAGGCCGTTGCGGCGGGTCATGGCAAAGCCCTCACCAGCCAGATGCAACCTGGCCAACGCAGCGCCCAGCGGCTCGCAATGTGCAACCTTGATCTGCCGGGGCCAAACGCCCGGCAGAAAGGTGGTGATGGCCGCCATCTTGCCCGCCAGCTCCTGCAAATTCCGGCCAGTTTTCGCCCGCACCGGCTGCGGGCAAGGCAGGCCATGGGCACCCAGATGCTCCATCAACCCCAGGAAATAGGGCAGATCCTCCTTGTTTACCCGCTTCTCATAGAGTGTGAGAATGAAATCCCCCTGGCTGGTTTTCAGGGCGTAATTGCTGTTCTCCACACCCTCGGCAATGCCGCGGAAGGCGGTGAGCGAGCCGATATCGTAAAGGGCGAGGAACGCGGTCAGCGCCTCGTCCGTAACTTCGGTATAAACTGCCATGCGCGTAGATGACCGGGGAGCAAAAATCTGGCAAGGGAGCGGGCATGAAAGATTTCAAATCCGCCCTCCTGCCCGCTGCTTCCCTGGTATGTCTGCTAAGCCTTGCCGCCTGCGGCGCGGGGTTCTCAGCCCATATCGTCAACAGCACCACCACAACGACCCACGCAGCTGGCATCAGTAAGGCCGGTGAAGACAGCGCGCTGCGCACAACCAGAATCGTGACCACGCCCGCCACAGCCGGTGCAGACAATACAGCCAGCGCGGGCAGCGCCGATAATACGGCCAGCGCGGGCGGCGGGATTAATTTTAGCGTGGTTAATACAACCGGCCCGGTCAGCACGGCCAATAAGGCCGGTGAAGCCGGCACAGCTGGCACGACCGCGCCGGCCAACACGGTTAACACACCGAGTCCAACCAACACGGCCAACACGGTTAATACGCCCAGTCCCGCCAACGCGATGCCGGCGGACCCCACGACCTACTGCCCGCAAGTGGCGGTGCTGCAGCAGGCACAGACAGTGACGCTGTTTCTCCCCGGCCGCAGCGATGTCGCCTCACAAATTTCCACAGCCCAGCTCAGCAACGTATCAGGCGATTGCGTTTACCAGAAAAAACACCATGAAGGGTTGCTTGAAGTGCGCTTCACCAGCAACTTCCTCGCAGATAATGGCCCGGCGAATAACAGCCAACCGATTACCCTGCCCTGGTTCGTGGCCATTACCAAAGGCAGCCAGATTATCGAGAAACAAGATTATCAGATTACGCTGAAATTCGATGGCAATATGAGCATTGCGGCGGCAAGCTCAAAGCCCGTGAAGATTGAGTTGCCCGCCGTGCCGGACAGTGCGGGGATTCAGATTTTAACCGGTTTTGAAATGACGCCGGAGCAACTGGCCTACGCCGCCGCCCACCCCGGCGCCGCACCCTGATGGGGCCTGCGGGCGCATTCAGAGCGACCGCAACACGCCGTGCAACGCCTCCACCAGCCGGGCCGCGTCCTGCGTGGCAAAAGGCAGTGGCGGGCGGATTTTCAGCACATTGCCGCCCGGCCCCTCGGTGCCGATCAGCACCCTGGCCTGGCGCATCCCGTTGGCGATGCGCTTGGCCAACCT
>JAKAZY010000113.1 GCA_021826425.1 Pseudomonadota bacterium
CGGCGGTGAACGCCTGGACTGAGAGATTGCCGCGCAGCAGCGCCAAGGGCGACCATTTCAGTTCCAGCTCTTGCCCGCTCAGCCATGTGCCTTTTGCATCCACAAGCTGGAGGCGGGGGATTTTGATATCCGCCGGGAAATGCCCGCCAAGCGCGCTGATATGAACGTAGGATTTGCCGAATTTGTTGATCGCGCCTGCGGCAAAGTTCCGACCGCTCTGGCTGTTCAGCGCCACAACCACACCCGCCACCGCCAGCAGCAGAAGCATCACCAGCGCCAGAAGCCCAAGAAGGGTGCGTTTCAGCCAGCGCATGGGCTAAAACGCCTCCCCAAGCCCGAGATAGAGCGCGAAAGCCCCGCTGCCGGGCGTGCGCCTCAGGGGCAATGCAATATCCGCCCGGATGGGGCCGATGGAGGTATAATACCGCGCGCCAAGCCCGTATCCCACGCTTACCTTGCCTTGAAAGGGGGTGGAACCAGCATTCACCTGCCCGGCATCGATGAACGGCACGATGCCGATGGTGTTTGTAATATGCTGGCGGAATTCGAACTCAATGGCATCCATGGCTAGCCCGCCCTCGGGTTTATCATCCGCGAAAAGCGGGCCGATGGTCTGGTACGCATAACCCCGCACAGTGCCGGAGCCGCCTGCGTAAAACCGCTGGTCTGGTGGCACGCCAAACTGTGTGGCACCTTGGATGCTGCCCACCACCCCATGCACCGCGATGACGCCCCAGGCTTTGCGCTCGACGGGGAAATAGACTGAACCAGTGCCAAGCAGAATGGCAAACGGGCGGCGCCTGGTGCCTACCACCGGGAAAGTGGGGGTTATTGTAAGCGCCAGGCTGTGGCCACGCGTGGGCTCCAGCAGGCTGTTGGTGGTGTTCCAGGTGAAATTGATGGGGAATTGCAGCAGCACATAGGTGCGGATGACGCCTTCCTGCTTTACGCGCTCGCTGGTGAAGCTGGGGCCGTAGGTGATGCTGGTGTTTTTGGTGATGGGGCGGGCGAGCGACGCGCCGAGAATAATACCCGTGCGGTCATAGGCGATGAGGGATTGCTTCAGCCCCTCGGCGGAGAGTGCAAACATTTGCCCGCGCGCATAGTAGTCCGGCTTGGTAAACACGCCTTTCACATCATAACCCGGTGCGGTGGTGCCGGTGCCGCCCAGCCCGTTTGCGGCAACGGAGAATGTGAGCGTTTCCGCCTGGCGGAAAACATTCCGGTCCTCCCAGCTTGTGCCAATGGTAAAGCCGGTATCCGTGGCATACGCGCCGGAGAGCGAAACCGCGTGGCGCTTTTCTTCTGTGACATGAAAAATGATCGGCACCTGGCCGCTGATGGCGGAGCTGGCGGGCACGGGGGTAACGGAGGAGAACACACCCAGCCCCAACAGGGAATCCCGCGCATCCTGTAATGCCGTATCCGAATAACGCTGGCCGGGGCGCAAGCTGATATGGCGGCGCAGGAAGTCAGGGTTTGTTCGGGTTAGCCCGGCAAAGGAGATGGGGCCGATATCCACATGCGGGCCGGTTTTGACAGTGTAGGTGACATCCAGCTTGTGGTTGACCTGATTGGCGACGGCATAAGGCGGGCTGACCTTGGCGAAGGCGTATCCGGCATTGCGCAGCGCCGTGGTCAGCCCGGCGCTGGCGGCTAAAATGGGTGCCGCATCGGCTGTTTGCCCCGCGCGGATGCCGGGCCGCGCCTTGAAGCCCTGCGGCAGCCCGTTGATGTTCACTTGCCCCAGCGTGAACAGCGGGCCTTTCTGCGTGGTTACCTGCACCTTGGCCTGGTTTGCATCCGGCAGTTGATTGAGATGGTCGAGCAGCGCTGGATTGTCGAGGGTCATGCCATCAATGGTGATGCTGGTGCGGCCGGCATCGTAACCCAGGGAATGCAGCACAGTGGTGAACTGCTTTTCGTCCTGCTGGGCCCGGCCTATGAGCGCGAAGGGGGCGGGGGGCAGTTTGGTGCGTAATAAAACCAGCGAAGAGGTTTGTTTCAGCAGTCCGTCCAGCCCGCCATCACCCGAGGGGGTGAAGCTGACGCCGTATTTCACCGGGTCTGCACCTTGCGCAGGGGCTCCCCCCAGGGCGAAGCATAGGCACAGGAGAGGTCTTATCCACCGGCGCATGGATCAGATTTGGCAGGATTCCATCCTGGTTTCTACCCCGTCGCGGTTTAACCGCTTGTAATATCTTGGCTGGGGAGGTCCGTGTCTGGAGGCGATCGTGCTCTAAGCCCGGCTTTTGCGTTCAGGCTTTGCGGGCTCGGGGGCGGGAAAGCCAAGGTAGTTGAGCCCTTTGAGCATATGTTTGGGTAGCGGCGCTTCCACGGTTAAAAAACCACCCTCGGGATGCGGGAAGTTGAGACGGCGCGCATGCAGATGCAGTTGCTGGGCGAAATGTTCGGAATACACCCCGCCATAAACCTCATCGCCCAGAATGGGCGTTCCCAGCGCCAGGCAATGGGCGCGCAACTGGTGCATGCGTCCGGTTTGCGGGTTGAGCTGCGCCAGGCAGAATTTGCGCCCGGCCTTGTCCAGCACGCGGTAATCGGTCACCGCCTTCTGCGCCTCTTTATCCTTGCGCGAGGCGGGCTCGGCGCGGGAGGTTTGGCCCATATCGATCCGTTTCAACGGCAGGTCGATTCGGCCCTCCAGCGGCTCCGGCAGCCCGGTTAGCAGCGCCCAATAGGTTTTCTCAACATCGCGGCCCCGGAAGGCGGCGGAGAGCTTGCTCGCCACCCGGCCGGAGCGGGCGATAACCAGCAGGCCCGAGGTATCACGGTCCAGCCGGTGCACCAGCTTCGGGCGTTCGGGGTTCTCGCCGCGCAGCGCGTCTAGCATGCCGTCCACATGCACGGCGATGCCCGTGCCGCCCTGCACTGGCAGCCCGGCGGGCTTGTTGAGGATGATGACGCTGGCATCCTGGTAGAGCACCATGCGCTCCAGCTCTTTCGTCATCGCCTCGTCCATCTTCATCACATGGCGCTGCTTGGGCAGTTCAGCCGGCGGGGCGATTTCGGGCACATTCAGCAAATCGCCCAAATTAAGGCGGGCATTGGCCCCGGCGCGGCTGCCGTTCAGGCGGATTTTGCCGGTGCGCAACAGTTTTTGCAAAACGCCCTGGGTTAAGCCGGGCACTTCGCGGCGCAGATAACGGTCCAGCCGCATCTCGGCCCCGGCTTCGGTCACTCGGTAATCAGTCATTGCTTCTCTTCGCGCAATTTTGCCCAATAAGCGAGGCGCTTGACGATTTCCCTCTCGAAACCGCGTTCCACCGGGCGGTAGAAATCCGGCCTGCCCATGCCTTCGGGGAAGTAATTGTCGCCGGAGAAGCCTTCCGCCGTGTCGTGGTCGTACTGGTAGTTTTCGCCGTAGCCGAGGTTTTTCATCAGCTTGGTGGGTGCGTTGAGGATGTTCATGGGCGGCATCAGGCTGCCGGTTTCCTTCGCGGCCCGGTTGGCGGCCCCTATGGCCTTATACACGGCGTTGGATTTGGGCGCGGTGGCGAGATACACCACGGCCTGGGCGATGCAGACCTCCCCTTCCGGCGAGCCGAGGCGCTCATAAGCCTCCCACGCCGCGAGGGTTTGGGGTAGTGCCTGCGGGTCAGCCAAGCCAATATCCTCTGAGGCAAAGCGCGTGATCCGCCGGGCGATGTAGCGCGGATCTTCCCCGCCCGCGAACATGCGGGCGAGCCAGTAAAGTGCCGCGTCGGCATCCGACCCGCGCATGGATTTATGCAGGGCGGAGATGAGATTGTAATGCTCCTCGCGGTCGCGGTCGTAGAGGGCCGCGCGGCGGGATAACATCTGGCTGAGCCCGGTTTCGTCTAATAACGGTTCGGGCGGTAAGGCGAAAAGCTGCTCGGCCATGTTCAGCAATGCACGGCCATCGCCGTCGGCCATGGCGCGTAAGCTGGCGCGCGCACCCGGCGTCAGCGGCAAAGTCTCACCGGTTTCGGCCTCGGCGCGGGTGAGAAGCTGCGCCATCGCCGCATCATCCAGCCGGCGCAACACAAACACCTGGGCGCGCGAGAGCAGGGCGCCGTTGAGCGCGAAGCTGGGATTTTCCGTGGTGGCGCCGATGAGCGTGACGGTGCCCGCCTCCACCACCGGCAGAAACGCATCCTGCTGGGCGCGGTTGAAACGGTGGATCTCGTCAACGAACAGCAGCGTGGCCTTGCCGGCGCGGTGCAGGCGAGTGGCTTCGTCGAACACTTTCTTCAAATCCGCCACGCCGGAGAACACCGCCGAGATCTGCTTAAATTGCAGACCCGCCGCATCAGCCAGCAGCCGGGCGATGGTAGTCTTACCCACACCCGGAGGCCCCCAGAGGATAAGCGAGGTCAGCGAGCCGCGCTGTAGCATGCCTGTCAGGCTGCCTTCCGGCCCCAGCAGATGGTTCTGGCCGATCACCTCATCAAGGGTTTTTGGCCGCAGCTTTTCGGCCAGCGGGCGCGGCCCGGCGGAGGTGGACGGCGTGGCGGCAAGCGGCGGGCCGAACAGATCATCATCCTGCATGCCCGATATTTAAGCGCATGTACGGCTGCCGGCTATCTCTCCTCTATCGAATAAGATTGAAGCAACCGCCCGGCTGCCCTAGATCTATCCCATGGCAAAAGAAAACGGCCCCGTGCTTGACATGACGCCCGACGGGAACTTCATCGAGCCGCCCAAACCCTCCTTCACGCAGATACTCATGCGTCTGGCTGCCTTTGGCTTGGCTCTGTGTATCACGGCGGTCGTGGTATGGACGGCCTTTATCATGATCCCGGTCATGCTCCTGCTGGGCTTTGTCGGGTATCTCTTCATGCGCGGGCAGCGCGGCGGCTGGCGGCCCTTCTGAGACAAAAAAAGGCCGGTGTAACCTGGCCTTTCGGGGTGTTTGCGCGGCTCAGGCGGCCTGAGTCTGCTTAACTCCGGCAAGGGTCAGAAGCCGCTCGCGGGTTTTAGCCGGAACCCGATGGGCAGATTTTGCCCGCGGCACTTCAAATTTGGCGATGTCGGTTTCGCTGGGATGCTCGTCTCAACAATGGAAACCCATGCAGCTGATGTTGTCGATGAACGTCTCGCTGGGGGCGTTATTGGCCAGGAAAAATGAAGCTGCGTAACGTGCTCAGGTCAGCACCGGCTCCAGATCCACGCCCACTGTCAGGTAATGCCGCCCGCCGCCGAGGATGATGCCGCGAAGGGGGGAAACGTCCGAGAAATCCCGACCCCAGGCCAGAGTGACGTGCTCGTTCGTCACCAGCAGGTTGTTTGTTGGGTCGAAATCCACCCAGCCGATCTGCGGGCCGAGCCAAGCGCTTATCCAGGCGTGGCTCTGGTCCACACCACGCCGTTTCACCTGCCCGAGCGGAGGTGAGGTCTGCAGATAACCCGACACATACCGCCCCGGCAGACCCAAAGCGCGCAGGCAGGCCAGCATGAAATGCGCATAATCCTGGCAGACGCCTGTGCGCGTGTATAAAATCTGCAGCGCCGGGGTGAAATTATTGGTGACACCCGGCTTGTAGTTCATCTCCGTGAAGATGCGCTGGTTCAGTTCCAGCAGCGCCTCCAGGATATTGCGCCCCGGCAGAAAGCTCACCGCGGCGTAATCGGCGATGTCCGGCGCCGGCATGGCAAGCCGGCTGGGCAGGCAGAACTCAGCCACCTCCAGCGCCTGCTTCCCCCAGGCGGCAATCGCCTCCCAGCGCGGGGTTTCGGGCGCGGCGGGCGGGGCGGGCAAGCCAACCTCGATCGTGGCGCTTAAGGTGACGCTGAACTGCTTATGGGCGCCCGCCAGGGAGATTGTGGTGGTATAATTGCCGAAATGGTCCGCCTCGTCGCGGCGGCTGTC
>JAKAZY010000114.1 GCA_021826425.1 Pseudomonadota bacterium
AAGCATCAGGACAATAAGAATAACGGCAACAACACCGGCCACCAACGTCAGCGCATAGCCATAATCACCGCCACGGCTCATCGCCAGGGAGACCTGGATCGGCCCGTTGAAGGACGCCACAAAATTGCCGAGCTGATAGACAAACCCCGGGAAAGTACCGCGGATTTCGGCAGGTGAAAGCTCGTTTAGATGCACAGGCACCACGCCCCAGGCCCCCTGCACGCCCACCTGCATGAAGAACGCGGCGATGGCGATGGTGGCAAAATCCGTGCCATGAGACCACGGCCAAAGCGCCAGCAGTGAAACGATGCAGGCGCCGATAATGGCGTAGCGCCGGCCGATCTTCTGGCTGAGCAGGCCGAACAAGATCCCGCCGATCACCGCACCTGCGTTGAAGATGAGCGCCACATTGGCCATCTCGCTGTGCGTGAAATGCAGCTGCTTGCCCAGGAACAGCTTCACGTAAATATCCTGAGTGCCGTGCGAGAAGAAATTGAACGCCGCCATCATCACCACGCCATACACAACCAGCTTGGCGTTCTTGCGCAGCACCGTGCTCAACGGCAGTTTTTCGGGGCGGTGCTTCATGGCCTCAAAGGCCGGGCTTTCCTCTACCTGGGAGGCAATGAAAAATACCAGCAAAGCCGGCAACGCGCCAACGAAGAACATGCCGCGCCAACCCAGCGGCTTCAGGCCAAAATCGAACAGCAGCGTCGCCAGGAAGAACCCGAACGGATACCCCGCTTGCAGCAGGCCAGAAACCCAGCCGCGCCAACGCTCGGGGATTGTTTCCATGGCGAGAGAGGATCCGATCCCCCACTCGCCGCCCATGGCGATGCCAAAAAGTGTACGAATAACCATGAAAACCGAGAACGACCAGGCAAGGCCGGTCAGCGCCTCAAAGAAGGAATAGAGTAAAACGACCAGCATCAGAATCGGCTTGCGGCCGTAGATATCCGCGAGGCGTCCGAAAATGAACGCGCCAATTGCCCGCGTCGCGAGGGTTAGCGTGATGGAGAACGCCACGGAACGGATGCTGACACCAAATGCATTGGATATGTTGTTCAGGGTCAGGATCAGAATAAAGAAGTCAAACGCGTCCAGCGTCCAGCCCAGAAACGCCGCAACCACAGCATTGCGCGCCCGTCCGGTATTATCTACCGCTGAAACAACCGACATGCGCCAAGCCTCCCTGAAATTTCGTGTCGTGACCCGCCGCAAAATAATTCCAGGGTCGGTTAGGTATCTGCGGGTATGGTTATGTTCAAGGTCAACCGACTTAACCGCAGCAATCTTGTGAAAAAAATTTCATGAATTAGGCCATGTTGAAGCCCGATCGGTTCAAGTCGGGTCGCGCCGCGATCCAGCTTGAACCTTGCATGAGCCGCTATTTTAGTATCTCTGAGGGCAGTTCAGCCTTGAGATGCGCTGGCCGTGGGAGCGAACCTCAAGCCAGCGCACTCCAGGCGCATGGCCCCGCCGGGCGCCGCCAACAGGCTCAGGCCCGCTGGACGCGGCGGCGAATTGCACAAACTACAAATTTCCGGGAAAATATGGTCGGAGTGAGAGGATTCGAACCTCCGGCCCCTGCGTTCCGAACACAGTACTCTAACCAGGCTGAGCTACACTCCGATGCGGCGAGGCTATAGCCGAAGCAAGACAGGTTCCGCAAGGCCCGCATTCAAACCGGCCATAAGCCCGCAACCTCACCTGAAATCAGACACAATCTGGTTACTTGTTCAGGGTAAATACAGGAAATATCAGGGAGTCCTAGCCAGAGATGAAGGCCATATGTTAGACAATGTTCAATGTGCTTGAATTGTACCGCCACCCGGCGCGGGCTTTTGCGCCTTGGCCTTGGCGCCGCAGGCTCTGCCGCCCTTCCCCGCCTCTCTTCCGCCGCCAGCCAGGAGCCGCTTATCATGCTCGACCCCGGCCATGGCGGGCATGACCCGGGAGCCATCGCCCCGGATGGTTTTTACGAAAAAACCATTACCCTCGCCACGGCTCTGGAGCTTCACTACGCCCTGCTTGCAACAAGGCGCTACAGGGTGGCGATGACACGTTCGACAGACGAATTCATCTCGCTGGAAGGGCGGGTAAACATGGCTCTGGAGCATAAGGCAGACCTGTTTATCTCCTTGCATTGCGACCATTTGCCAGAACCGGATTTACGTGGCGCGTCGGTTTTCACCCTTTCCAATAAGGCATCCGATAAACTGGCCGCCGCTGTCGCCCAGGATGAAAACAGCGCGGATGGCCCCAGCGGCGCCCCCGCTGGCGTCTCGCCACAGGTGGCAAATATCCTGGCCAGCCTGGAAACCCGCGCGACAAAAATTGGGTCCGCGACAATAGCCGATGATATCGCCGCCTCCTTCTCGCAACACATTCCACTGCTGCCAGACCCCACGCGCAGCGCCAATTTCGCCGTGCTGCGGGACCCCTCGATTCCCTCAACCCTGCTGGAAATGGGCTGCCTCAGCAATGCCGAGGATGAAAGGCGGCTGCGTGACCCCAGACAGCGCCACTTGCTCGTGGCGCGCCTCGCCGGCGCCATAGACAGCTACTTCAGTGATCCGGCCAGAGGCCGGATCGCTGGCTGAATTGCAAACCTGTCACGTCCTGCATATCGCCCCTATGGAAACGAGGTGCTAAGAGCCCGGCATGTCTGATCAGAACGACGATTTCTCCGCCGGTGAACGGCTTTCTCGCCCGAGCCGCAACACGCCCCCGCCGCGGCACCAGCCCGCGCGCGCGCCAAAGCGGCAAAAACGCCGCAGCCCGATCAGCAGACTCTTCAGCTTTTTTGTCGCCAGCCTGTACCGGCTGGTGTTTCTTGCCATTATCGCGGGAATCGTGCTCACGGGGGGCGCATTTCTGTACTTCTCGGCGGGATTGCCCAGCATCGAAAACCTGAAAACCTACAAGCCGCCTTTGGAGTCGCGCGTCTATACGTCCAACTTCCAATTGCTCGCGGAAATGGGGACGCAGCATAGCATCTATGTTCCGTATGACCAGATCCCGCCGGTCGTGCAGAAGGCTTTCATTTCGGCGGAAGATAGACTGTTCTGGGTTGAACCGGGCATCAATCCGCTCGCCATCCTGCGCGCTGGACTTACCGATATCACGCGGATCGGCTCTGGCCGCCGGCCACTGGGCGCCTCTACCATCACCCAGCAGGTTGTGAAAAACATGCTGCTGGACAATCACATCACTTTCGCCACCAAGATCAAGGAAGCCATCCTGGCGGTGCGCGTCTCTCAGGCAATGAGCAAGCAGCAAGTCCTGACGCTCTATTTGAACGAGATTGATCTCGGGCATAACTCCTTTGGCGTCGCCGCCGCGGCGCAGACCTATTTCGACGAACCCCTCTCCCAGCTCGATATTGCCCAGGCTGCCACGCTCGCGGCCTTGCCTAAGGCGCCAACAAATTATGATCCGTTCCTGCACCCGCAGGACTCGCTGCAAAGGCGTAATTTCATCATCGGCCGAATGCTGGCAGACGGCGCAATCAATGCCACCCAGGCGGCCACAGCCCAAGCCGAACCGCTATTGCCAAAGGCGAGCACGGCCCAGCAAGGCGTTCCCGATGGCGGCTATTTCGCTGACGCCGTGCACGCCCAGCTGGTGCAGCAATTTGGCGCGAATGCGGTTAACACCGGCGGCCTTATCGTGCGCACCAGCCTCAACCCCGCACTGCAACAAGTGGCGGCAAATGCTGTGCGCGACGGATTGGAGGATTACGACCACAGCTATTCCGGCTGGCACGGGCTGATTAGCCACATTGCTGATCCAGATATTGCCGCCGATTGGCAGACAATGCTGCCAAAGCAGCACAATCCGCCAGGGCTTCGGCCCGGCTGGCGGATCGGCATCGTGCTCGCGGCTTCGCGCGATTCTGCACGCATCGGCACAACGGCCCCCAACACCGGCACTCCGGCAACCGGGGCGCTACCGCTGGCGAACATGCGCTGGGCCCGCCCGTGGATACACGGGTATATGGGCGCACGTCCGGCCTCGACGGCGGATGTGCTGCACCCTGGCGACGTGATCATCGTCTCCGGAGACCTGAAATCCCTCTCACTAGAGCAAATTCCCAAGGTGCAAGGGGCGCTGATCTCCATGGACCCAGCCACCGGGCGCATCGTCGCGATGGTCGGCGGCTGGAGCCATGACATGAGCCCCTATAACCGGGCCATCCAGGCGCAACGCCAGCCCGGCTCCTCGGTCAAGCCGCTGGTCTATCTCACCGCCATGGAGCAGAACATCCAGCCCGACGCCCAGGTGCTCGACGGCCCATTCGTGCAAGTGATGCCGGACGGCTCAGTCTACCGGCCAGGCAATTACGAGAACAGCTTCCAGGGCCCTGTGCCGATCTTCCACGCGCTGGAGCAGTCGTTGAATCTCGCGACACTGCACCTTGCGCGCCAGATCGGCCTTCCGGCGATAGCGAACACCTTCCAGAGTTTCGGCATCATCAATAAAATGCCGCCCTACTACCCTTCCGCCATCGGCGCCATCGACACCACCTTGTGGAAGATGACCGCCGCCTACGCGACGCTGGACCAATATGGCAGGCTGGTTACGCCCAGCCTGATCGATAGCGTTACCAACCCCGACGGCACGGTGCTCTACCAGGCGCCCGGGGAGCAATGCGCCAACTGCGTGAACGGCAGCCCCGATCAGCCGCCGCAACTCACCACACCCGGCCAGCAGGTCGCGGATGCGGATTCTGTCTACCAGATGCTGACCATGATGCGCGGTGTAGTGCTGCGCGGTACGGGCGTGCCAGCCGTTAAAGGCATTCCCCAGCCAGTGGCCGGCAAAACCGGCACCACCAACAACTTCAACGATGCCTGGTTCATCGGCTTTACCCCCGGCCTCGTCACCGGTTGTTGGGTTGGCTTCGACACCCCCACCAGCCTCGGCAACAACGAAACGGGTGGAAATGTCTGCGGCCCGATCTGGAACGAGTACATGAAGGCGGCTCTGAAAGATCAGCCCCCTGTCGACTTCGCGACACCGCCTGGTATGACATTGAATCAAGTCCCAGAGCCCGACGGCACGATGGTCACCGAAGCCTTCAAGCCCGGCCAGAGCCCCGGCGCGCAAAGCGCCAACGGGCTGCTGGGCGGCGGCATGGATAGCCTCGGCGGCTCCGGCTCCGGCGGTGGTGCGCTTAGCTCGCCACAGAACGGCGGCGCGCCCGGCGCCCCTCCCCCTTCATCCAGCATCGATAACTCGCTGGGCGGACTCTACTAGAGCGTTCAGCGTTTAGCTGAACACTCTCCTTTTACGTTTGAGCGAGCAATATGCATTTAGGTTCGCTCACTTTACGAGCGAGCCTAAAGTCTGAATCGCCCTCTATCTCATTGTTTTAGAGGCGGATTCAGATTTTAGAGCAGATTACGTCGTGATTCGATCTAAAATCATCCGGCTCTAGCCAGCTCCTACCGGACCGCGAGGCCCAGAATGGTACCGTTGGCGGCCTGCAAGATCACCGCCAGGTGCTGCCCGGCCGGACGCGCTGCATGGAACATAAGCGCGGCACCGTTCCAGCTTCCCAGTGGCGCCATCGCGCGCACCACGTTCACTTCGGTGATGGTGGCCCCGCCATTCTCACCTGATTTCACACCGGTGCTGTGCATGTCGTCATATCCTAGCAGCAGCACATTGCCCACCCCGGCGCCGCCGCCAATGCTGATGGCAAGCTCGCCCTGCCCGGAAATGCCAATGGGCACATCACCCGCCCGGCTGGCCATGGCGGTGGCAATGGCGGCGTGCATCCGGGCGGCGTCACTGCCGACGAATTGC
>JAKAZY010000115.1 GCA_021826425.1 Pseudomonadota bacterium
CCGCTGGTGCATCTGCTTTCCCGCGCGGCGGAGGCGCTGCAATGAAGCTTTTATCTCCCGCAGCCTGGACTGCTTATCAAGGCCGGTTCATCGCCCTCTGGACGGATGCCGCCCGCGCGTATGCGCTATACGAACCGGGTGAACTGGTGGCGGTAGAGCTGCGCGACGGCGCCTATCCGGCCCTGCCCTACCCAGGTGCAAACTGGTTCCAGCGCTTGGCGAAAGACCTTAACGGTCATACAGCCACCGGCTTTGCCGACACCCGCACGGCAATAGAGCATTTCCGCGAGCTGGATGGCCACGCTGCCTGGCCGGAATTCAAAGCCCCGAACGTCGAGGGCGTGCATCAGGTGGCGGTGGGGCCGATCCATGCCGGGATCATCGAACCGGGGCATTTCCGGTTCTCGGTAGTGGGGGAGCGGGTACTGAAGCTGGAAGCCAGGCTTGGCTACGCGCATAAAGGCACGCTGAGACTGCTGCGCGGCAAATCCGCCCGGCAGGCGGCGCGCTACGCGGCGCGAATCTCGGGCGATGCCACGGTCGCGCATTCAATCGCCTTTGCCCGCGCGGCGGAGGCGGCTTTGGCGATGCAGGTGCCCGAGCGCGCCATTTATCTGCGTGCGTTGATGGCGGAGCTGGAGCGGCTCGCCAACCACACCAGCGATATCGGCTTTATCGCGAGCGATGCCGGGTTCGCGTTTCTGGATGCGCGGTTTGCCTTGCTGCGGGAATATCTCTGCGCGGCCGCGCAAGCCGTTTTCGGCCACCGGCTGATGATGGACATCGTGGTGCCGGGCGGGGTGGCAGGGGATATCGCCGAGGGCGGCGCGGAGGCGATTGAGGATGCGCTGGACGCGCTGGAGCGCGAGTTGCCCAGCCTGACGCGCGTGTTCGAGGATTACGCCAGCCTGCAGGACCGCGTGGTGGGCGCGGGGCTGGTGCCGCCCGCGCTGGCGGCGTCCTACAATGCGGGGGGGTATGTGGGCCGTGCCTCTGGCCAAAATAGCGATGCGCGGCTGGTGCCGGGTTATCCGCCGTATCAGGCGTTGGGCCTTTCCGTCCCGGTGGCGCAAGAGGGCGATGTGGCGGCGCGGATAAAAATAAGGCTGGAGGAGATTCCCGAGAGCATCCGGCTGGTGCGCGACATTTTGGCAGCCTTGCCGCAAGGCCCTGTGGCGATGGTGCCGCCCATGGCCACCGGCATGGGGTTGGGTGTTGCGGAGAGTTTCCGCGGCCCGGTCTGGCATTGGCTGAATATCGATAACGGGCAGATCCAGGATGGCTTCGTGGCGGATGCCAGCACGCTGCATTGGCCGCTGCTGGAATATGCCGCCACCACCGCCATTCTCGCGGATTTCCCGTTGATCAACAAATCGATCAACGGCTCTTATTCAGGCGTTGATTTGTAAGGGGTTACGCCCGCACGATGGATTGTGAATAAAGTGCGGTGCCGTAGGAATCCACGAAAGACCAGTCTAGTTGCTTGCCGGAAAGCCGTGCGGCCATGAAGCCGTGGGAGCCGGAGGCGAAACCGTCCCGCACGGCGGGTTCGGGCTGGTAGGTTTCCGAGCCGGCCCCGGTGCAGACATAGGAGATGTTGTCCATCTTCACCGCCTGCAAAATATGGTCGTGCCCGCAAACATAGAGCGGCACGTTATGTTTTTGCAGGATGGGGTTCAGCCGGGCGATGAGATCCGGCTGGTCGTGGTCGTAGCCATCAGCATCATCTTGCGCGGTGTAGATGGGATGATGGCCGATGACGATGTTCCAATCGGCTGTTGAGGCGGCGAGCTTTGCGTCCAGCCAGTCCAGCTGCTCCTGGCTGTTCTGGCCCGCCACCGCCACCCGGGTGCCGTAGTATTTTTTGATGAAGGGGGAAGTATCCAGGTAGTAAAATGCTGCTGTAGCGCCGCCGGGCAGGGCCATGGTTTCCGTGTAATAGCGCGCAGGGATTTGCCAGCGCGGGGTTTGCTTGGCGTAATCGAGCTGCGCCTGCACATTGCCGCGATAATCGTGGTTGCCGAGAATGATCTTCCAGGGCGTTTGCAGCGAGGGCGCGGTGTACACGTTCTCAAACGAGGTTTGCCATTGCGGGTCGGAGACTGACTCCACCCCGTTTTCATAGAAATTATCGCCAACGGAAACGATGTGGTCGCTGCCGATCTGCTGCGCGGTGAGGCCCATCTGGTGCGCGACGGCACGTTGGTGGTGGTAGCCATGCCGCCCCCAATCTCCCACCAGCAGGAAGGAAACCGAGGCATCTTGCGCGCTGGCCGGGCGGGCAAGGGCGGCGCCCGCGCCGAAAATGGCGGTGGTGGTAACAAATTCGCGGCGGGTCAGCTTCATGGCGGCTCCTGATGAGTACCGGCGCCCTGTAGCAACGGCTACGAAACGCTGTGTGACAATTCTGTGAATTGGTCCAACTTTAAAACCTCGCCCGCCAAATAGAGGCTGCCGCAGATAAGCACGCGAGTGGGGGCGGTGATCTGGCCCAACGCCCCGCGAATATCCGGCCCCGGCAGGGCGCGGCCGTCAGAGGCTTCGATGATTTTTTCCACCGGCAAGGCAAGATGCTGCTCAGGTTCTGTCACCGCGAACAAAGCGGCGGCATGGGGGTTGAGGATGCGGATGAACTCCGTCACGTCCTTGGATTGTTTCATACCCAAAATCACGGTGGTGGGTGTGACCCAATCTTGCAGCTGTTGCGCCAGAATTTCAGCCCCGCCGGGGTTATGGGCGCCATCCAGCCATAACTCCGAGCCCGGCGGCAGCACCGCGGCGAGCGGGCCGTGCAGCCTTTGCAGCCGGGCTGGCCATTCAGCCGCGCGCAGGCCCACCGCCATGGCACCGGGCGGGATGTTGAATCCGGCGGCGCGCAGGGCGGCCAGTGCAATGCCCGCATTTTCTACCTGATGCAGCCCAGCCAGGGCGGGGCGGGGAAGATCCAGGCCTTCGAACACCATGCCGGTTGGCGTGGGCTCGGCCTGCCATTCCAGCCCACGGCGTAAGTGCGGGGCGTTCTGCTTCGCGGCTTCTGCGGCGATGCGGGCCAGAACCTCGGCGGGCTGATAGCCGGTGACGACGGGCACGCCCGGCTTGATGATTCCGGCTTTTTCACCCGCGATCAGCTCCAGCGTGTTGCCCAGAAAATCCTGATGGTCCAGCGATATGGAGGTGATGGCGCAGGCGGCGGGCTGCACGACGTTGGTGGCGTCCAGCCGCCCGCCCAGCCCAACCTCGATGATGCAGAGATCACCCGCGGTTCGGGCGAACAGCCAGAAGGCGGCGGCGGTGATCGCCTCGAATATCGTGATCTCGTTGGCCTTGTTGGCAGCCTCGATGGCGTCCAGCGCTTCGGCGATTTGTTCATCGGTGGCAAGTTTGCCGGCGAGGCGGAAGCGCTCGTTAAAGCGGACAAGATGCGGGGAGGTGAAGACATGAGCTTTCAACCCAGCCGCCTCGGCCACCGCGCGGGCGATGGCGCAGACCGAGCCCTTGCCGTTGGTTCCCGCCACATGGACCACGGGGGGCAAATGTTTTTCTGGCGAACCCAGAGCCAGGAGCAGGCGTTGCAGCCGGTCGATCTTGAGATCAATCATGCGCGGGTAGAGGTTGTGCAGGCGCTCCAGCGCGGCACTCACCTTCAACCGGGGGCCGGTCGCCCCGGCCTCGCGTTGCAGCTCGTTGGTCAAGCGGCCTTCTTGTTCGCCGTGGCGAGAGAGATGATGCGCGCCAGCGTGGCGGTAAGCTCCCCGCGTTTCACCACCATGTCGATCATGCCGTGCTGGTGCAGATATTCAGCGCGCTGGAAGCCTTCGGGCAGTTTCTCGCGCACGGTTTGCTCGATAACCCGCGCACCCGCGAAGCCGATAAGCGTGCCGGGTTCGGCGATCTGGATATCGCCCAGCATGGCGAAAGAGGCGGTCACACCCCCGGTTGTGGGGTCTGTCAGCACCACGATGTAAGGCAGCCCGGCTTCCTTCACCATCTGGCTGGCGATGATGGAGCGGGGCATTTGCATGAGGCTGATCGCCCCTTCCTGCATTCGCGCCCCGCCGGAGGAGGTGTAGACGATGAGGGGGGCGGCTTGCAGCACGGCGAGGCGGGCGGCGGCGACCAGGCCCTCGCCCACGGCGGAGCCCATGGAACCGCCCATGAATTCAAACGACATGGCGGCGACGACGGTGGTATGCCCGCCGACGGTGCCGTGGGCGACGAGGATCGCGTCGTCCTGTTTGGTTTTGTCCCGCGCGTCCTTCATCCGGTCCGCGTAGCGTTTCTGGTCCCGGAATTTAAGCGGGTCTGGCGTGGCTTTTGGCAGCTCAATGCGGGTGAATTGGCCGTCATCGAAGGTCCAGTAAAGCCTGTCCTGCGCGGTGGCGCGCATGTGGTGGCCGCAATGCGGGCAGACTTTTTTGCCCGCTTCCAGCTCGGTATGAAAGATCATCTGCTGGCAGGAGGGGCATTGATGCCAGAGATTGTCCGGCGCCTCCTTGCGGCCAAGCAGGGTGCGGATTTTGGGGCGGACGAATTCGGTAAGCCAGCTCATGGGGTAGGGATTTAGCCGGTTTGGGGGAGGAAGGGAAGGTTTCTGGGGGAGATGGATGGTTAAGGCAAAATCGGTTCCAGGGGGCCAGACATCGAACACTCGCTCGGTCCTCCAGCGGTTGCCGGTAATCAGTCGGAGTGTTACATTCTAGTTATGATTGTAGGAGTACCAGAATTCGTTGAGCTGCGTGACACAGCCATCGGGTGGCTTAATCTCGCTTAGGAAATTGCAATCAAAGAGGTTCAAGAGTTTCAAGACGCGAGTTCTCTATTCGATGAAATCGAAGAAGAGCATGGCCAGTCCAAAGCCGACGAAGAAACGACCAAGTTTTGGAATGCCTCCCGCTATAAGTTGAATAATTCCATTTCGCTTCTCCAGCAGTCTATGGAAATTGAGCTGAAGGCACGAATTGCCAAAGTTAGTCCGTATCTGCTTAGTGACTGTTTCAAAAGTGCAGTTTTAACCAAAAATTTCAAGCATGTATCTGTAAAGATTGAAAATATTTCCAAAATCTTCTAATAGAATTTTGGCTGAAACTGTGGCAACCTGACTGCAACTCGAAAGAAGGAGCTGAAGTGGCC
Organism: Pseudomonadota bacterium; assembly: GCA_021826425.1. GTDB lineage: Bacteria > Pseudomonadota > Alphaproteobacteria > Acetobacterales > Acetobacteraceae > Acidocella. Next base: position 5,131 of record JAKAZY010000115.1, read on the forward strand.
AACCACAGTCCAAAGAAACGCAATCCTGAGCTGATCAAAATTGCCAATACAATTCCTAAAGGAGATAACCTTTATGAGGTTGAAATGGAGCTGTCTGGGGACAGCTCCATAAAGCTAAAAATTTCAGTTACTGTTGAGGCAGATCAGGAGGTAGAGGTTTGTGAGAAGGTGTACACTGAGCTTTACAATCTGTTTTGTCGGTTGGCTCAGGATGTTGGTCTACCCGCTTCCTCTTAGAAAAATCTAGATGACCAGTTATTACTGCTTTCCCTCCGGTCAAATCTATATACAAGTGACCTGAGGGATATTCATATTCTTTATCGTTCATCGTTTACCTTGGTAAAATTGAAATTATGGCGTAGTTGCCAATCAATTTTTACCAGATTTAATCATGGTACACTTGAACGTACCATTGTCCGTTGCTCTGATCTTTCCAAGAAATTTTGTACAATATTTCAAATGATGTAGAACTTGTGCTAACTTTAGAAGTGCATGTGGTGATTTGATTCTGCTGACTAGAATTAGGGCCAAAACCCAATAAACTTGTTGATATTTCCTTGATCGGATGATTCTCTACTCCCGATTCGGGGGTGGTAAATGAGGCGGAACCTATTTTGGCTGTCTGACAAGCAATGGGCGAAAATTGAGCCGCTTTTGCCAACTGATGTCCGGGGCAAA
>JAKAZY010000010.1 GCA_021826425.1 Pseudomonadota bacterium
TACTTCTACGTGACCAAGAAGAACGCTCGTGCGCAGACGCAAAAGCTTGAGCTGAACAAATATGATCCGGTCGTGCGCAAGCATGTGAAATTCAAGGAAGCCAAGATCAAGTAACGTCGGGTGTTGCTTGCAGATGGCGTAGATTTCACGGGAAATCTAGCAGACCAGATACTTAAATAACCCCTCGGCCAATTTATGTCTGAGGGGTTTTTCATGCGTCTGTTTTCTTGCGACGTTTGCGCCCAGACCTTGTTCTTCGAAAACAACGTCTGCGAGCGGTGCGGGCATGGCCTAGGCTTTCTGCCCGCAACGATGGCTCTGCTGACGCTTGAGCGCAACGGAGCTCTTTTGCGCCCGCTCAAGGGTGTCGGTAGCTATACCTATTGCGGAAATGCCGCTCATGGCGTGTGCAATTGGCTGATACCCACCCCGGCGCCACCTGATGAGCTTTGCATCGCTTGCCGGCATAATCGGACCATTCCTGATCTTTCAACCATTCCTGATCTTTCAATGGAGGAAAACCTGAAAGGTTGGCGCACCCTGGAAATTGCCAAACATCAGCTTTTTTATACATTCCTGCGGCTGAGAGATTTAACTGAAGACCCAGTGCACGGATTGGCCTTTGATTTTCTGGCTGATTCCTCCGGCTGCGGCCCCCGCATCTTCACGGGCCACGACGAAGGCTTGATCACAATCAACCTTGCCGAAGCTGACAATGCGCTGCGGGAGCGTATTCGTGCGGAAATGGGCGAACCTTACCGCACGCTGCTTGGCCATTTCCGGCATGAGATCGGCCATTACTACTGGAATGAGTTGGTCGGGGAGGGCAGCAGGCTGGGGGCCTGTCGGGGCAATATTCGGTGACGACTCCCAGGATTATGGAGAAGCACTGAAACAGCATTACGAGCAGGGTGCGCCGGTTGGGTGGGAAGAAAATCACGTCTCAGCCTATGCCACCATGCACCCCTGGGAGGATTTTGCGGAGATCTGGGCGCATTATCTGCATATTGTAGATACACTGGAAACAGCCTCGGCCTTCGGGTTGCGCATCCACCCGTACCGTACTGACCATGCATTGCTGCATGCAGATATCAATTTTGACCCGTATAAGGCGAAAACGATCACAGCGCTGATTGATGCCTGGCTGCCCCTGACCTTCGCCATGAACGCGCTCAATCATTCAATGGGGCATGCCGATATGTATCCGTTTGTATTATCGCAGCCGGTTATCCAGAAGCTCGACTTCATCCATGATCTGTGGTGCATGGACGGGTGGCGGCGGCAAGCTCCGCCTGGCAAGCCCGGCCTGCCGGGCAAGCCCAGACGGGCCAGAGCGACGAAGCCAACATCCAATGTCTCTGCCGACATAAAATGAATGCTATCAAAAATGCTTCCAGCCGGATGTAGCCAGGTTGAACATGGCACCGCCATCCCCAAGCAACTCGATGCCGTCTCCCGGTTGAAAAACACCGATCCGGGTAATTTTTATCCCGGTACAGGCGGCGCGCAGCGCCTCTGCTTTCTCTGGCGGCACTGCCAGCAGGAGTTCGTAGTCATCACCGCCGGTTAGGCGCAGCTCCATGATACCGGGCCCTTGGGCCGCCGCTTCTGGTGAGATAGGCACAAGATTAGCCTGAATCACGGCGGCCAGGCCGGATGCCTGGCAGACATGACCGAGGTCCTGCATCAGCCCATCCGAAATGTCGATCGCGGCATTGGCGATGCCCGCCAGCGCAAGGCCGACCCGTGGGTTCGGCAGCATGGAACGCCGCGTAAGGAAGCCTGTGGGATCCGCCAGCCGACCGCGCCGCGCCTCTAACCCCAAAACGGCATCGCCAATGGTGCCGGTCACCCAAATTTCATCACCGGCCTGGGCTCCGTTTCGGCGTAGCGCCTGCCCCGGTGCGACATGGCCGATTAGTGTTGCCGTCAGGCCGATATCCCTAAGGGAAGAGGAGGAATCGCCGCCGAGAAGGGAGATCCCGAATTGACGTTGGTCTGCTTCCAGCCCTGACACAAACCCGGCAAGCCATTCTTCCGGTAAGGAAGGGGGCAAGGCAATTGTAAGAAGATAGCCCAGCGGCGCTGCGCCCATGGCCGCAAGGTCCGACAAATTGCGGCGCAACAGCTTGCGTGCGATCAATGCAGGATCGTCTCCAGTAAGAAAATGCACGCCCTCCAGCATCTGATCCACCGTGAGGACAAGCAGACGCCCAGGCGGGGGGGCGAGAACGGCTGCATCGTCCTTCAACTCCAACCCAGCCTCGCCAGCCAGGGGAGCGAAGAACTTGTTGATCCTGGTGAACTCGTCCATCAGCCGGCTGAGGTGAATTCCGCAGGGCGCAGAAGATGCGCCAGCCTATCCAGCACGCCGTTCAGCATGCGCGGCTCCTCGCCCGAAAAAAAACCGTGGGCCACGTCTAGATATTCGTTGATAACCACCTTTGCGGGCGGGCCATCGGCCGTCCAAAGTTCGGCACCACCCGCACGTAGTGCCGCACGTAGCACCGGGTCCAGCCGCGGCATCGGCCAAGCCTCGGGCAATGCCTGGGTGATCATGCCGTCGATCACGTCCTGCTGCTGCGTGGCGGTGCGGACAATGCGGGCAAACAGCGGTACATCTGCCTCTGGCAAATTGCCTTCCTCCAGGCCGCCCTTCCAAGGCAACTGCCCCATACGGTGGCGCACAAACTGGTCTATGACAGTTTCCGGGCTGAGTTCGGCCTGTTCGGCCTGATACAGCGCCTGGACGGCAGCAATGCGCGAGAGCGTTTTGGGGCGGCTCATGACATGAACCTACGCTTCAACGCGATCTGTTTAAGGCAGGCGACGGCGGCTTCTGCGCCTTTATTGGCACCGGTTTCGTGTGAACGGGCCTGGGCCTGGGCCAAGGTGTCTACCGTCAACAGCCCGGTGCCAAGGCATAAACGCTGCCCGATGGCCACCTGCATTAACCCCTCCATCGCGGCGGAGCAGACAAACTCATAATGGTCGGTTTCTCCACGGACGACGCAGCCGAGGGCGATAAAGCCATCAAAAGCTGACTTGGCGGAGGCAGCAATGGCAAGCGCCTGCGGCAGTTCGAACGCCCCTGCAACCTCGATAATCTCAAACGTGGCTTTGGCCCGGGTAAGAATGTCGCGCGCCGCATCGAGCATGCCATCAACGACATTCCGGTAATAAGGCGCACTTATGACAAGTATATTCGGAGGAGCGCCGGGGATATGCGGAGCCTGGGGCAAGGGAGCGTCAGCGGTGCTCATGCGGTTATCATCTTCAATCCGAGGGTGATTTAGTTGGAAACTGCCTCAGAGAGGCCGCGCTGTTCGATAACATTCAGACCATACCCCTCCAGACCAATGATGTTGCGCTTGTGGTTGGAGAGCAGGATCATGTTTTTTATCCCGAGATCCAGCAGAATTTGTGCGCCAATGCCGTATTCACGAAGATCACGGCTGCCGCTTTTGCCTTCAAGCAAAGCGCGCAAGCCGGCGGACATGGCCTTCTCGCGCTGCTCTCGAACAATAACCACAACGCCCCGCCCAGCTTTCGCAATTTCGCGCATCGCGCCCTGTAATGCGGTAAAATGGCCATTGCCCAGAACGTCGCTCAGCAGATCCATACCGTGCATGCGCACCAGCACCGGCGCTTCGCCTGAAATGTCGCCTTTGATCATGGCCAGATGCTCGATCCCATCGACCTTGCTCTCGAAGGCAATCATACGCCATGCCGTGCCATCCTGGGCGGTGATATTGCCCTGCTCAACCCGCTTGACCAGCCGTTCCGTGGTGCGGCGGTGGGCGATGAGATCGGCGATGGTACCGAGCTTGATGTTATGACGCTGAGCGAAGGCAACCAGCTCTGGCAGGCGGGCCATGGTGCCATCATCGTTGATGATCTCACAGATGACGCCCGCAGGAATGAGACCAGCCAGACGTGCAATATCCACTGAGGCTTCTGTGTGCCCTGCGCGGATCAAGGTGCCACCGTCTCGCGCCATCAGTGGAAAAATATGGCCTGGGGAGACGATATCGTCACGGCCTAACTCCGGATTAATGGCGACAGCAACCGTGCGGGCGCGATCAGCCGCGGAAATCCCGGTCGAGATGCCTTCTTTGGCTTCAATCGAGATGGTAAAAGCGGTTTCGTGTCGGCTGCCATTGGCCTGGGTCATCAGCGACAGACCAAGTGCCTCACAGCGCGCCTTTGTCATGGCCAAGCAAACCAGGCCACGCGCGTGCTTGATCATGAAATTGATCGCATCCGGCGTGGCAAACTGAGCTGGAATGACCAGATCGCCCTCGTTTTCACGGTCTTCGTCGTCCACCAAGATAAAAATGCGCCCCGCGCGCGCTTCCTCGATGATCTCCGCTGCCGAGGAAATATAATCCTGCAGACCGGGGGTTGTGAGGGATTTCAAGCCGTCCATAAAAAGCAATCCTTTCCCGCGAGGGCGCCAAATGCGCTGGCCCGGCGGTTAAACATAAAGCCAGAGCAGTATTCACACATTCTTAAAGCTAAGTTGACGTGTGAGATAGCGTGCCAGCATATCGATTTCCACATTCACTCGATTTCCGACACGCAGTGTTGCGAAATTCGTGTGCTCCGTCGTGTGCGCAATGATGTTCACACCGAAGCAAAGTCCCTCCACCTCGTTGACGGTGAGCGAGACACCGTTAAGGGCAATGCTGCCTTTAGCTGCCACGAAAGGGGCAAGTGTCGGCGGTAATTCAAAAACCCATCGCGTGGAGCCATTCTCCGGCGTCATCGAGAGGACCGTTGCCAAGCCATCGACATGCCCGGAGACCAGATGCCCGCCGAGCTCATCTCCCAGGCGCAGTGAGCCTTCAAGATTGATTTCCGTGCCAGGCTGCCAATCGCCCAAATTCGTTTTCGACAATGTTTCCGCAGAAACCTCCACAGTGAACCAATCGGCCCCCGAATCGATAACAGTGAGGCAGACACCGGAACAGGCGATGGAGGCGCCGAGCTTCTTTTGCGCGTTTTCCCACACGTCATTGTTTGGCGTTTGGATTATAAAGCGAGCATCCTGCCCATTGCCGATGGCGGTGACGGAGCGGATGCTCCCAACGCCCGTGATAAGTCCGGTAAACATTGGCTGGCCTATTCGACGCGTTTAAATTGGGAAAGCATATCATATCCCAGCCGCTCTGAGAAAACCAACGCGAACCGGGGAGCGTCTTCGAGCAGGGAAATACCAAAGGCCTGGGCGGCTGGGTAGCCATCGCCGCCGATTATGCAGGGCGCATGAAACCACGAAATACGGTCCACCAATCCCGCCCGGAGCAGCCCGGCGGCAAGTGTGCCGCCGCCCTCGGCCAGCACTCGTGTAATGCCCTCACGAGCCAGCGCAGCCATGCTTGCGCGCAAATCCACGCCCGCAGTCGAGCCAGGAAGCTCAAGAAGCTTGGCACCTGCGTCCTCCAACGCCCGGCGGCGCAATCTATCAGCACCGTCCCGATATAAAATCCAGAGGGGATGTTCGGAGGCACTGCGGACAAGTCTCGAAAGCAAGGGCGTTCGCAGATGCGAGTCGACCACGACCCTAACCAGCGGTTCAGTCCGAAACCCATCGATGCGGCAGGTAAGTTCCGGATCGTCGGCCAGAACTGTGCCCACACCCGTGAGTACCGCATCGTGACGCCCGCGCATGGCATGCACTGCCCGGCGTGCCTGCGGGCTGGTGATCCATTTGGATTCACGGCCAGATGTCGCAATCCGGCCATCAAGGGAGGTGGCAAGCTTGAGCCGAAGTAAAGGGCGCTGCTCGCGTTGAACAGTCGCAAAACCGGCAATGACGGCTTCGCATTCCTGCCGAAGCACATTTTCAGTGACACTAATACCGGCCGATTTGAGTTGGGCAATTCCCGAACCATTAACCTTCGGATGTGGGTCCCGCGCTCCCAACACGACACGGGAGATTCCAGCCGAGATTAATTCTTGAGTACAAGGGCCTGTTTTTCCAATAAAACTACAAGGCTCGAGCGTGACATAAGCCGTGCCGCCGCGGGCTTGCTCGCCAGCTTCACGCAGGGCAATCACCTCGGCATGCGGACGCCCACCCGGTGCTGTGAAGCCTCGCCCCGCAACCCTCCCCTTGTTCACGATAACGCAGCCAACGGAAGGATTGGGCGCCGTTTGCCCCAAGCCACGCCTAGCCAGAGCCAAAGCCCCGCGCATGAAATACGTGTCGCTCATTCCGAAAGACTATCCGGCTGCGCCAGCGGCGCCCCCTCCATGCCGCCAAGAAAAGCTTCGAAATCCTTAGCTTCTCGAAAGTCTCTATAAACCGATGCAAAACGGACGTAGGCCACGGCATCCACCTCTTTCAAGGCTTCCATCACGGCCTCGCCGATCAACTCGCTCCTCACCTCACCATCGCCGCTGGCCTCAAGTTTGCGAACGATGCCGTTCACAATCCGCTCTTGTCGCTCTTCATCAACAGGCCGCTTATTGAGCGCAACACGGATAGAGCGGGCGAGCTTATCGCGATCAAACACAACCCGGCGGCCATCAGCCTTCACCACGGTGAGTTCGCGCAACTGCACGCGTTCTACCGTGGTGAACCTCTGCCCACACCCGGAGCACGAGCGTCGGCGGCGGATGGCGCTGGCATCTTCCGTGGGGCGGCTATCCTTCACCTGCGTGTCGGCATCTCCACAGAAGGGGCATCGCATGATGGCCCTGCTTAACGGTAGATCGGGAAGCGGGCGCAGAGAGCCTTCACACGGGCACCGACGGCGGCTTCCGCCGCGTCGTTGGTGCCGTCGTTGGACTTGGCAAGACCATCCAGCACCTCACCGATCATGATTCCGACCTCCTTGAACTCGGCAATGCCAAAGCCACGGCTGGTGGCGGCGGGAGTGCCCAGGCGGATGCCGGAGGTCACGGCGGGCTTGGCCGGGTCGAACGGAATGGCGTTCTTGTTGGCGGTGATGTGAGCGCGTTCCAGAGAGGCTTCCGCCGCCTTGCCTGTGGCATTCTTGGGCCGCAGATCGACCAGCATCAAGTGAGAGTCAGTGCCACCTGAAACAATCGCAAGGCCCTGCCCCACCAGCGTTTCTGCCAGGGTCTTGGCGTTGGCCACTACGGACTTCTGGTAGGCAACAAAGTCCGGCATCAGCGCCTCGCCGAAGGCCACGGCCTTGGCGGCGATGACATGCATCAACGGTCCACCCTGCAGGCCGGGGAAGATGGCCGAGTTGATTTTCTTGGCGATCTCCTCGTGATTGGTTAGCACCATGCCGCCACGGGGCCCACGCAGGGTTTTGTGGGTGGTGGTGGTAACCACATGGGCGTGGGGCAGCGGGTTGGGGTAGATGCCCGCTGCGACGAGACCGGCGAAATGCGCCATGTCCACCATGAAGAACGCACCGACTTCATCAGCCACGGCGCGGATACGAGCGAAATCGATAAAGCGCGGATAGGCGGAACCACCGGCGATGATCAGCTTGGGCCTATGCTCGCGGGCAAGGCGTTCCAGCCCTTCGTAGTCCAGCAAGCCGTCCTCGGCGCGCACGCCGTACTGCACGGCGTTAAACCATTTGCCGGAGAGGTTCGGGGCCGCACCATGGGTAAGATGCCCACCAGCGGCGAGCGACATGCCCAGAATGGTATCACCCGGCTTTATAAGTGCAAGAAAAACCGACTGATTGGCCTGGGACCCGGAATTGGCCTGTACATTGACGAACCCAGCATCAAAAATCTTCTTGGCACGCTCGATGGCCAGCGTTTCAACCTCATCTGACGGGCCACAACCGCCATAATACCGTTTGCCGGGATAGCCCTCGGCATATTTATTCGTGAAGACCGAGCCCTGCGCCGCAAGGACCGCTGCGGAAACGATATTCTCTGAGGCGATTAGCTCAATGCCATCCTGCTCGCGTGCGAGCTCTCGGTTGATGATGGCAGAAATTTCTGGGTCACTCTCGGTCAGTGGAGCCGTGAAAAAACGCTGCAAACGCGGTGTATAAGTATGATCATTCATGAAGTTGGTTCCGTGTTCTGATTTAGTTTAGCAAGTCGGCGTTGGTGCCGACCACCTTCGAATTCGGTTGTCAGAAAAACGCTCAGAATGTCGAGCGCGACTTCCTCGCCGATGATCCGCGCGCCAAGCGCCAACACATTGGCATCGTTGTGCGCGCGGGTCAGGCGGGCGGTAGTAACGTCATGCACTAGCCCGCACCGAATACCTCCATGGCGGTTGGCGGCGATGGACATGCCAATGCCGGAGCCGCAGACCAGAATGCCGAAATCGGCTTTTTTCTCCTCAACGGCGGCGCAGACCGCCTGGGCGAAATCGGGGTAATCGACGCTGACGGGGCTATCCGTGCCGTAATCCCGCACCTCATGCCCAGCCTCGACGAGCGCCACCGCCAGCCGGTTCTTCAGTGCCACGCCACCATGGTCGGCGCCAAGCGCCAGGATCAAAGAACTAGTCATTTCTTTCCCTTAACATGCAGGCCGGGGGGTTGAAAACGCTTGTTGTTGAATGTCTGTTGCTTGTGCCACGCAGCGAACCAGGTGCAAAACCCGGCCACGAGCCATAACGGCATAAAACTCCTTATTCCGAACATTGCGTCGTAGAGCGCAACTCCAGGCGCAATCCAGGCCAAACCTAAAAACAAGCTCGGAAGAAGCGATGGCGGCTTGAACTCCACCAACAGCAGGACAGCGCCACATGACGCCGAAATCATATCATAACACCAAATATACGGGGCGGAGAGAGGCCCTAAAATAAGCAATCCACCCAATCGGGCCCGAACAGGCAGGGCTTGGCACCGACCAAGCCAGATGGCTCCGATAATGGCCAGCGATGAGCTAAAAATTTGAACGATGTTGGCTCCCTCAGCCCCTGCCCCAAGCCGTCTGGCCATGCTGAGTGAACTGGCGATCATGGCTCTTGGCGTATCAGAGGTTTTCCCGGTCAATACTTCTCCCAGATGCGCCATATATCGCAGAACATCAGTTAGAAAATCTCGCCAAAGGCTGAGCGGAAACAGTAGAAGGCTGAGAAAGATCAATGCGCCAGCCGCCACAGCCGCTCCGAAGGCTGCACGCCACCGTTCGGCAGCGAGCCAGTAGAAAGGAACCAGTAATCCGAGCTGGGGCTTAACAGTAGCCAGTCCTAAGATGAGGCCTCCCAAGAAGGGGCTGGTTTCAGCAACGAACAGCCTCCCAATTATAAAGCTGCCAAGCAATGCGCCATTTTGACTACCCCCCACACTGGTCAGCGCAGCGAGGCTGGCCCAAACGGCCAGACGGGCGGCACATGACAACGGAGCAAAGTTCAGCACGATCCATAACGCCAAGCCCGAGACCAAGCTGAACAGAAGGACCCCAGCCAGAGGAGACAGATACCCAAGCCCCAGAACCATGAGCAGGTAACTTGGCGGGTAGCTCCAAACGTGATCAGGCAAACCAAACCGCCCAGCAAACCAGATGCTATACCGGCCAGCGCGGTGATATAAGGTTTCAGCCGTTCAATGATCGCTATTTCAAGGGGTCAGAGGGAAATTTGCCTCCGTTTCCGAGGACCCAAGCATTGCCAGGGCCGATTTCGCCTGCGCAACACCTGACTGGTTGGCTTTCAGGAAATATTGGGAGGCTAACGCGAGATTCTGCGTCGTTCCGAGCCCCTGGGCGTAGCAATAGCCAAGAGCCAGAAAGGCCGGGCCGAAATTCCTCGTAGCGGCTTGCGAGAATAAGGCGATGGCCTGAGCCCGATCGCGCACCACGCCCCGCCCATAGAGCTCAAGATAGCCGAGCGCGGTCTCCCCGCTAGGGTCAGACTGGGCGGCGGCACGGGCAAACCAGAGTGCTGCGGCGGAGTCGTCGCGCGCAATGCCCAGACCGGTCTGATAAGCAAATCCCAGGCTCGTTTGGGCGGAAGCAAGGCCATTTAGGGCCGCGGCCCGGTACCAAGCGGTGGCCAAGGTCGCGTCCGGCGCTATACCAAAGCCCCTCTGATACGCTTGGCCAACGGCAAATTCAGCGTCTGTGTTGCCGGCCCGCGCTGCCTGCTCATAAAGCGCAAAGGCGGCCTTGTCGTCCTTGGGGACCGTAATTTCGTCCTGCGTGCGCTGGCTGTCGAGTAATGACGCAAGAGCATCGGCGGCGCTTGCATCCCCGGTGGCGGCTCGGCGTTGCAACGCGGCCAAGGCGGAGGGGTCCCGAATGGCCTGCGCCAATAATTGCGCAACAGGTTTCGGCGCCGGGAGGGCGGGCGTTTGCCGCAATGGTTGGGGAAGAGCAACAGGCAGTACCGATTTAACAACTGCCTCGATAGTGGAGGTGTAAACCTTTAACAGCCCGCATTGCGAAAGTATTCCCGCGAGGCAAATTGAAGTAACAGTTGCAACTGCCACCGCGAGCCCAACCCATCGCCCGGCCGTGCTGTTTGCAGGTCGCGCAGCCAGGGAGCCCTGGCTCCTGAAATGGAGGCGACTTCGCTCGTAAATGGAGGTTTGAACGGCGGGCTTCAACGCCAAAGCTGCACGCAAATCCGCCTTAGTAAAGCCTGCTGGAAGCTTACACGCACCGCCAGCAAAAGCCTGGGCGAAAACGGCTTCCAACACCGCCTCCGGCCCCAAACGACTCGCTAAACTGGCAGACATGTGCGATTTCATACTATTTTTGGCCGCAGCGAAAACAGATCAGCCGACGTCACAATTTACTCCGCGTGTCGGAGTCGCATAACGCCAAATCCTCAACACGCCCCCAAAATTTAGGCATGATCAGCGGCTGCACCCCGTCGCGGTACGTGGAAATTCGGAGTACTGTAGTATCATGATCACTCAGAAGTTCCCTCTGACGCGGCTGCGCCGCAATCGTTTCGACGAAGCCACAAGGCGGATGGTTGCCGAGCATAAGCTCTCGGTTGACGATCTTATCTGGCCTATTTTTATCCGTGACGGCGGCGGCGACCCTACCGAGGTGGCCACAATGCCGGGTGTATACCGCGTGAGTCTGGAGGGACTTGCCGCCCATCTCGAAGAGGCTGCGAGGCTGGGGATCCCAGCCATCGCCCTGTTTCCTGCCACGCCCGCGGCATTGAAGGACGCACAAGCTACTGAGGCCCTGAACCCAGAAAACTTGATCTGCCGCGCGGCCAGGATATTGAAGCGCGAATTTCCACAGATGGCACTCGTGGGCGATGTGGCACTTGACCCTTATACCGATCATGGCCACGACGGGATTATCCAGAATGGTTATGTAGCCAATGATGAGAGTTTAAAAATCCTTCAAAAACAGGCCATAAATCAAGCTGAGGCCGGGATTGATTTTATCTCACCCTCCGACATGATGGACGGACGGATTGCAGCGCTCCGCCAAGCCCTGGACGAACAGGGGCTTATTCACACCCGTATCATGAGTTATGCGGCTAAATATGCTTCGGCTTTTTATGGCCCTTTTCGGGATGCCATCGGCAGCCAAGGCGCGCTGAAGGGCGATAAGAAGACCTACCAGATGAATCCCGCCAACTCGGACGAGGCCCTTCGCGAGGTGGCAATGGATATTGCCGAGGGCGCGGACATGGTGATGGTAAAGCCGGGGATGCCGTATCTGGATATCATCCGCCGGGTGAAGGACGAATTTGGCATGCCGGTTTTCGCATACCAGGTCTCTGGCGAATACGCGATGATAGAGGCTGCCGCACGCAACGGGTGGCTCGACCATGATAAAGCGATGATGGAGGCCTTGCTGAGCTTTAAACGGGCCGGTTGCGCGGGCATTCTCACCTATCATGCCGTGCAAGCAGCGCGGATGCTGGAGGGCAAATGAGCCTTTGGCCAGGCGCGCGGATTCCTAATCTCTCCGGCCAGACGGTTGTTGTTACCGGAGCAAATAGTGGCGTCGGCTATTTTGCCGCCATGGAGTTTGCCCGCGCCGGGGCGGAGGTGGTTCTGGCCTGCCGCAGCGCCGAGCGGGGCGGTACGGCGCTGGCCGGGATAGAGTCCGTGGCGCCCGGACGCGCCAGGCTGGAGATGCTTGATCTCTCTGATTTGAGCTCGGTCCATGAATTCGCCGCCCGGCTGAAAACACGCTGCAGCAAGATCGACATATTGCTGAATAACGCCGGTGTTATGGCTCCGCCTGCGAGGCAGACCACTGCGCAAGGGTTTGAGCTGCAATTCGGGGTGAATTTTCTCGGACATTTTCTGCTTACCGCCTTGCTGCTTGAGCCACTGATGAACGCCGAGGCGCCCAGAATTATTCAGGTTTCATCTGTCGCGCATCGGCAAGGGGTGATGGCATGGGAGGATTTGCAATCCGTCCGCCGGTATCACGCCTGGAGCGCCTACCGACAGAGCAAACTCGCCATGTTGATATTTGCCCAGGAGCTGGGACGCCAGGCCGAGAAAGGTGGATGGGGCTTGTTGTCGCTGGCGGCGCACCCTGGAATCGCTGCCACGGAATTGGTGGCGAACGGCCCGGGGCGAAACAGCATGATCGCCCGACTTCAAAAAATCGGAGCGCCTTTTGTGCAGCAATCAGGCGATGCCGGGGCCTGGCCATTGATTTTAGCGGCGGTTGACCCCGCAGCCCGACAAGGAGGGTATTTTGGGCCTCAAGGATGGTTTGAATTCCGCGGTGTCCCTGGCACAGCAAAAATTGAACCGAGGGCTATGGATTTAGTGGCCGCCAGAAAGTTGTGGGAAACAGCCGAGCAACTAACCGGCGTGCCCCTCAAGCTCGCCCCTTAAGGGCAGCGCGCAGCACGGCCAGACGGTCTTGAAAGCTTCTGGGCGCGTAGGCGCGCCCGAGATCACGCCGCACGAAAGCGGCAGGCGCCCAGGCGGCAAAGGCGCCGCGCGGTGGCCGCGCGGTCAGCAGGTTTCTTGCTTCTTCCATCAGAATCTCCGGCGCAGTGCCATCGGCCGGTAGCAGGGAACGTTCCTGCTGGGCCAGAAAGGGTGCGGCGCGTAAGATGCCAGAGATCGCATAAGCGGTACCAAGATCTTCAATCTGGTCGCTATCCACGCCCAGGAGCTTCCCCGCAAGACGCGCCAACAACCCGCCCGTGGTGCGCGCATAAATCAGAAACTCAGCATAATCGGATGGTTGCGAGTCGGCCGCCTTTTCTCGCGCGTCGATGAGAGCAAGCAAATCCTTCCCTGAGAGCAAATCAGCCGCAAGCGCATCAGAAAGCGGAATGGCGAGTTCATGCTGCCTACGCTGGCCTTCCACGACCTCGCGCCACCATTGCAGACGAATGAGCGCTAGTGTTGGCTGGCTCACCACCTCACGAGCCCGGGCGAGTTCGTGGTTAAAGAGGTAAAGTATCGTTAATATCCGTCGCTTCCCTGAAGGGGCAAAGAGCGTCGCGAAGTACCTGTCGGGATCGGCACGACGTAAACAGGATAAAAGGGTCTCATCGCTTGACGGGGGCATGAACACTCCATAGCTAATCGAGGCGGCGAAACAAATTGGAGTGTACCAACATGGCGTTTGAACTGCCTTCCCTCCCCTATTCCACCTCCGCACTGGCCGAAGCTGGCATGTGCCAGGAAACGCTGGAACTGCATCACGGCAAGCATCACCAGGCCTACGTGACAGCGTTGAACGGCTTTGTTGAGAAAAACGCGGACCTGCAAGGCAAGTCCCTCGATGAGATTGTTAAGCTTTCTCACAACAAGCCCGATTTGGCTGGCGTGTTTAACAACGCCGGTCAGCATTGGAACCACGGCCTGTTCTGGGAGAATCTAAGCCCAACCGGCGGCAAGATACCTGGCAAGCTGGAAAAGAAGATTGCCGAGGATTTCGGTTCCGTAGACGCTTTCAAGGATGCCTTCAAGGCCGCCGGCGTAGGTCAGTTCGGCTCCGGTTGGGCTTGGCTGGTGCTGGCTGCTGACGGCAGGTTGAAGGTGACCAAGACCCCGAATGGCTCCAACCCGCTCGCCACCGGCGAGGGCAAGGTGCTGTTGGCGCTGGATGTGTGGGAGCACAGCTATTATCTGGATTTCCGCAACCGGCGCCCGGACTACATCACCAACTACCTGAACAAGCTGGCGAACTATGAGTACGCTGAAGCTCAACTCTGATCTGAGCTGAGCTGCCCACAGAACCCTCGGTGCCTTGGCTCCGGGGGTTTTCTTTTACAGATTCTTGATGAAATAGCGGACGGACTTGCCGCGACCTGGTAATTCGGCGCTTCCCGCCTGCACAAACCCAAACTTGGCATGAAATGCATCCGACGCCAGGTTTGGCGGCTCGGCATTGATCTCGCATGTCACAAACTCATACTCTGCCGCGCGGGCGGCGGCGAAGAGCGCATTATACAGCGTCGCGGCATGGCCCTGACCGCGTGCATGGTCAGCGGTAACGATGCGATCGATATAGATAAAACGCTGAAAACGTTGGCGAAACCATAAGAAGTTTTCAGATAGATATGCCCCGTCCTGGTCGAAGGCGATAAGAAACGATGCCGTGCCTATATTCTGAGCGAAAAAAGCATTGGCAATGAGGTGCCGGAAATGCGCTTCATCGGCAAAGGAGAGTTCCAGCGCATGCTGGTTATTCAGGATGCGCAGAGCTTCCAGGCTGGGGCTGGCGAGGGTAAGTGGTGTGGGCATGCTCGTTGCGTCGCATTTCGGCGACGCAAGCGCAAGCGCGGCGAAGACAAACGGCTTCGCCGCGCGCGTATAACGTGGTTCAGCAGTCCAAAGTGGCCTGCCGCTCCCAGCTTGACAGGTGGGCGGCGTATTCGTTCCACTCGGCGTGTTTGAGCTTGGCGTAGGACTTGACGAAGGATTCACCCAACGCCGCCGCTAGAACAGGGGAGTTTTCAAAAGCTCTCAACGCATCCAGCAGGTTAAGCGGCAGCCGCTTGGCGTCCTTCACCATATGCCCGTCCGTGTACATGTTGATGTCCAGGCGTGGGCCCGGTGCAGTCTTTCTGGCGATCCCATCCAGTCCTGCTGCAAGCAAGCCTGCTTGCAGCAAATAAGGGTTCGTGGCGCCATCGGCTAGTCGC
This sequence comes from Pseudomonadota bacterium, assembly GCA_021826425.1. Lineage (GTDB taxonomy): Bacteria > Pseudomonadota > Alphaproteobacteria > Acetobacterales > Acetobacteraceae > Acidocella. Next base: position 14,999 of record JAKAZY010000010.1, read on the forward strand.
ATCTCAAAGCGGCCAGGCTCGGGAATACGGATCATGTGGGTACGGTTGTTGCCCGAGTAGGTGACCGTGTTCGGCGCCCAGGTGGCACCTGAGGTCGTGCGCGGCGCGTTGATGCGCTTGTAGCTGTTAACGGTGGGGTTGAGCAGTGCAGCGAGTGCGTCCGCATGCTCGATGGTACCGCCGATGAAATTATAGCCCAGTGCGGAGACACCGAGCACACCGGCATCGTCTTCAAACAGGTTCGTGCCACCATTCCAAAGTGAGACATGGGCATGGCAGCCTGAGCCGGTGAGGCCCAGGAAGGGCTTGGGCATGAAGGTGGCGCGCAGTCCGTGCTTCTCAGCGATGGATTTTGCCATGAATTTAAAGAACACGTGACGGTCTGCGGTGATCAATGCATCAGCGTAATTCCAGTTCATCTCGAACTGGCCGTTGGCGTCCTCATGGTCGTTCTGATAGGCCCCCCAACCAAGCTCTAGCATGGCGTCGCATAGCTCAGTGATGACATCGTAACGGCGCAGCAGCGCCGCGGCATCGTAACAAGGCTTAGTTGCGGTATCCAGCGAGTCAGCAATCGCGGTGCCGTCGGGCGTCGTCAGAAAGAATTCGCATTCCACACCGCTCTTCATCTGCACACCGGCGGCCTTGGCCTGAGCAATGACACGCTGCAGGACATTTCGTGGGCCCTGTTCCACACGCTTGCCGTCCATGTAAATGTCTGAGGCCAGCCAGCCCACATCCTTCTTCCAGGGCAGCGGCGTAAGCGTCGTGGGGTCTGGCATGGCAAACATATCAGGGTCTGCCGGGGAGAGGTCCAGCCAAGTCGCGAATCCGGCAAAGCCAGCCCCGTTCTTCTGCATCCCTTCAATAGCCGACGCGGGCACCAGTTTGGCGCGCTGGCTGCCGAAAAGGTCTGTGTAGGAAATAAGAAAATATTTTAGTCCTAGTTCTTTAGCCTTTTCAGCAAGCGATATCGCCATGTTTTCATCTCCCAGTTAAAAATTCCTGCCCGGTATCCAGTTTGTTCCCGCCAATGGCACCTGCGCCATGGCTGCAGCCTCTATGGTCAACGCCACTAGGTCTTCAGGCTCCATATTATGAAGATGGCTCTTGCCACAGGCGCGAGCCAGGGTCTGCGCTTCCAATGTCAGGACGGAAAGATAATTCGCGAGACGGCGCCCGGCCTTAACCGGATCAAGTCGCGCCGCGAGAACTTCGTCTTGCGTGGTGATGCCAGCGGGGTCTCTGCCCTCATGCCAATCATCATAGGCGCCGGCAGTGGTGCCAAGCTTGCGGTATTCATCCTCCCAGTGCGGGTCGTTATCGCCCAGAGCGATGAGAGCAGCGGTACCGATGGCGACCGCATCCGCGCCCAGGGCCATGGCTTTAGCCACATCCGCCCCGGTGCGGACGCCGCCCGATACGATAAGCTGAACCTTGCGGTGCATCCCTAGATCCTGCAACGCCTGGACGGCGGGGCGGATAGCGGAAATTATAGGGATACCAGCATGCTCAATGAAAACTTCCTGCGTGGCGGCGGTGCCACCCTGCATGCCATCCAGCACCACCACATCGGCACCAGCCTTCACCGCCAGTGCGATATCGTAATAGGGACGCGAGGCACCAACCTTCACATAGATCGGCTTTTCCCAATTGGTGAGCTCACGCAATTCGAGAATTTTGATCTCCAGATCATCGGGACCGGTCCAATCCGGGTGGCGGCAGGCTGAGCGCTGATCGATACCTTTGGGTAGGTTACGCATATGCGCCACGCGATCGGAGATTTTTTGCCCCAGCAGCATTCCTCCGCCGCCGGGCTTGGCGCCCTGCCCTACCACCACCTCAATGGCATCCGCCTTGCGCAGATCCGTAAGATTCATGCCGTAGCGAGACGGCAGATACTGGTATACCAACGTCCGAGACTGGCCGCGTTCCTCTGGAGTCATACCGCCATCACCGGTGGTGGTGGAAGTGCCGGCGATTGTCGCGCCGCGGCCCAACGCCTCCTTGGCATTGGCCGAGAGTGAGCCAAAACTCATGCCCGCGATGGTAATTGGTATCTTTAGATGAATCGGCTTTTTGGCAAACCGGGTACCAAGCGTGACCTCGGTGCCGCACTTCTCCCGGTAGCCCTCCAGCGGATAGCGCGAGACCGAAGCGCCAAGGAAAAGCAAATCATCGAAATGCGGCAGCTTGCGCTTGGTGCCACCACCACGAATATCATAAATACCGGTCGCTGCGGCGCGGCGGATCTCAGCGGCGGTGTGGGGGTCGAAGGTCGCGGAAAAACGCGGTGGAGTCTGAGGAATATGCGGCAGGTGGTCCTCGGTCATCTTAATATTCCCCGGCATTATCAACATGGAAATTATATAGTTTGCGAGCAGAGCCGTAGCGCGTAAACTCATCAGGGGATTCAGTGCAGCCGGCTTTTATAAGCAGCGCAGCAAGGATATCCCGGTCCTCATCGGTCATTTCTTTTACTTCGCAATCCGCTCCCAGGCTGGCGACCTTGCCTTTCACGAAGAGTCTTGCCTCGTAAAGCGAATCACCCAGCGCTTCGCCGGCATTGCCGCAAATGACGAGGTTGCCAGATTGCGCCATGAAGGCGCTCATATGGCCGACAGAGCCTTTCACCACGATATCCACCCCCTTCATGGAGATGCCGCACCGGGCAGAGGCGTTGCCGTCGATAATGAGCAGGCCACCATGGGCTGTTGCACCGGCCGACTGGCTGGCATCACCGCGCACATGAACAGAACCTGACATCATATTCTCCGCTACACCGGTCGCGGCATTGCCGTTTATGACGACGGTGGCGCCGTCATTCATACCGGCACAATAATAACCGGCATGACCGTCAATGGTGATATTGACAGGCGCCGTGACCCCGACAGCAAGCGCATGCGCGCCACGCGGGTTGAGAATGGTCCAGGCGGTTTGGTTGGTTGTAGCGTCCAGATTCTGCAATGCGCCGTTGAGTTCACGCAGCGTGGCAGCTGCAAGATCAAAAACATTTACATCATCCATGACTTGCACTGCCGTGCTCATGCCGCACGCTCCCAGAAATAGACCCTTGCAGGTTCAGGTTCGAATAGATGTGCCGTTTCGATGCCGGGCAGACCCGCCAAGGCACGGTACTCAGAGCCAAATGCTACATAATCATCAGTTTCAGCCATGACGGCGGGCTTGCAAGCCACTGGGTCACGCAGCACGCCAAAGCCGGATTCGGTGCCGACAACAAACGTGTAGAATCCATCCAGATCATTCAGTGCCGACGTCAATGCCTCGTCAAGCTTCGCACCTTCTCGCAGTTTGTAGGAGAGATAGCCCGCAGCAACCTCCGTGTCGTTCTGAGTGGCGAATTTGATGCCTTCGCGAATCAAGGAACGTCGAACATCATTGTGGTTGGACAATGAGCCATTATGTACCAGACATTGATCCGAGCCAGTTGAAAAGGGATGAGCCCCTTCCGTCGTTACGGCTGATTCGGTTGCCATGCGGGTATGACCGATCGCGTGGGTGCCAGACATTCCCGACAAGCCAAAGCGTACGCTAACGTCTTCCGGCAAGCCAACGCCCTTGAACAGCTCCATGCGGCTGCCGACGGAGACAATAACAAGCTCAGGATGAGCCTCCAGCAGCGCACGGACTTCGGCCTCACGCGCGGCAGGAACGCTGACCACAGCATGGTCATCATGCTCGGTTACAACTGCATCCAACCTGGCAGGTAAAGATAGAACATCAAACCCCGGCTTAACGCGCACAGTGAACTTCACATGCCCTGGTGTGGATGCGCCATAAATCGCAAAACCGGCAGAGTCCGGCCCGCGTTCCGTCAGCACATCTAGCATCTTCGCCATCAATGTGCCGAGCTGCGGCTCTAAAGCAGGGTTTTTCAGGAAAAGTCCGGCAATTCCGCACATGCTGTCCAGGTCTCCTTTTGGCTTGCTTCAAGTTACCGAAGCAATTGCATAACGTCAACCTGGAAGAATAAAGAATTCTTTTAAAGAAAACACTTTGACGAAGTTTTGAGTAATCCCAGTCAAGCGGTTGATTTTGCGCCCCGGCGGCCAATATCCCCGCGCATTATCAAACCGGAGATAACAATGCTCACATGTATCGGCTTTGGCGCCACCAGCCCCACCTCTCCGCTAGGCCCCCTCACCTTCAATCGGCGCGATCCCGGCCCGAGCGATCTTGAAATCGAGATCATGTTTTGTGGCGTTTGCCATTCGGACCTGCATTTTGCCCGTGACGAGTGGCATTTTACCCAATATCCCGCCGTGCCGGGGCATGAGATCGTCGGACGCGTAAAACGAATCGGCAATGCTGTAAGTAAATACAAGGTGGGTGATCTCGTGGGCGTTGGGTGTATGGTGGATAGCTGCCGCACCTGCGTGTCCTGTAAGGAAGGGCTTGAACAATATTGTGCCGAGGGGCTGGCCGGGCAGACCTATGGTGGCGCCGATAAGGCCATCAACGAACCCTCCAAGGGTGGTTATTCCGACCGTATCGTCGTCGATGAAAATTTCGTGCTCCGCATCCCGGAAAACCTGGACCCGGCGGCGGCGGCACCTCTGCTTTGCGCGGGCATCACCCTTTACTCGCCGCTGCGCCATTGGGGCGCCGGGCCGGGCATGAAGGTCGGCATTATCGGATTGGGAGGTTTGGGCCATATGGGCGTAAAGCTGGCCCACGCCATGGGGGCGGAAACAGCCTTGTTCACAACCTCGGCCAGCAAGGTGGAAGACGCCAGAAAGCTTGGCGCTAGCGTCGTCATTCTCTCCAAGGACGAGGCACAGATGGCAGAGCACGCGGAAAGTTTCGATTTGATCATCGACACGGTTTCGGCCTCGCACGATCTGGCGCCCTATTTCAGCTTGTTGAAACGCGATGCGACTATGGTGCAGGTGGGCGCGCCCGAGCATCCGCTGCCGATCGCCGTATTCCCGTTGCTGATGAGGCGCCGCAGCTTTGCCGGTTCGATTATCGGCGGCATCAAGGAAACGCAGGAAATGCTGGATTTCTGTAGCCAGCATAATATCATAGCCGAGATCGAGATGATCCCGGTGCAGAGAATTAACGAAGCTTACGAGCGTATGCTAAGAAGCGACGTGAAATATCGTTTCTGTATTGATATGGCGAGCCTAAAAGCCGCCTGAAGACCACCTTCTCCGGAAACGCGCCCGAGTGGCGCGTTTTTTTATTCCCTTATGATGACCGATGCGAGGTTCAACGGCTTGACTTGAACCGAAGAAAGATGGTTTTTGCAGCCTTCGCTGAAGCGGATTTATCTCCGTATTGCCTTGGTCCGAGCCTGTAGCTCAGTGGTAGAGCAACCGACTTTTAATCGGTTGGTCGTGGGTTCGACCCCCACCGGGCTCACCAAGTCAACATGCTTCAGCAACCCACTTTAGGTATTATATGAACCGCGCCAAAATCGGCATCGTCACAGGGTTGCAGGCGGAAACACAATGGCTGCACAAGGCTGGTTTCATGGTTCGCGCCGGAGGTGGTACGCCGCATGGCGCTTTGGATGCTTCCGAGGCCCTTGTGCAGGCAGGTGCTGAGGCTCTGATCAGTTTTGGGCTGGCCGGAGGACTGAGGCCCGGGCTGAAGCCAGGTACGGTCCTGGTTCCGTCGGTAGTCATCGCCGGCACGCGGACCTATCCTTGTGATTACCGGCTGATTGAATTTCTAGGCGGCGCTACGCTAGGACCGATTGTCGCGGGGCATAAAATCGCCGCCTCAATCCAGGCGAAGAGACTGCTTTATCAGCGCAACCACCCCGCGGCGATCGATCTTGAATCAGGCTCCGTCGGGCAAATTGCCAAACAAAGAAAGCTGCCTTTCGCGGTTCTGCGGGCGGTGGCGGATCCGGCGGAACGAAACCTGCCGCCCGCCGCCCTTGTGGCGCTGAATGATGATGGCAGCCTAAACATAGCCCGGCTGATGCGCTCGATCGCGTGGCAGCCGTGGCAAATCCCTGGACTTATCGCCGTGGGGCGCGACGCTAAAGCCGCAAGGAAGGCGCTTCTGGAGAGGTTGAAAACACTCCCGGCCTCATGCTGAGAAAAGGCCGGGCGATACAAACTTACTCCGCTGGTAGTGCCACCTGAGGCGCTCCCTTGGCGGTTTTAATCTCCGCCATCTTGATCTCCACGTGCTTAGAGAACACGTTGAAGTCGGCTTTGCGAGCCTTGTCCAGGGGAATGTCCTTCGCCATAGCGCCTTCGGTTTTGATCCCGGCCAGGGCAACCTTGGCGATCTGCCAGGGGCGCTTGATGGAGTCCATCACGGCGGTGGCCTCAAAACCGGAATGCACCATGCAATCCGAGCATTTCTCGTAATTGCCGACCCCGTACTTATCCCAGTCGGTCGTTTCCATCAGCTCCTTGAAGCTCTTGGCGTAGCCCTCGCCCAGAAGATAGCAGGGGCGCTGCCAACCGAAGACGTTGCGGGTTGGGTTACCCCAGGGCGTACAGGCATAAGATTGGTTGCCGGCAAGGAAGTCTAGGAACAACGGCGACTGGGTGAATTTCCACACCTTACCGCGCTTCTTACTCTCCTTGCCGCGGCGGAACACCGCGCGGAATAGCTCTTTGGTGCGCTGGCGGTTGAGGAAGTGCTCCTGGTCCGGGGCGCGCTCATAGGCGTAGCCAGGCGAGGTCATCACACCCTCGATGTCCAGATCCGCGACCATGTCGAAGAACGCCGCAACCCGGTCCGGGTCGGCACCATCGAACAAGGTGCAGTTGATGGAGGTGCGGAAGCCCTTGGATTTGCTGAGCTTCAGCGCGTCGATCGCGCGCTCATAAACGCCATCCTGATCAACGGAGCGGTCATGCATCTCCTTGTCGCCATCCAGATGGATGTCCCAGCAGAAATTCTTGTGCGGCTTGTACTGGTCGATCTTCTTCTCCAGTAGCAGCGCGTTGGTGCAGAGGATCACGAATTTGCCCATCTTCAGATAGGCCTCGACGATCTGCGGCATTTCCTTGTGCAACAGCGGCTCACCGCCGGCGATGGCGATGATCGGCGCCGGGCATTCCTCGGCGGCCTTGATCGCATCTTCCAGCGAGATGCGCTGGTTCAGGATCTCGTTCGGATAATCGATCTTGCCGCAGCCCTGGCAGGCCAGGTTGCAGCGGAACAGCGGCTCTAGCATCAGCACCAGCGGGTAGCGCTTATTGCCCTTGAGATGCTGCTTGAGAATATAGCCGCCAACGCGGACGGCCTGATTCAGCGGTACACCCATACTTGGTTATCCTTAAACGTCAGCCACTTCTGCCGGTAATTTAAACTTAACATCCTCCGGCGTTCCCGCCAGAAACTCAATCTCCACGCGGCCGAACTGCTTCATGCCGTCGATCACACCTTGCACCAGTATCTCCGGTGCCGAAGCACCAGCGGTCAAGCCCACCTTGGTTACGCCGTGGAACCATTCAGCCTGCAGCGCGCTGGCATCGTCTACGAGATAGGCCGGACGGCCCAGCTCGGCGCCGATCTCACGCAGCCGATTGGAGTTGGAGGAATTTTTACTTCCTACAACCAAAATCAAGTCTACCAGCGCAGCTAAATGATGCACAGCCTCTTGCCGGTTCTGGGTGGCGTAGCAGATATCCTTCACATCCGGGCCAACTATGGCGGGAAACCGTCTATTGAGCACCGAGATAATGCCACGCGTGTCGTCCACAGAAAGTGTGGTTTGCGTGATGTATGACAGCTTTTCTGGGTCATTTACCTGCAGTTTTTCGGCATCTTCAACCGTTTGCACCAGATATACCGTGCCGTCGATCTGGCCAATGGTGCCCTCTACCTCTGCATGCCCGGCATGGCCGATCAGCACGATTTCGCGGCCTTGCGCGGCATAACGGCGGCCCTCGGCATGCACCTTGGCCACCAACGGGCAAGTTGCATCAATGACCGGCAAAGAACGGTTCGCCGCGCCCTCAACAACCTTGCGAGCCACACCGTGGGCGGAAAAAACCGTCCAGGCGCCTTCGGGAACCTCATCCAGCTCATCCACAAACACCGCTCCCCGCGAGCGCAGATCTTCGACGACATGACGATTATGCACAATTTCATGCCGCACATAGATGGGAGGACCGAATTTTGTTAGCGCTCGTTCCACAATATCAATAGCCCGCTCCACCCCTGCGCAAAAGCCGCGTGGCTGCGCAAGAATAACCCGCAATGTCTTCGGGGGCTGAGAACCGTCCATGCCTCTTTAATCCTATTGTTTGTGCGTCACGCCATGCCGCATTCTGGAGTCTGCAATAGGTCATTGCCTCTACAATCCGCAAGCTTGGGCTTATTTGTATTCCGAAGATATTTCACAAAAACACCGGAGACAGACGGAAACTCCAAAATTAGATGGAAAGCTGTGGCGGCGTGGTTCTGGCTTTTCTTGAGATTGTCACCTATGTGTTCGTGATGAACAAGGCTGTAGCCACCACTCCAAATAGGATTTGGGCATCTTTGGACGGGTTAATGCGGATGACGGGACAAAGTGTGGACGAAATATTGAGACGGCATGAGGGGGGAGCCAACTGATGCCGCCAAAGACACCTTTGCTTGACCGCGTCAGTTTTCCTGCCGATCTGCGTAATTTTTCCACCGAACAGCTCAAGCAACTAGCCGAAGAGTTGCGCGCAGAAACGATCGATACTGTTTCCGTTACCGGCGGGCATCTTGGCTCATCTCTTGGTGTTGTCGAGTTGAGCGTCGCCATACACGCCGTTTTTGATACGCCCCGGGACAGGCTGATCTGGGATGTGGGCCACCAATGCTATCCGCACAAGATATTAACGGGCCGGCGAGAGCAGATTCGTACACTTCGCCAGCCGGGTGGCTTGTCCGGTTTTACGCGCCGCTCGGAGAGTGAATACGATCCTTTTGGTGCAGCGCATTCCAGCACCTCGATTTCTGCGGGCCTTGGCATGGCTGTCGCGAGGGATCTTAAAAAAGAAGAGCCGCCTCGGAATGTAATAGCGGTTATCGGCGATGGTTCGATGAGTGCTGGCATGGCCTATGAGGCCATGAACAACGCGGGAGCCATGAAATCGCGCCTGATTGTGATCTTGAACGATAACGACATGTCGATCGCGCCGCCGGTGGGGGCGATGAGCGCCTATCTCTCCACGCTGATCTCCTCGCGCAGCTTCATGAGCCTGCGTGACTTCGCTGCAAAAATGGCCAAGCGCTTCCCTCGCCCCATTGAGCGCACCGCTCGCAAGGCCGAGGAATATGCCCGCGGCATCCTCACTGGTGGCACGTTGTTCGAAGAACTGGGGTTCTATTATGTTGGTCCGATCGATGGCCACAACATGGAGCATTTATTGCCGGTGCTGCGCAATTTGCGCGATTCGGATGCTAATGAGCCGGTACTGCTGCATATCGTCACGCAAAAGGGCAAGGGCTATGCCCCGGCCGAGGCGGCAGCGGACAAATATCATGGCGTACAGAAATTCAATGTCATCACCGGGGAGCAGAAAAAAGCTCCGCCCGGCCCGCCGAGCTATACCTCGGTCTTTGCCAAAGCACTGATTGCCGAGGCGGAAGCAAACCCAGCCTTGGTGGCCATTACCGCCGCCATGTCGCCCGGCACCGGGTTAGACAAATTCGAGGCGAAATTCCCCAGCCGTATGTTCGATGTCGGCATTGCCGAGCAGCACGCCGTAACATTTGCTGCCGGCATGGCAACGGAAGGCATGGCACCTTTCTGCGCTATTTATTCGACTTTTTTGCAACGCGGTTACGACCAACTGGTGCATGACGTGGTGCTGCAAAGCCTGCCGGTACGCTTTGCGATGGACCGCGCCGGGCTGGTGGGGGCTGATGGCGCCACTCATGCCGGTGCCTACGATCTTGCCTTCCTTGGCCCCATGCCCCGGATGGTGATCATGGCGCCATCCGATGAAGCTGAGCTGATGCACAGCGTGGCCACGGCCGCCGCGATTGACGACCGCCCGTCCGCCTTCCGTTACCCGCGTGGCGAGGGGTTCGGTGTGGAACTGCCTGCGCGCGGCACGCCTTGGGAAATAGGCAAGGGTAGGTTGTTGCGAGAAGGTGGCAAGGTCGCAATTCTGGTTCTGGGTACCCGTCTGCGGGACGCACTGGCCGCCGCCGATGAGCTGGCCGCCAGGGGCTTTCCAGCCACCGTGGCAGATGCACGTTTCATGAAGCCGTTGGATACCGGCCTGCTCGACCAGATGGTCCGTCACCACGAGGTACTAATCACGATCGAGGAAGGCGCTGCGGGCGGCTTTGGTGCCGCTGTGGCACATTATCTGGCCTGGAGCGGGGCTTTCGATAAGGGGTTGAAATTCCGGCCCATGACACTGCCGGACAAGCTGATCGACCATAACACCCAGGCGGCGCAGATGATTGAGGCTGAACTGACCACGCAGCATATTGTCGGCCACGCGCTCACAGCACTTGGGATCGGCTCAATGCATGACTTTGTCGCCGTGCCGGCACAATAGATTAAATTGGCAGAAATCGCTCACTATATAGATTACATGAGATACCGTATCCGCATCCCTGCTTTGGGGCTGGGCGCTAGCCTGCTCCTTCTGTCCCCGGCATTCGCGGCGGCTTCAGCCGCGAGTGTTCCGGTTTCAACATTGGACAGCGCCCTGATCGCCTCCATGAAATCTGCTGCCGCGGGTCGAGGTTTCCAGGCCCGCTACCAAGCCCTGGCGCCGGTGGTGAAACAGGCCTACAACATGCCAGAGGTAACAAAAAATTCTGTCGGCTTCCTGTGGTCCACGCTGCCCGCTGACCAGCAGAGCCAGCTTGTGGAGCTACTCACCCAGTTCACTATAGCTAGTTATGTATCTGAATTTAATGGTTTTAGCGGCCAAACAATTAATGTTCTCCCAGATGACAAATCCCTCGGAGAGAAGAAAATCGTCGCGACCAAGCTGAACTCTCCCGGCAATGGCAGCGGGGTAGAAATCGATTATGTGGTGGCTGACGACGGCAATGGCTGGAAGATCGACGATGTGCTACTGAACGGCACAATCAGCCAGGTAGCCGTACATGAATCTGACTTCGCCGCGCTGGTAAAATCCGGTGATGCCTCACAGTTGATTGCGGCACTGAAGGCCAAGATCAAAATCCTGGAGGGTAGCTCCGGACAATGAGCCGCTCTTCAGCGCGTCGTTTCTGACTTTTGCAGATGCTGGCTATTTTCTTCGCTGTGCTAGCTCTGGTGGGTCTGCTTCAGCAATTTTTGGGCGTGCGCCTGATTGAGCTTTTCTGCGCGGCACCGCCGGTTGCACTCCTGGCGCGGCCAGCGGTAACGGTGATGAAGCCACTTTGCGGAACCGAACCCCTTATAGAGTTGGCGCTAGAGTCCTTTTTTCAGCTCGATTACCCGGAATACCAGATCGTATTCGGCGTGCAGAACCAAACCGATCCGGTGCTTGAGGTCGTCGCCATGTTGCAGGCCCGCTACCCTGCCCGCGATGTTGCGCTGGTGGTGAATGCCACAGAGCACGGCAGCAACCGCAAAGTCTCCAACCTTATCAACATGCTATCTGAGGCCAAATACGAGACGCTGGTGATATCGGACGCCGATACTCACGTTCCGTCTTATTTCCTGGACCGGGTGTTGGCTGCCTTGCAGGAACAAGGCGTAGGTTTGGTGACCACGCTTTATACGGGCCTGCCCGCCACTCCGGCAGTGGCAGCACGGTTAGGCGCAAATCAAATTAATTATACCTTCCTCCCGGGGACGCTGCTGGCACGAAAACTTGGCCGCCGAGACTGCCTGGGTGTCACCATGGCGTTGAGAAAATCCGTATTGGCGCAAACCGGTGGCTTCGAAGCGATCGCGAATAATCTGGCCGATGACCAGGTACTCGGACGCGGGGTTCTAGCGGCTGGCTACAAGTTGAATCTTGCGCAGGTTATCCCGGCCACCACGGTGCCAGAAGCAGATTTAGGCGCTCTGTTCCGGCACGAATTGCGCTGGGCGCGAACAATCCGCGCCCTGGCACCTGCCGCCTATGCCGGCTCGGTTCTGCAGTTTTCTCTACTCTGGGCATTTCTAGCGGTGCTGTTCTCGGGTTTTGTAATATGGAGTCTGATTCTGTTCATCTGCGTGTTGGGGGGGCGCATCATGCTGTCACGGCGAGTCGAAGCCGCCCTGTGCCTGCCGCACACAAGTGAGCTCTGGCTTTATCTGTTGCGTGATTTCTTCAGCACGATCATCTATACTGCCAGCTTCATGGGCAACCGCGTCGAATGGCGT
>JAKAZY010000011.1 GCA_021826425.1 Pseudomonadota bacterium
GCCGCGATGATCTCCGCCACGGGCTGCACCGAAGTGACCATGCCGACCGATTGACCCGCCATCACCGAGCCGTTCTCCACGTCGCCGTCGATGACCGCGCGGCGCAGAGCGCCGGCCCAGAAATGCTCGATCTCCAGTTGGGCGGCGGTTTTATCCAGTTCTCCGGCGGTAAATCGCGCCAGCACCTCGCTTTGGTGGCGCATGAAGCGTTTGGTGCCCTCGTTCACCAGCCCGCGCACGGGGATAACCGGGAAGCGCTCATCAATCTGCACGGAGGGCAGGGCGTCGCGGGCGGCGGCGCGGACGAAGGATCTCTTGAAATTATCATGTGCGATGCTTTCCGTCGCGGCGGCAAACAGCGTGCCGAGCTGCACGCCCGCAGCCCCCATTTCCAGGTAGCCAAGCATCGCTTCGCCCCGGCCGATACCGCCGGCCACGAACACCGGCACTTCGGTGATATGCGGCAGGATCTCCTGTGCCAGCACGTTTAGCGAGACCGGGCCGATATGCCCGCCCGCCTCGGAGCCTTCGATCACCAGCGCATCGACGCCAGATTTAATTAATCGCTTAGCTAAAACCAGCGCGGGTGCGAAGGCGATAACTTTGGCGCCGTTTTCTTTGGCGGCCTTGATATGCGCACCGGAGGGAATGCCGCCAGCGAACACCACGTGACCGACCTGCTGGCGCACACACACCTGGATCAGCTCCTCGAGCTGCGGATGCATGGTGATCAGATTCACGCCAAAGGGCTTGTCCGTTAGCGCCTTGGTGGCCTCGATTTCTTTTTCCAGCAGGGCCGGGGGCATGGCGCCGCAGGCGATGACGCCGAACCCGCCGGCATTGGAAATGGCCGAAACCAGATTCCGCTCCGATACCCAGCTCATCGCCCCGCCTAGGATGGCGTAGCGGGTGCCCAGGAAGGCAGCGCCGCGCGCCTGCATGGCATCGAACTGCCGGGCGGCGGTCTCGGTCTGGTCCATGGTTTCTAGCACGCTGAGGTGTCTAGTTCATAGGCAGTGTGCAGGGCGCGCACCGCAAGTTCGGTATATTCTGCGGCGACCAGCACGGAAACCTTGATCTCAGAGGTGGTGATAGCCTGGATGTTAATGCCGCGATCCGCCAAGGTTTTAAACATAGTACCAGCCACACCGGCATGGCTGCGCATACCTACACCGACCACGGAAAGCTTGGCCACGTTCGGGTCGGAGATTATTTCGGTAAAGCCGATCTCCGATTTTGCTTGTTCCAGGCAGCGCAGGGCGCGGGCCATGTCGGTTTTGCCAACAGTGAAGGTCATGTCTGTCGTGCCGTCCTCGGCGACGTTCTGCACGATCATGTCGACATTGATATTCGCCTCGGAGAGCGGCACGAACACGGCGGCGGCGATTCCGGGGCGGTCCGGCACGCGGCGGACGGTGATCTTGGCTTCATCCCGTGAGTAGGCGATGCCGGCGACAATTTCCTTTTCCACAACCTCTTCCTCATCAACAACCAGAGTGCCAGGGATATCCGCGAAGCTGGAGAGCACCTGCACGCGCACGCGCTCTTTCATCGCCAGCTCCACCGAGCGGGTTTGCAGCACCTTTGCTCCAACCGATGCGAGCTCGAGCATCTCCTCGTAGGTGATCTTACTCAGTTTCTTTGCATTGGGAACAATCCGAGGGTCGGTGGTGTAAATGCCGTCCACATCGGTATAAATATCGCATTGGTCGGCTTTAAGTGCTGCAGCCAGCGCCACGGCGGAGGTGTCTGACCCGCCACGCCCCAGCGTGGTAACGCGGTTATCCGGGCCGATGCCCTGGAAACCGGCCACCACCGGCACCTGACCAAGCTTCATGCGCTCGATCAGCTCTTCGCCTTCGATGCTTTCGATGCGGGCTTTGCCGTGTTCGCCGTTGGTTTCCACCGCCACCTGCCAACCTTGCCAGGAGCGTGCCTCCTGGCCCAGCTCCTGCAGTGCGATGGCCACCAGCCCGGCAGTGACTTGCTCGCCGGTAGCGACAACCGCGTCGTATTCACGGGCATCGAACAGCGGTGAAAGAGACTGGCAATAGCCGACCAACTGGTTGGTGACACCGGCCATGGCCGAAACGACGACAGCGACCTCGTTTCCATTGTCGACTTCAGCCTTGACCCGCCGGGCCACGTTTTTGATCCGGTCGAGGTCGGCGACGGAAGTGCCGCCAAATTTCATCACGATGCGAGCCATATTAAACCTGAGGTCCAAAAGCCTTGTAGAAAACGGGCAGGGGCGTCACATAGCGGCGGAGCAAGGTTTGGGCAATGAGCCAAGGGTCGGTTGTTATAGAAGAAGTTGCGCGGTTTGATGCGCTGGCGGCAGGCTGGTGGGACCCGCACGGCCCGATGCGGCCCTTGCACATGATGAATCCACCCCGTTCTGCCTGGGTGGCACAAAGGGTGCGGCGCCATCTTGGGGAGGGTGCGGCAATTCTCGATGTCGGCTGCGGAGCGGGGCTGCTGGCTGAGGCGCTGGCACAAAATGGATTCGCGGTAACCGGGCTGGATGCCGGGTCGGAGGTGATCGCCGCGGCGCGCGCCCATGCCGAGGGGCAAGGGCTGAACCTAACCTACCGGCAGGGCACGGCGGAGGATTTGGCGGCGGAAGGGGCAAAATTCCAGGTGGTGACGGCGCTGGAGATTATTGAACACGTGGCTGACCCCGCGGCGTTTCTGGTCAGCCTGCGCGCTTTGTTGGCACCGGGGGGCTTGCTGTTTCTCTCCACCCTTAACCGTACGGCGAAATCTTATGCTGTGGCGAAGATCGGGGCCGAATATATATTGAGGTTACTGCCCGTGGGCACCCATGAGTGGAAGAAATTCATAACCCCGGTGGAGCTGGGCGGGCTGTGCCGCGCGGCCGGCTTGCGCCTGACGGACACGGCGGGGCTTAGCTATTCGCCGGTGCAGGTCGGGTTCAAGGTAAGCCGGGACCTCTCGGTGAATTATCTTGCCATGGCGGTGGCAGATTAAGGAGGCATTAGAAGCCATGCCGGATGATTTCACGACAACGCTTACGGTTTGGCGGCATTATCTGCACACCCACCCGGAGCTCTCGCGCCAGGAGCACGAAACGGCAGCGTTCGTCTGTGCCCGGTTGGACGAGTTGGGCATTCCCTATGAGGCCGGGATTGGCGGACATGGCGTGGTCGCCAGCCTGAAGCGTGGCGGTTCTAACCGGTCTGTCGGTTTGCGAGCTGATATGGATGCGCTGCCGATTCCGGAGGCGACGGGCAAGCCGTATGCCTCTAAAAATCAAGGGGTTATGCATGCCTGCGGGCATGATGGGCATACCACCTCTCTTTTGGGGGCGGCGATGCTGCTGCAAAACGACCCGGATTGGGTCGGCCAGGTGCATCTGGTGTTCCAGCCCGCCGAGGAAGGGTTCAAGGGTGCACACGCCATGGTGGAGGATGGGCTGTTCACCCGCTTTCCGATGGAACGCATCTTCGGCTACCATAACTGGCCGGGGCTGGAAGCGGGCACGGTGATGATGCATCCTGGCCCGGTGATGGCCGGGGCTGCGAATTTCGAGATCACGCTGAAGGGCAAGGCCGGGCATGCCGGCATGCCGCATCTCTGCGCGGACCCGGTGCAGGGCATTGCGCATCTCATCGTGGCGGTGAACGCCATCGTGGCGCGCAACTTGCCGCCCTTGCAGGCCGGGGTGATTTCAACCTGCACATTAAAGGCCGGGGAGGCGCAGAACCAAGTGCCGGAGCGTGCCTCCATGGGCGGCACCATTCGGGCATTTTCGACTGATGTTATGGACATGCTGAAGCGCCGCCTGACCGAAACTGCCGAGGGCATCGCCATGGCGTTCGGGCTGGAGGCGCAGATCAGGATCGGCGGGGACCTTGCCCCCACGGCGAATGTGCCGGAGGAGGCAGAACGGGCGGCGGCGGCGGCGAAGGCGGCGGGGTTGAAGGTAAGACGGGATATGGAGCCAACCTTGGGCGCAGAGGATTTCGGCCGGTTCCTGGCGGATATTCCCGGCGCTTATGCCTGGATCGGCAATGGCCCCAGTGCCGGGCTGCACAACCCAGCATATGATTATAATGACGAGATTTTACCGGTCGCGGCCCGGTTTCTCGTCAGCTGCGCCAAGGCGGCGCTGCGGTGAGGATAGCATGGAGGTCGAGGGGCCCGGCATTGTCTTAGACCGCACCCGGCACGGCGAGGGGGATTATCTGGTCGCCTTGTTCACCCCCGAGGGGTTGCGGCGGGGGCTGGCGAAAGGCGGCGCCTCCCGCCGGCAGACCGGGCTATGGGAAATCGGCAATATTGTTTCGGCACGCTGGACGGCGCGTCTGCCCGAGCAACTGGGCGCGTATAGCGCAGAGCTGGTGCGCCCGGCCGCCGCCTTGGCGATGGAAGAGGCGGACAACCTGGCCGTTTTGCGCGCCGCCTGCCAACTGGCGGCGCAGGCCCTGCCGGAGCGTGAATCCGCACCCGCTAGCTTCGAGGGGCTGATACGTTTGCTGGCGGGAATCGAGATTCCCGGCTTTGCCCTGGCCACGCTGTGCCGATGGGAGCTGGTGCTGCTGCGCGAGCTGGGGTTTGGGCTGGATTTCGCCGCCACCGCCGGGGCCAATGACCGGCTGGCCTTTGTTTCGCCACGCACCGGGCGGGCGGTGACACTCTCCCAGGCGGGGGAATGGGTGGACAGGCTGTTGCCGCTGCCTGAATTTCTGCTGGGCGAAAGTGAGGCGGATGCGCGGGATTGCGTGGCGGCCTTGCGCCTGACCGGGCATTTTCTAGCCCGCGATGTGTTCGGCGCGCGCCACCGCCCCCTTCCGCCGGCGCGGCAGGCTCTTTATGAGCAACTTTCTGCGAGATTAGAGGATAAGGATAGCGGCGATGCCGGATGATTTCGGGCGAGTGGAAGATCTGGCGCTGGGCCCGGCGCTTTCCGAACGGTATCTGGCTTATGCGCTGTCCACCATCATGTCCCGCTCGCTGCCGGATGTGCGGGACGGGTTGAAGCCGGTCCACCGGCGGCTGATCTACGCCATGCACCAGCTGAAGCTGGACCCGCGCTCCGGCTTCAAGAAATGCGCCCGCGTGGTGGGCGACGTGATGGGCAAGTTCCACCCGCATGGCGATAGTTCCATCTACGAGGCGCTGGTGCGGCTGGCACAGGATTTTTCGTCCCGCTACCCGTTGATCGAGGGTCAGGGGAATTTCGGCAATGTCGACGGCGATAACGCCGCGGCGATGCGCTACACCGAATCCCGCCTCACCGAGATCGCGGAATATTTGCTGCGCGGCATCGATGAGAACGCGGTGGATTTCCGCCCGACTTATGACGGCGAGGAGCAGGAGCCGGTGGTGCTGCCGGGCGCGTTTCCGAATCTGCTGGCCAATGGCGCGGCGGGCATCGCGGTGGGCATGGCAACCTCCATCCCGCCGCATAATGCTAGCGAGATTTGCGGCGCGGCGCTGCATCTGATCGAAAACCCCGATGCTGGCACGCCGGATTTGTTGAAGCATATCAAGGGCCCGGATTTTCCAACCGGCGGCGAGCTGGTGGAGGATGCTGAGACGATTCTGAATGCCTATGAAACCGGGCGCGGCAGTTTGCGTACCCGGGCCAGATGGCAGAAAGAGGAAGGTAAGCACGGCACCTGGAATATCGTGGTGACGGAAATTCCCTATCAGGTGCAGAAATCCCGGCTCATCGAGCAGATCGCGCTGCTGCTGACCGAGAAGAAGCTGCCGCTGCTGGGCGATATCCGTGATGAAAGTGCCGAACATATCCGCCTGGTGCTGGAGCCCAAGAGCCGCACGGTGGATGCGGATATGCTGATGGCCTCGCTGTTCCGCGCCACCCAGCTTGAATCCCGCTTTTCGCTGAACATGAACGTGCTGGATGGCGGGCGTACGCCGAAGGTGATGGGGCTGAAGGCGATTTTGCGCGCCTGGCTCGACCACCGGCAGGAGGTGCTGGTACGCCGCTCCAACCACAGGCTGGAAGCGATCGCCCGGCGGCTTGAGATTTTAGACGGATACATCAAGGTCTTCTTGAATCTCGACGAGGTGATCCGGGTTATCCGTTACGAGGACAAGCCGAAAGAGCAGTTGATGGCGGCCTTCGAACTGAGCGAGGTGCAGGCCGAGGCGATCCTGAACATGCGGCTGCGTGCCTTGCGCAAGCTGGAAGAGATGGAGATCCGCAACGAGCACAAGAAGCTCACCGCGGAGCAGAAGGGTTTGCAGGCGCTTTTGAAAGACGAAGGCAAACGCTGGGCGAAAATCGGCGAGGAGATTGCCGAGGTGCGGGAGAAATTCGGCGGCGGGGCGCTGGGTGCGAGGCGCACGAAGATTTCCGCCGCCGCCCCGGTGGTGGAGATTGTGGCCGAAGCGCTGGTGGAGCGCGAGCCGATCACCATCATTCTCTCGGAAAAAGGCTGGATCCGCGCGCAGAAGGGGCATCTAGCCGACGGTGCGGAGCTGAAGTTCAAAGAAGGTGACAAGCTGTTTGCCATGTTGCCTTGCCAGTCCACCGACAGGATCGCGCTTTTGGGCACCAATGGGCGCGTCTACACCATCAAGGCGGCGGAGGTGCCGCGCGGGCGTAGTGATGGCCAGGCGATCCGGCTGATTATAGAACTGGCCAACGAGGATGGGGTGTTAAAGCTGTTCGTGCCGGATGCAGCGCAAAAATATCTCATCGCCTCCTCCGCCGGGCGCGGTTTCATCCTGCCTGGTACGGAGCTGGCCTCCGAACGGCGGGCTGGCAAGGTGATTTTGGTACTCAAGCCTGGCGAGGAATGGGCGGTTTGCGTACCGGCGAATGGCGACCATGTTGCGGTGGTAGGGCAGAACCGCAGGCTGCTGGTGTTCCCGCTGGACCAGCTGCCCGAAATGCCGCGCGGCACCGGGGTGCAGTTGCAGAAATACAAGGATGGCGGGCTTGCCGATGCCAAGGTGTTTGCCATGAAAGAAGGTCTGAGCTGGAATATCGGCGACCGGGTGCGTGTGGAGCAAAAACTGGCGGAATGGCTCGGCGCGCGTGCCGCTGCCGGGCGGATGCCGCCCAGCGGCTTTCCGAAATCGAACAAGTTCGGTTAACACGCAGCGCGCATGTGTTTGCGATAGATAAGCGCACGCCAGGGTGACTTGGTTTGTTGGAGGCTCAGACGCCTCCCGTCCAGGCAGTCCATGTTGTTGGGTCGAGCCAATTGGCGGCGTACAGGCGGCAATCTGTTAAGGTTTTTTACTTGATGCCCCTTCGCATCGCCATTTTCCCCAGTTTAGTTTCTGCCTCATAACAGCTTTGGAGGTGCAGATGAAAACTCACAGTTCGGTTTCGCGGCTACTCAGGAGCGCGATGCTGGCTGCGCCGGTTCTCATGGGGGTGAGCCTGTCGGCCTGCGCCCAGCCCGTGCCGGCTTATCCGCCCGGCTATCAGCCGCTGCCGCCGCTCCGCGTGGAACCAGCGCCGCCGCCGCCGGCCGGCTTCATATGGAGGCCGGGTCATTGGGCTTGGAATGGCTATCGGTATCACTGGGTGAGAGGCCACTATATCCGCCGTGCGCGCGGCTGGCACCGCTGGGTGGACGGGCATTGGGCGATTATTGGCGGCGCCTGGCGCTGGGTGCCTGGCCACTGGGTGTAACACAGTGGATCGGTCCTGGTTTTGCGCCAGGGCTGGGTTTATCAGGCGGCTTTGGCGATGGCGTGGATACGCTCTACCATTGCCGCCACCCCATTGCCGCGGTTGCTGGAAAGTGCACCGATCAACCCGAGATCGTGCAGGAATTTGGAAGGTGTGGCGAGAATCTCGGCTTTGCCTCGGCCGGAGAACACCCGCAGCACCAGTGCGACCAGCCCGGAGACAATTGCCGCATCCGACGCGCCGGTGAACCATAGTTTTCCGTCCTGCACCTCCGAGGCCAGCCAGACCTGGGATTGGCAGCCTTGCACGCGGTGTGCTTCGTCCTGCCAGGCCTCAGGGTAGGGTGGCAGTTTGCGGCCAAGTTCGATGATGAATTCGTAGCGGTCCATCCAGTCATCGAACGTTGAGAGTTCATCGCCAATGGCTGCAATGGCCTCGGCGGCGCTGGCTTCATCAGGCGTATAAAAAGCGGTCATATCCAACCCCTTTTACGGAACCAGACAAGTGGCGCAACCGCCGAGAGGATCATGATGGCCCAGGCATATTCATAACCGAAATTCCAGCTCAACTCCGGCATGTTGTGAAAGTTCATGCCGTAGATGCCGGCGATCAGGGTAGGGGGGATGCCCATGATGGAGACGATGGTGAGAACCTTGATTAGGCTGTTCTGGGCGATATTGATAAGCCCCAGTGTGGAGTCCAGGAGGAATTGTACTTTGTCGGTCAGGTGCGTGGAGAACTCGTTGAGGGAGGAGACATCCTTCTGGACGGATTTCAGGCGGTCGCGGACAGGTTTTTGCATCCACTCCGCCGCGGCGATGGCGTAGGGGGCGATGCGCGCCACGCCAAGCTGGGAGTCTCGCAGGTAGGAAATGGCATCGTAATCGCGCCCCAGCGTGACCAGAATGGCCTGCAATTCCCGCTCCGTATTACGGGTGGGCGTGCGGCTGCCCAAACGGTGGTGAAAGACCTTGTGGCTGAGGTGATCAAGCTCCTCACGGAGTTTTTCGAGTGAGTCGGCCTGCCGGTCGACAATGCCCTCCAGCAGCCCGGCGAAGATATGGGCACTGCCAGGTGTGTTTTCCGGCGGTGCGCTTGTGCTGAACTGATTGAACAGGACGCTGGGGGCGAAACGCAAGGTGACGAGATAGCGCGGCGATATCACAAAACCGCAAACATTCGCTTCCATCATGCCATTGGCCCGGGTGACGATCGGCATCGAGAGGGTGAGGATTTCGTTTTCCGCCGCCAAACGCGAGGAGCTCTCGATCTCCTGCAGATCCGCGTATTGCGGCAGGACGAGGCCGGTGACCCGAGTGACGAAAGCGTAGTCCTCTGGGTCTGGTTTTTCGAGGTCAAACCACAGAGCGTCCGCGGCAACCTCCGGTGCGAGGCGTTGCAAGCGCCCGTTCCGGCAGGCGTAGGCTTTCAGCATATCCACCCCCAATCCATCGCGGCAGCAATATCAGTGCGGTGGGGTTTGGCAAGCAAGCAGGGCTTCGGCTGAGTCCGAAAGCCGCCTGAGCGCGCGGGAAAACACGGCTTCATCGTGAATGGCGCGGGCCAGTATCAACCCGCCCTGGATGGTCAGCACGGTGTGCTCCGCGAAAGCCGATGCCGCCAAAGGTTCGGCCCCGGCCCGTACCAGGCAGCGCGAGAGGGCCTCGACCCAGCGGTTGAAATAATCATGGATTGCGGCGCGGAAATGCTCGCGTGTTGCATCCAGCGCGAAGGCCCCGACAAGACAGATGCGGCCGCCGGCGTGGAAATACCGGTCGATTTCCGTCCACATATGCGCCAATGCGGCGTTGGGCTCGCCGGTTTCCAACGGCTCGAACAGGTTCTTCACGAACCAGCCATTGATCCCGGCCAGGATTTCTGCGGCCATCTGCTCTTTCCCGCCAGGAAAGACATGATAGAGGCTGCCCTTGCTGACGCCGGTAAGCTTGGTGATCTGGCTAAAGGATGCGCCCTCGTAGCCGAACGCCCTGAACGCCTCGGCCACCAGGGGGAGTATATCGGATTTTTCGCGGGTAAGCCGGAGCAAAATTTCGACGCCGCGCTTTTACAACCCCAGATCGCTCAGACCGGGGTGTTCGTCTGGCCGGCGGCCCAGCGGCCAATGGAATTCACGTTGGGATGCGTTGATTAGCAAATCGTTGATGCAGGCGAAGCGCCGCTGCATCAGTCCTTCGGCGTTGAATTCCCAGTTCTCATTGCCGTAGGAACGAAACCAGTTGCCGCTGTCATCGTGCCATTCATAGGCAAACCGCACCGCTATGCGGTTGCCGGTAAAGGCCCAGAGTTCCTTGATCAGCCGGTAGTCCAGCTCCTTGGCCCATTTGCGGGTAAGAAACGCGACGATCTCAGGCCGGCCGTTGATGAACTCTGCGCGGTTCCGCCATTGGCTGTCCGGCGTGTAGACAAGCGAGACCTTCTCAGGGTTGCGGCTGTTCCAGCCATCCTCCGCCATGCGCACCTTCGCGGCGGCGGTTTCCTTGGTGAATGGCGGCACAAGCGGGTTCATCGCATAATCTCCAATTTTGAAATTCAGCTCACGAAAGTCTTTGTAGACCGATCGGTTTAGACGCGCCAGTGTCTTGATGCCTGCAAGCTGAGCGGCGGCGGGCGAGGGAAAAAGGTCTTTTTGCGGGCGTGGTATCAGGGCATTTGCGAGGGGTTTGCAGCGCCGACATGGCGGGCGCGAAACCTGCCCAAGCGCACCGGAAACAAATTCGGTGGCTTTGTTTGGCTGGGGGACCTGGATTCGAACCAAGGCTGTCCGAGTCAGAGTCGGAAGTTCTACCGCTAAACTATCCCCCAAGCGGCGACGGTGGCGAGCGTTTAACATCGCTTTGCGGGGGCGGCAAGCGCCGGTTGTCATCAGGTTTTCATAAAATATCGGCATCTGGCCTATCGCGGGGCGATTGCGTCTTGCCCAGCGGGGATAATCGGCGAATATGAAAGCCATGGCCAGTCAATTCTCCCTTGCGCAGCCAATGCGGCCAGTTTCACAGCGGCGGGGGCGCAAGCGTGCCATTTTCGGGAGCATTGATCTCGGCACCAATAATTGCCGCATGCTGGTGGGTACGCCGGCTGGGCAGGGTTTTTACATATTGGACAGTTTTTCGCGTGTCGTGCGGCTGGGTGAGGGGTTGTATGAGACAGGCCGGCTTTCGGCCTTGGCAATGGACCGGGCGATTGCCTCGCTTTTGGTGTGTGCCGAGCGTGCGCAGCGCTGGGCTGGCGATGAGCTGAACGACTCTATCAGGCTTCGGGCCATCGCCACAGAGGCATGCCGGCAGGCGGAAAACGGCAACGAGTTTATCCGCCGTGCGCGTGCTGCCACCGGGCTGCCGCTGGAGATCATCAACCCGCGCGAGGAGGTGGAGCTGGCGGTCGAGAGCTGCGCGCCGCTGTTGCGCAAGGCCGGGCGCCGGGCCCTGTTGTTCGATATTGGCGGCGGTTCGACCGAAATTGCCTGGGTGCGGCTCGATGGCCGGCTGCAACCGGAGTTGATCGGCTATCTTTCTTTGCCCGTTGGCGTGGTCACTCTCTCCGAACGCTGCGCGGGGTCCTGCTATCAGAGCGACGGTTTTGCGCGGCTGGTGGAGGATATTGTCGGCATGTTGCAGCCTTTTGAGGCGGTGCACCGGATTGGTGAGGAAATCCGGCGGGGCGGGGTGGTTATGGTCGGCACGTCTGGCACCGTGACCACGCTTGCCGGGGTGTCCTTGAAGCTGGAGCGGTATCGCCGCGGATTGGTGGATGGCGTTTTGCTTACCCGTGCCGCGGTGGATGACGCATTGGCCGAGGCGCGGGCGCTGGGGCGCGAAGGGCTATCCCGCCACCCCTGCATCGGGCGGGAGAGGGTAGAATTCGTGTTGCCTGGCTGCGCCATCTTTGCCGCGATCCATGAATTATGGCAGGTACCCCAACTGATGGTGGCTGACAGGGGGTTGCGTGAGGGCATGCTGATGAGGCTGATGCGCGGTATGCCTCCCCAGAAACGCCCCCTTACCGCATGACCGATACCGGCTCCAAGCTGCCGCCGCGCCGGGAGGCGGTGCGGCTCAAGAACGCACGCAAACTCTCGACATCGTCGCAGCGCTGGCTGCAAAGGCAGTTGAACGACCCTTATGTAACCGCCGCCAAGGCACAAGGCTGGCGCTCCCGCGCGGCTTTCAAGCTCATCGAGATGGACGAGAAATACAAGCTCATCGGCAAAGCTGCCCGGGTTCTGGATCTGGGTGCGGCGCCGGGTGGTTGGAGCCAGGTGGCGCTAGCCAGGGGCGCTGCCATTGTGGTGGGGATTGACCTGCTGGACATCCTGCCCGTGCCGGGGGCTGAATTCATCCAGGGTGATTTTCTTGAGGAGGGCATGGAAGCCCGGCTGACGGCAATGCTGGGTGGCAAGGCGGATCTTGTGTTGTCTGACATGGCACCCAACACATCCGGCCATATCGCCACTGACCATATCCGCATTATGGCTCTGGCGGAGACGGCACTTGCTTTTGCCTGCGACATTCTGGCACCGGACGGAGCCTTTGTGGCCAAACTATTCCAGGGCGGGGCTGAGAAGGACATGCTGAATACACTAAAACGGCGCTTCCGGCAGGTGCGGCACGCCAAGCCCCCGGCAAGCCGGAAGGACTCAAAAGAGATATATGTGGTCGCGACCGGTTTCAGACCTGGCTGACGAGCAAAATCTTGCCACAAAGCCGGACCAAGACGGTAATATGAAACCGTGGGGCGGCTTAACTTGAACCGGCCAAGCTCTGGTCTGAAAATCCGAAGTTTCAGACTGGATCGATGTAGAATTTTTGTTGCTTAAATGATTTTGAATTTTTCTTCCTTAAATATGGCATGATACGCGTAATCTGCGGATAAGAGTTTTTGACGAATGCGTTTGGCGTTTACCAAGCTTGATGGGGATTGCGTACCGAGCCGGGTGGCACCCATGAGAGTCTTGTTTTTGTGGATCTAACAGGTTTATTGCCAGGTAGCTAAAGGTTAGTTTTAGTCTTATGAACCATTCTGAAGCCGAGCAGTTTCTGAAGCCTGACAATTGCCTGCTGTCGGCTTCATTATCTGCGCCGTCTATTTGCCAGGACGGACTTCATGAGCTGATCCTGAAAGCCAAGGTTATATCTTTCGATGTATTCGACGCCTTGCTCGTCCGCACGGTATTGAATGCCACGGACGTGTTCATGATCATGGAGCGCGAATCTGGCATTGCGGGGTTTCACGAAGCCAGGATCAGGGCTGAAGCAAAAGCCCGGGAGAAGCTTAACGAAGAGCGTGGCACCCCCGAGGTTTCGCTAACGGAAATTTATGATTCGCTGCAGCTTGCGAATGATTTGCCGCCTGCATGGTCGGCCGCTAGGTTGATGCAGCTTGAGCTGAAAACCGAGCGGCGCGTTCTCACCCGCTCCCCCGGCGTTGAAATGATTTACGAGCTGGCGGTGAGCACGGGTAAGCCGGTCGTTGCGGTATCGGACATGTATCTGCCACCGGACTTCGTGCAGGAGGTGCTGGTCGCGAACCATCTGCCGGTTGAGCGGATTTTCGTCTCCTCGGCCTATGGCAAGTCCAAGCATGAGGGCTCGCTTTATGCCGTGGTTGCCGCGGCGCTGAATGTCCGCGCTGAGGAAGTTCTGCATTTCGGCGATAATTTCCGCGCTGATTGCGCGGCGGCACTTCAGGCCGGTGTGGCCGGATATCATGTGCCGGCGCTGCGCGACCAGCTTTTCGCGACACACGGTTCAACCAGCACGCCATTGGCCAACTAACCGCCGCCGCCACCCGCTCCCGCGGGGCGCAACGCAACCTTCTGGCCTCCGCGCTGCTGGCGCATCTTTCGCTATTCAAGGCCGCGAGTCCCTCGGCCAGCATGGCGGCGCAATTCGGCGCGATGTATGCCGGCCCGTTGGTGGTTGGTTTTGTGCATTGGCTCAGCATGGCGACAAAGGCGGATAAGGTCAGGCATTTGCGGCTTGCGACCCGTGATGGCTATATTACCAAAGCCATATGGCAGCGCCTTGGGTTGCCGGGGCTGGCCTCGATCTTCCATACCTCCCGCCGCCTGACGCTGATGCCAGCCTTAGTGAGCGGGTTTAACAAGGAAGCGCCCTCCTTGCTCTCCGCCAGCACGAGGGTAACGTTGGGCGATTGCATAAAGCGGCTGAATCTGGCCGAAGATGCCGAGCTTTTGGAGATGCTCGGCAAGCTCACGGTGCTGGACCAGCCGGTGGACGGGCCGCGCCGCGTGGAAGCCGCGCTGAAGGCGTTGCAGGGCTGCAAGGCGCTAATCCAGAGCATCGCCGCTGACGAACTGGCGGGCTACACAGCCTATCTAGACCAGGAAGGCTTCGATGCACAGGCGGACGCGGTGGCCGATTGCGGTTGGGCGCTTTCCTCGCAGCGGCGTATGGAACAGTTCCTGGGCCAAAAAATACGAGGCTATTACATCGGCTCGCTCGAGCATGCCCATGCCCACGACCAGATCAAGTGCTTCTTGTTCAACAAGGGAGACAACAAGGGCTGGGTAAATATTGCCGAGCGCGCCGTGGAACTGCTGGAATTGCCTTTTGCGGCACTCCAGGCGCAGATTTGCCGGTTCGATCTCCAAGACGACGGCAGGGTCAGCCCGGTTTCCATAGAACACGAGCCGCAATACGAGATGGTGCGCGAGGTTTTCGTGAAGCGTATGCACCAACAGACCGAGGCCTTCGCCGATTTCATCCGCCCCCTATTGGCGGACATCACGCTTGCGGATTTCCGCGAGACGCTGTTCATTTTGTTCGATGCGTTGGTGAACAAGCCGACCCCGTTTGAGTATCACGAGCTTGCCGGTTTGCCCCATAACCGGGAATACGGGAAATCCGATTTCGCGACGATCGGCACGTTCTGGCGTGTTCCGGGGGGTGGCTTCTATGCCAGCCAGGTGGGGATGACGCGCTGGCGCGATTATACGCGGATTGGCTGGATCTCGCTGCGCCAAGCCGGGTTGAGAGTAACCTTGGCGCGGGTACGCCGGGTACTGAGGCGCCGGTTGGTGGCATAGGTGGGGCAGGATCACCACGCGCATAACATGGCCCGTCTGACTTGCGCTGACCCTGCATGATGGTTATTGGGAACCGCCAAGGTCTTAATGGATAGGCGGCCACGGCAATGAACATCTCGGACAAAGCGGGTTTTTCTCACCGGATCGCGGAGGCGCTGGCCTTTGACGATGTGTTGTTGGTGCCGGGCTATTCCCTGGTACTGCCCGCCACGGTGAAGACAGTTACACGGCTGACCCGCCGGATTTCCTTGAATGTTCCGCTGATTTCCGCCGCGATGGACACGGTAACCGAGGCGCAGATGGCCATTGCCATGGCGCAGCAAGGCGGCATTGGTGTTATTCATAAAAACTTCACCATCGAGGAGCAGGCGGCTCAGGTTCGCCGGGTGAAGAAATTCGAGAGCGGCATGGTGGTGAACCCGCTCACCATTTTCCCGGACCAGACCTTGGCTGATGCCCGCGCCTTGATGGCGCAGCACAATATCTCGGGCTTTCCGGTGGTGGAGCGGGACGGCAAGCTGGTTGGTATTTTAACCCATCGCGACATGCGCTTTGCAACAGAGCCTAGTGTAAAGGTTCACGAACTGATGACACGCGAGAATCTCGCGGTGGTCACGGCCGGTGTTTCACCGGAGGCGGCGCGCGCCTTGCTGCACAAGCGTAGATTAGAAAAGCTCCTGGTCGTAGATGAGAATTTTCATTGCGTCGGGTTGATGACGGTAAAAGATATGGACAAGGCGCAGGCTTATCCCCTCGCTAACAAGGATGAATTGGGCAGGCTGCGCGTGGCGGCGGCCACGGGTATTGGCAAGGATGGCGCTGAGCGTGCCGAGGCGCTGATCGAGGCTGGGGTGGATGTGGTGGTGGTGGATACCGCCCACGGCCATTCGGATGGCGTTTTGAAGGCGGTGGCCAGGATCAAGAAGTCGTCCAACGACGTACAGATTATCGCCGGGAATGTGGCGACCCCTGAAGGGGCCGAGGCGTTGATCGATGCCGGGGCGGATGCCATCAAAATCGGTATCGGGCCTGGCTCTATCTGTACGACGCGTGTGGTGGCTGGGGTGGGCGTGCCGCAATTCTCCGCCGTGATGGAAACCGCCGGCGCCTGCCGCGCCGCGGGCGTGCCGGCCATCGCCGATGGCGGCATTCGCGCCTCCGGTGATGTGGTGAAAGCTCTGGCCGCAGGGGCGGATGCGGTGATGGTGGGATCCATGCTGGCCGGCACCGATGAGGCGCCGGGCGAGGTTTTCCTGTATCAAGGCCGTTCCTACAAATCCTATCGCGGCATGGGGTCGTTGGGGGCGATGGCGCGCGGCTCGGCCGACCGTTATTTTCAGCAGGAGATCAAGGACCAGCTCAAGCTGGTGCCGGAAGGCATCGAGGGGCGGGTGGGCTATAAAGGCCCGATGGCCGCCGTGGTGCACCAGCTTGTGGGCGGTTTGCGCGCGGGCATGGGCTATACCGGAAGTGCCGACATCGAGGCCCTGCAGACCGGCACGAAATTCCGCCGTATCACCGGGGCGGGGCTGCGTGAGAGCCATGTGCACGACGTGGCCATCACCCGCGAGGCGCCGAATTACAGGCAGGAGGGCTAACGCGCGTTTTAACGCCGTTCGATCAGACCGCCTCTGTTCAGAAGGCGGCCTTTTTAGAGCCGGATGATTTTAGATCGAATTACGGGAGTGATCCGCTCTAAAATCTGAATCCGCCTCTAAAACAATGAGATAGAGGGCGATTAAGACTTTAGGCTCGCTCGTAAAGTGAGCGAACCTAAAGCCATCGCGCTCTAGTGTTCGTGTGGCTTGTCCTATCCTGAGATTCAGGTTTTTGCTGCTGCTGCAGAGTGTTTTAAATGAACGAACGCAGTTGCGTGAGGGTTAACAGACTTTGATTTAACATTCATTCCACCCGCCGGAGCACGGCCTTTATGCTCTGGCGGATTAGCGCCGTGCTGGATAGGCTGGCGCCATGGAATCCGCATGGGCGCTGCGTGCGCAGGGGTTGGTCAAATCATTTGGTCGTAAGGTGGTAGATGGGCTGAACCTGTCCATCCGCCCGGGTGAGCTTTACGCGCTGTTGGGCGCCAATGGCGCCGGAAAAACCACGACGCTGCGGATGATCGCCGGGCTGACGCCACCGGATAAAGGTGGCATCGAAGTGTTCGGCTGGGATGTTATCACGACACCGTTGGCGGCAAAGGCGATCATGGCTTGGCTGCCCGACGAGCCGCTGCTTTACGATAAGCTAAGCCCGCTGGAATATTTGGAATTCATCGCCGGACTTTGGCAGGTGGCGCCGGCGCTGGCACGCAGCCGGGCGGATGAATTGCTCGATCTGCTGGGTCTCTGGCCGCACCGGGCGGAACGCTGTGAGGGGTTCTCCCGCGGCATGAAGCAGAAAACCGTGCTGGCGGGCGCGTTGATCCATGACCCAAAATTTCTGCTACTTGACGAACCCTTTACCGGGCTGGACGCCGCCTCAGCACGGTTGGTGAAAACCCTCCTCACCAAGCATGTTCAGAACGGTGCGGCCATCATTTTCACCACCCATATCCTGGAGGTGGCGGAGCGCCTGGCCAGCCGTATTGGCATTCTCTGCGGCGGTAAGTTGGTAGCCGAAGGCGGGCTGGACGAGTTGCGTGGCCATACAGGTTTCGATTCAGGCACGCTGGAGGACGTCTTTCTCCAGCTCACGGCGGGCTGATGTTCAACCCGCCAAGCTTTTTCTGGCTGCTCAGACATGAGCTGCGGGTTCTGTGGCGTGGTTCCATTCTGGTACGTACGCACCGCTATGTGCTGCTGCCGACATTCATTGTGGCGGTCGTGTTCCAGGCTGTTGGGCTGCTTGTGGCGCGGCTGATCGTGCAGCATCCGGTAACGGAAAATATCATGCTGCTGGCGGCCAATATCAATCTCGTCTTTCTGTTCGTGCTGATGTTCTCGCGCGCGATGATGGCGAGCACGGATGTGATCTATGCGCGCGGCGACGCTGATTTCCTGTTGGCCTCACCGATCCCGCCCAACAGGGTGCTGGCGGTGCGTATGCTGGGAGTGGCCTGCAGCATCGTGGCGCCCTGGCTGCTGCTGGCCGGGGTCCTGGCGAACGGGCTGGCTGTGTGTGGCAGCTTCTGGGCGTTGGCGGCCTATCCCATGCTCGCCGGGGAGGCGCTGATTGTCGCGGCTCTGGCTTTTGCGCTGGTGGTGGCGCTGGTGGGGCGCATCGGCCCGGTGGCGGCGCGCCGGGCGGGGCACTCTCTGGCGTTGTTTACTGGCGTTGGCATTTTTATCCTGGGGCAGGCACCGCGTTTCGTGCCGCAAAGCACGTTGGCGGCGTTCTGGACCGGGTTGCTGCCGGGGCAAGAAGGCGGCGGACTGGCATATTTTTTTGCGCGCGGGCTGCTGGGTCAAAGGCTGCCGTTGCTGGGCAGCCTGGCCTGCGCCTGCCTGGTGTTTCTGTTCGTCTGGGTGTTTCTTGCTGGGCCTTTCGCGCGCGGGACCATCACCGCCGCTGGCTACAGGCCAAGCGGACGGGAAGGGGTGCAGCAGGCCCGGTTCCGGCATAGTGCCTCTTCAACCCTTCTAGCCAAGGATAGGCGGCTGCTGGTGCGTTTTCCCGGGTTGTTCACGCAGATTGTCTACCGCTCCCTCACGCTGGTGCCGGTGATCGCCATTCTGTTGGGCAAGGTGGCGCTGGGCGTGGTGGTTACTGTGCCGTTGCTGGTGTTCCTGGCCGGGCAATTAGGCTCATTCTTCATTTCCGTGCTGGCGGTGATGGACGATATGCCGCAGCTCATTGCAGCTGCCCCGGTGGCGGCGACTGCGGTGCCGCGTGCGGCCTTCCTGGCGTCCGCCCAGGCCAGCTTGATGGTGGTGGCGCTGCCGGCTGTGGCGGTGATGGTTCGGGCGCCAGGGTTGGGTGCCGTGCTGCTGCCGTGCCTGGCGGGCGTTTTAGTTTGCAATCTGGTGCTTGGGCGGCGCTTTCCTATTCCCCTCAACCGGGCCGCCTTCGGAAAAAGCCAGACCGGCACCTTGCTGGGTCTGGTGCTGGGCGTATCTGTCAGTTCGGCCTGGGCGCTTTTATCGTGGCTGATTCTGGCGCCGCATCCACTGGCAGGGGTTCTAGAGCTTTCAGCTTTTAGCTGAACGCCCTAATTTTATGTTGGAGCGAGCAATTTCATGCATTTACCTTGGCGCCGCCGCGTCAATCTAAATGCATATTGCTCTGCAGGGCGCTGCATTTAATGCGTGGCAAACAAATAGCTTCGCTGCACTTGCCTTGCGTTTTTCTTCCCCATCTGAAGACGGCTCGCCCCTGGGCAGACGGCCAACGATCCGGCGGTTCGAGCGATCAATCAGCACGGCCATTTCCGAAGGTTCGAGCAGCTTACCCGACGGCGATATTATCCAGCAACCGCACATGACCCAGGCGCACGGCAGCGAGCAGGCGGGCCGGATGCTGCAGGGTAACCAGGGATTCCAGTGTTTCGGCATGCACCAGCGCCACATAGTCAGGCACCATGCCGATGCCTGCGAGTTCATGCCGGGTGTTGTGCAGCGTGGCGGCGGGTTCTTTGCCGGCAAGAAGGTCGCGGGCGACATTTTTCAACGCGGCGTGCAGTTTGGGGGCGAGTTTGCGCTCCGCGCAGGTGAGGTAACGGTTGCGCGATGACAGGGCGAGGCCGTCTGCTTCGCGTATTGTCGGGACCGGAACGATGCGCACTGGCAAATGCAGATCCGCCACCATGCGGCGCACCACCTGCACTTGTTGCCAATCTTTTTCACCGAAGAACGCGGCATCGGGCCGCATCTGCCCAAACAGCTTGGCCACCACCGTGGCGACACCGTTGAAATGGCCGGGGCGGTGGGTACCTTCCCAATGCGCGCTGGGTCCGCCAACATGCACGGTGGTGACATTGCCGCCAGGATACATTTGCTCCATGCTAGGCAGCCAGAGCAGAGCGCAGCCGGCTTCCTCAAGCTTCTCGATGTCACCCGCCTCGTCACGCGGATAACGGGAGAAATCCTCCTTCGGGCCGAATTGCGTGGGGTTGACGAAAATACTCGCCACCGGTGTTAAACCGCTTTGCTTGGCCGCCTCCACCAAAGCGATATGCCCTGAGTGCAGCGCGCCCATGGTCGCGATAAGGCCTGTGGGCCCCAGTGCTGCGCGGGCGGCGGCAAGCTCGTCATGTGTTCGGGCAACGATCATCGGGCACGGCTTTTCATCATTTTTCTGTCCCCGTCCAGCCCTGGGCAAGGCAGGATGGTGGGGTTAAGTAGGTCGGCATGAGTAGAGCTCCGAATCCCTGGATCAAAGCCGAACAGAAATCCGGATTTAACGCGGCGCGGCTTTCCCTGTTTTTGGCCGGTGCCGGTATCGCCTGTGGCGTAATTCAGGCCGGTGCGGCCGCAAGGCTGCTGGCGGCGTTGCTGCGTGTGCAACCTGCCGGGCTGACGGCCTGGGGCAGCGCGCTGGTGTTTGTGCTGGCCGTGCTGGCGCGGGCCTGGCTGCAAATACAGGCTGAGCGCCGAAATTTCGAGCTCGGGGCGGCGGCGCGAAGGCGGTTGCGCGGCAAGGTTTTAAGCGTTCTGATGGCGCTGGGCCCGGCCGGTTTGCGCGGTCGGCATTCCGCTGAGCTGGCCGCCACGGCGGTTGACAGGGTTGAGGTGATGGATGGCTTTCATGCCCGCTGGGTGCCCGCCACCGGGCTGGCCATCATTGGCCCTGGGCTGGTTGGGCTGGTGGCGCTGCTGACCGATTGGCGCGCCGGGTTGATTCTGGTGATCGCCGGGCTGTTCGTGCCGTTTGCAATGGCGGTGGCGGGAATTGGCGCTGGCATTGCCGCCAAGAAGCAGTTTTTGGCGATGACCCGCTTGCAGGTGCGCTTCATGGATCGGATCAGGGGTATTTCCACCATCGTGCTGGCCGGCCGCGCGGAGGGCGAGGCCAAAGCCCTTGCCGCGGCAGCGAAGGAGCTGCGGGAGCGCACCATGCGCGTGCTCCGCATGGCGTTTCTTTCCTCCACCGCGTTGGACCTCGCCGCCGCGGCGGCACTTGTGCTTATCGTTATCCGCTTTGCCCCTGTGCTGCGCGGCGCGCACGAGCTGGCGCCCACCGCCCTGTTTCTGGTGCTGCTGGTACCGGAATTCTTTGCCCCGTTGCGCGGCTTCGCCGCTGTCTATGGGGACCGCATGGCAGTGGAGGCCGTGGCGGAAGAATTCCAGGCCCTGCCGGACGATCCGCCCGCGGTGCCGCCGGTGCATATCCGTTCGGTCGCCGCGCATGGGGTGACGTTGGCCTTCGAGCATGTGACCTTCGCATGGGACGAGACGCGGCCTGTGCTGGAAAACCTCTCCTTCAAGGTGGGGCGCGGTGAAATGCTGCTGCTCACCGGCGCGTCGGGCACGGGCAAGTCCACGATCATCGACCTGATCCTCGGCTTCCTGGCTCCGCAAGCCGGCCGTATTTCCATCAACGGCGCTATGCTGGAGGATCTGGTGCCGGCGGCGCGCACGCGCATGCTGGGCTGGATCGGCCAGAAGCCGGTGATTTTCGCCGGCACGATCGAAGAGAACATCCGCTTCGCCAACCCCGCGGCGGGTGAGGACGAGTTGCAGGACGCCATTCGCAACGCCCATCTGGAAGAGCTGATTGCCTCTCTGCCGCAGGGGCTCAAAACACCCTTGGGCGAGGGTGGATTTGGTGTTTCCGGCGGGCAGGCGCAACGCATTGCCATTGCCCGTGCCTTCCTGAAGGACGCGCCCTTGCTGCTGCTTGATGAACCGACCTCGCATCTCGACCCGGCGGTGGAGCAGGACATTCTGGAAAGCCTGAAGCATCTCGCCGCTGGGCGCACAGTGGTGCTGGCCACGCATTCCAGCCAGGCGATGGATTTCGCCAAGACCATAGGTGCGAAGCGAATTGACCTGGACGCATTGCGCTACGCGAGCTGGCGCGGGGTGGTGGCATGAGCCCGATCGCGCGGATTGCGCTGCTCTGGGCCAGGCAGCCTGGTTGGCTTTTCCTGGCGGTGCTGCTTTCCCTTGCCGCGTTGGCGGCGGGTGTGGTGCTGATGGGCTTTTCCGGGCATGTACTGGCGCTGGCCATCGTGGGTGGCGTTTTGGCGGTGCCGGTCATGCTGGCCTGGATTGGTACGGCCCGTGTGGCGCTGCGTTATGGCGAGCGCGTGGTCGGCCATGAGGCGATCTTCCGCGCTTTGGCGGACCTGCGCGTGTGGATGTTCCGGGGGATGGCGCGTAGCGCTGCGGGCGGGCTCGGTCTGCGCCGCTCGGGCGATGCACTGGCACGGCTGGTGAACGATGTGGACACGCTGGATGGACTGTTTTTGCGGATCTTCGTGCCCTTGCTGGGCGCGATTCTGCTGCTGCCCATGCTGGTGTGGACATTGGAGCGAGAGCACGGTTTGGCCTTGCTCGTGCTGGTGCCGTTTTGTTTTGTGGCGTTCTGGGTGCCTTGGCGGGCGGCGCGTGCGGCCGAGGAAAATGCCGCCAAGGCGGGGTTGGCAATGGCGGGTTTGCGGATCGCAGCGCTCGATGCCCTGCATGGCCTACGGGAGGTGAAAATATACGCCGCCGAAGGCCGCATGCTGGCCGAGGTGCAGGCGCGTGAAGCCCAGCTTCTTGCCGCGCAGCGGGAGCTGACGGCGGAAGGCACGAAACTGAGCGCCATTGCTTTCATTGCCGCGCAGGGTGGCATTCTGCTGGCGATCCTACTGGGGTTTTTAGGCCTGCCGATTGGCGCCGTGGCGGCCGTGTTGGTGCTGACCGCCGCGTTCGAGGCCGTGCTTGGCCTGCCGCGTGCCGGGTTGCTCTACGGCCAGGCCAGAAAGGCGGCTGCCCGCGTGGTGCAGGCGGCAGAAGCGGGCCCGCCAGTGCCAGAGCCGGCTGTTCCAGCCGCGATGCCAAGCCGTAATGCGATCACCTTCGAGCATGTGAGTTTTCGTTACGCGGCGGATAGGCCGTTTGTATTTGAAAACCTGTCTCTGCAATTGCCGGAAGGTTCGCGCACCGCCATTTTGGGACCGTCGGGAGCTGGCAAATCCACCATCGCCTCTCTGATCCTGAAGCTGGTGCAACCGGTGAGCGGGCAGATCCGCTTCGGCGGTACGGATATCGCCCAGCTTTCCGCCGAGGCGCTGCGCCACCGCATCGCTTATCTGGGGCAGACGACGCATCTGTTCGCCGACACCGTCCGCAATAATCTGCTGCTGGGCGACCCCGCGGCGGATGATGCAAAGCTGTGGGCGGCACTGGAAGCGGTGCAGATGGCGGATGTGGTGGCAGCCTTGCCAGAGGGGTTGGATAGCTGGCTGGGAGAGGGCGGGGCCACGGTTTCTGGCGGGCAGGGGCGGCGCCTCGCCTTGGCGCGTACATTGCTGATGAACGCCCCGGTTATTCTGCTAGACGAACCCTGCGCGGGGCTGGACGCGGCGACGGAGCAGGAGTTCTTCCGCGTCTTTAACGCCGCGACGGAGGGCCGCACGGTGCTGCTGATCTTGCACCGGCTGACCGGGGCGGAATATCTGGACCGTATCTGGCGCTTTACCGGCGGCACGCTGGTGGCCGCGGCGGGTTAGGCGTAGCCCTGCGACCGCGCCAGAGCGAGGAGTCCGAGGTCTAGCGTGAAAACCAGGGGTAACGCCTCGCAGATGGCGATGCCGTGCACCCATGGGAACTCCACTGCCAGGGCGAGAATGATGCAGCTGAGCAGCAGCATGACGACGGAAAGCCCCAGCGCCCTGTTGCCTTTTGGGTCAACCGGCACATGGCTGCCGTAGAGGGCCGTTTGCCCGTTGACCGCATGATTGGTGAGGATGAGCGCGAACAGGCCTTCGACAAGCATCAGCGGTGGCAAGGCTTTCTGCGGCCAGAGCAGCGCCGGGGCGTAAGCCTGCAAATAGATCAGGAAGTCATAAGAAAAATGGAATGCGATCGGCACGATGAGCGCCAGCAGCATCAATCGGTCAGCCGAGCCTTTTCGGCTTTGCCAGGACAGGGACATGAATGAGCCCATGGTGAACCCAAAGATCGCGTGCATGGGCACGGCCGAGAAAGCGCGGATGAGCCAAACGCTAAAACCGCCGCCCAGCACGTAAAGCTTGTTCTCGAAGACCGCGAAGCCAAGCGAGCAGCCCACGCCGATTAGAATGGCGATGCCGGGGCCCATCTCATCCAGCTCGCGCTTGCCGAAGCGACTGACGGCGGCGAATTTCACCAGCTCTTCCGGCACGGCGGCCAGGAACAGGGCCCGCACGCAGGCATGGGCGAGTGGAGAGAGTCCGCTTTCCGGTACGATAGACTCTAACAGCTCGATAACCAAGGCCAACAGCGCAAAACGGGCGCCGAGCCTGAACAGCCGCTTGCGGGCGGCCTTTGGCAAGCGGACATTCACCTTGATCGCGGCGATTTCCCAGAGCAGCAGAGCAGGGAGGATGGCGATGAAAAAGCTGAACAAGCGCGTCCTTTGGTTGCGGGGCAGAATAGTATAAGCGTCGCGCGCGGGTATTTCTTCAATCTCTGCCGTGTTCATTTTTTCTTGAAGCCGGCAGAAAAATTCCTATAATACTTGTTGCCCGGCCGCCTCCTTGAGGGGTTGGGCGCTCATCCGGCTCGCCAGACAGGGAACCGAACGGGTGTTTATGAACTTACTGCATACCTTGCTTTTGAAGGAGGTTACCTCATGACTTACGATTTCGCGCCGCTTTTCCGCACCGCTGTTGGCTTCGACCGGCTTGCCCGGCTTGTGGACACGCTGCCGCAGGAAGCCGCTAGCTACCCGCCTTACAATATCGAGAAAACCGGAGAGGACACCTACCGCGTCAGCCTTGCCGTGGCCGGGTTCGCGCCGGAGGATATTGAGCTGACTGTGAAGGATAATGCGCTTCTGGTTTCCGGCCGCGTGGCCGAGGAACCCGAGAAGGGCGAGTTCCTGCACAGGGGCATTGCCGCCCGCGCATTCCAGCGTCGCTTTGTGCTGGCCGAGCATATGGTGGTCGAGGGGGCTGAGCTGGTGAACGGCCTGCTGAATGTGGGCATTCGCCGCGTGGTGCCGGAGAGCGCGAAACCGCGCCGGATCGAGATTTCCACCAAGGCGGCGCAGCCGGCCAAGACAATCGAGGCCTCTCAGCCGGAATTGCCCAAGGCCGCGTAACCAGAGGCGTGAACATGAAGGGGGCCGCAAGGCCCCCTTTTTTGTTATTCCGCCATGGCCGAGGCTTCGGAGCGCGTGGCGCCAACGCGCGCCGCCAGGGAGGAAGCAAGGAAAGGGTCCAGCGCACCATCCAGCACCGCGGCGGGGTTGCCGCTTTCGTAGTTGCTGCGCAAATCCTTCACCAGCTGGTAGGGGGCCAGCACGTAAGAACGGATCTGGTGGCCCCAGCCGATATCGGTTTTGGCGGCTTCCGTGGCGGCGGATGCGGCTTCGCGTTTTTGCAATTCCTGCTCATACATCCGCGCCTTCAGCATGTTCATCGCGGTGGCGCGGTTGCGGTGCTGGGAACGGTCGGTCTGGCAGGCGACAATGATGCCGGTGGGTATATGCGTGATGCGGATGGCGGATTCGGTTTTGTTTACGTGCTGGCCGCCAGCACCGGAGGCGCGGAACGTGTCCACCTTCAAATCCGCCGGGTTGATCTCGATCTCGATCGTGTCGTCCACCACCGGATAAACCCACACGCTGGCAAAGCTGGTCTGGCGGCGCGCATTGGCATCGAACGGTGAGATGCGAACAAGCCGATGCACGCCTGCCTCGGTCTTTAGCCAGCCATAGGCGTTAGTGCCAAAAATCTGGATGGTCATGGATTTGATCCCGGCCTGCTCGCCCTCGGATTCTTCCATAATCTCGGTCTTGAATCCCTTGCGTTCGGCCCAGCGCAGATACATGCGCGCCAGCATCTGCGCCCAGTCCTGCGCCTCGGTGCCGCCCGCACCGGCGTTGATTTCCACAAAGGCGTCGCGGCTATCGGCCTCGCCCGAGAGCAGGGATTCAATCTCCTTCTCCTTCGCGGTGGCGGCCAGGCGCTCCAGCGTGGCGAGGCCGTCTTTCACCATCGCCTCGTCAGCCTCGGATTCGGCCATCTCGATCAGTTCGATCGTATCCTTTGCTTCGGACGTGATGGCGTTGACGCCATCGACCATCGAGGCGATGCGGTTGCGCTCGCGCATCAAAGCTTGCGCGGCCTCAGCGTCGTTCCAGAGATTCGGGTCTTCGGCCCGGTGGTTTAGCTCTTCGAGCTTGAGAACAGCGGCATCCCAGTCAAAGATGCCTCCTCAGCAGGGCGACCGAGCGGCCGATCTGCTCATGTAATTGGTCTGATTCAGCGGACATTCGCGCGATATACGCCGTGCCAGCGAGAATTGGTAGGGGCGCGCTTGCCAAGCCGGGTGTGGGTTGCGATGCAGGCGGGCATGAACGCCACGCTTCTGGTTGTGCTGATCGCTCTTGGGTTTCGTTTGCTGCTGGCGGGCGGGTCCGGCCTTGGCATCGACGAAAGCTACATGGTGGCGGCCACGGGGCATTTTAGCGCCTCTTATTTCGACCATCCGCTGGCCTCCTGGTGGCTGGAACTGACCTCCCGCCATCTGTTCGGCTCGGCGGCGCCGGTTGTGGTGCGGTTGCCGTTCGTGTTGCTTTCGGGGGTTTCCTCCTGGCTGCTCTATCTCATCACCAGGCGGTTGTTTGGGCAGAAGGCGGGATTCTGGGCGGTGGTGGCGTTTTCCATCGCGCCAGTGTTTTCGCTCGCATTCGGCAGCTGGGTGCTGCCGGATGGGCCGCTAGATGCGGCGTTGCTGGCGTTTTTATATGCGTTGATCCGCGCGCTGGGCCTGCCGGAGCAAAAACCCGCCCCGTATTGGTGGCTGGCAGCGGGGCTGTTCGCGGGGCTCGCGATGCTCTCCAAATACAATGCCGCCTTGGTGCTGGTGGGAGCGGCTTTCGGCGTGCTGCTGGACCCGGTGTCCCGCCGGGAATTAAGGCGGCCGTGGCCCTGGGTTGGCGTTTTGCTGGCGCTGGCCTTGTTTTCACTAGTAATTTTCTGGAATGTGCAGCACCATTGGGCAAGCTTCAGTTACCAGGGCGACCGCGCCACGGGGCTGCGGCTGCGCCCGCTGATGCCGCTTACAGTGTGGGGCGGCGAGGCGCTATACGTGTTGCCCTGGCTATGGGCGCCGATGATCTGGCTGTTGGTGCGTGGCTTTTGGGTCAATGCGGCCTCACGTTCCTCTTGGCTGCTGGCCTGGGCCGCTATCATCCCCATTTTGCTTTTTGCTGTCGTGGGGCTGTGGTCACGCACGCATATTCTGTTTCACTGGGCTGCCCCCGGCTAT
>JAKAZY010000116.1 GCA_021826425.1 Pseudomonadota bacterium
CAGCCACATCCTGGGTGGTTTCAGGGTGCGGTGCCACGGTGATATTGAGCCGCGGAAACATCTTGGCAAGATACCCGGCCGCATTGGCGGAGGGTGCTACCACATGCGTGAAGCGCTCCAGCAGCCCAGCGAACAGCGCGCGGTGCGCGGCGGGGGTCAGCTCGTCCAGCACCGAGGTCTCGTGCGCCTTGCCCATCTCCAAGCAGCGTCCGCAGGTGTCGGCATCCGCCCCGCCGCAGAATCGGCCGATCGCATCGATCATCGTCACGCGCGGGCAGAAGGAATAGAAATCATGCGCCCAATACAGGCTGCGGCGGCCCTCCAGCCAGCCGCCGAGGGCGGTGAACACCGGGGCCGGAAAGCCGAGCAGCTGATGCGCCAGCACCAGTCCGGGCGCCGCGCCGTCCATCACGTTGAACAATTGCTCCACCTTGGACGCGTTGAAATGCGCACAGAGCAGCGGCGCCTTGCAGCTCAGCTCGATCAACCCGCCTTCCGTCAGGCTGAGCGACAGCCTGGTGGCGCCGCCATAGCCCACCTTGTCTTCGATATCCCTGATCGCCTTCGGCGTTCCGCCTTCCAGCGCATTGGAAATCACCAGCGCGAAGCGCGCACCGGCCTCCCGGGCGCGGGCGAGGCGGGCGCGGTCCAGCGCCCAACGCAGCCGGCGCAAGCCATCCTGCTTCTCGAATTCCATGATCAGCGGCGTGTATTCCGGGTAGAGCGCGTTCAGCCGCGGCTGGTTCTGGGCCAGCAGGCTGGCCCGCTCATTGCCAAAAGAGATGCTCTCCTTGTGCTCCACCAGCACACCGCCCGCCGCCACATTACGGTAGCCAAGTGCCGCGGCGCGGGCGCAGAAATCGTTCTCCTCGCCGTAGCCGCGCCCGAATGCCTCGTCGAGCAAGCCGACGCGCTTGATCACCTCGCGTTTGATGAGCATGCAGAAGCCGTGGCCCGTCGGTACATCCTCGCAGGTGCCGGCGTTTTCGATGAGCGCCAGTGCGGCCAATGTCGGCCAGCTGATATCCGGCAGCGCGGCATCGCGCAGCTCGGCGCTGGGGTAGGAGAAGATGGTGGCGTTGCTGGACATTGCAGTCACCGTGCCGATCTCTGGCCGTGAGTTGG
The DNA here is from genome assembly GCA_021826425.1 of Pseudomonadota bacterium. Classification (GTDB taxonomy): domain Bacteria; phylum Pseudomonadota; class Alphaproteobacteria; order Acetobacterales; family Acetobacteraceae; genus Acidocella. The sequence continues at coordinate 1,126 of JAKAZY010000116.1, forward strand.
CCACGCGGACCATCTCATCCAGCCCGCCCGCGTGCAGCACCGTGTCGGAATTCAGCAGCAGCACGTCGGTGCCGCTGCACATTGCCAGGCCGCGGTTGACGGTGCCGACGAAGCCCAGATTATCAGCATTCTCAAGCAGGATTACGTTAGGCGCGGCGTCATAGGCAGCCAGCATGTCGGCCATCTGAGCATCCGGCGAGCGGTCGTTGATGAGGATAAGCTGGTCTGTCTCCGGGTTGCGGTGCGCCAGCACGGACTCGATGCAGGCCCTTGTTACGTCCACCCCGCGATAGATCGGCATGATGATCGCCATACGCATAGGCAGCGCGGCTTCGGGCACGAAGCTCGGCTGTTTGCTCAGGGTCACGCCCTCGCTTGCGCGCACTTTTTCGAGGTAGTTTCGCAACGCCTCGGCCAGCACAGCGCGCGCGCCGGCATCCAGGCCCGGTAGGTCCGCATTTGCCAGCTGCGCGGCTTTGTAGATCGCAGCCACAGCGGCAGGCCGCCTGGCCAACAGATACGGCCCATCAAACAGGTCCCGTGTGCCATCGGCGAGGCGGATGGTCATCGTCACCGGCACATCGGCCGGCGTATTCACTGGGTCGAGCGAGATGTCGAAGCCGGGCGTTTTGCAATTTGGAAAATGCGCCTGCACATCGGTGCGTTCGCGGTCGCAGGCGGCGGTTTCCACCAGCTTGCCATCGCGGTAAACGGTCAGTTCAAAGTTGCGCTCCGGCGCCTCCGGCGCGTGGATCCAGCCAACGACCCGTTCCGGCGAGATGGTTTCGAGATTCGCATGCAGACCCAGGCTGCAACTCGTTCGCCCGATTAGTTTTCCATTCGCATAAACGTTCAGCAGCATTTCACCGCCACCAAAGCAGTCGCTGTCGAGCCTCAGGTTGAACCGCGCCGGGGCGAACAAGGGGTCGGCCGGCCGCTCGTCAAACCGGCTGCCGCCACGCGCAACTTCTACCCCCGCACCGTTCACGACGGTGATGAATGGCGGCTCTCCGGCTTTGGTGCGCTCACTCACCCAGCCGGTCACCATATCGCTGTCCACGGCGCAGAACCCGTCATAAATGCCTGGCCCGATATCCACCGGCGAGCCGACGAGCTCCTCGCCATTGGCGAGCACTCGCAGTCGCGCGGCTTCAGTGCCGAGCGGAATGGCGATCCGGTAGGCAAGCGTTGTGCGGCCGAGCCCAAGCGCTGCCAGATCCGGCCGATGGCGCGAGGCGCGGCCCTTTGCCAGCAGCCTGCCTTCTGCGTCGATAACCGTGATGGCGCAGTTTCCGGTATCGGGCACCGTGGCTGCCCACCCTAAAGATAGCTGCCTTCCATCGTGTCCACATGACCCGTGATCGCCATTGAGACCCCATAAAGTTTGTCTTCGCGCCCGGCGCATTTGCAGCGTCCCGGTCGCCTAGCTTGTGTTGTCACCCATTGATACGCGGGGCTCAAGGCCGCACCTGTGAATGGATAGATAAAATTATTGCGCGCCGGTTAAAAGTTTGGACGTTACGATGAATTCGCGAATGTTATGTTGCACCGCACCGTGACGCCGGCTAAAGATGGTCGTCTAGTCTGATCGCAAGCTTTTGTAGGGGAATCCCATGCTCGCATATGGTTACCTTATGAGCGGCCTCGGCCCCGCTTCAGGTCATTACGTTGAACTTCAGGAAGCCAAGCTATTCCGCTTGATCCGGGTGATTCTGGACTCTGTTGAGGTTGACGAGGCGTGGTATCTGGCAACCTATCCGGATGTGGCGGCGGCGGTGAAGGCCGGTGAGCTCAAAACCGCCAAGGCCCATTATGTTGTTGCCGGCTATTTCGAAAATCGCCTGCCACGCCCGGTCACGGTCGATGAGACCTGGTATCTGACCGAATATCCCGACGTCGCGGAGGCCGTTCGCGGCGGCGCGGTGGCGTCTGCCAGTGCGCATTTTGAAATGGCAGATTTTGTCGAAGGCCGCTTGCCGAAACCGGGCTGGTCGCTATTGCGCGATGCCCCCACCAGCGGGTCCAGAATGCCCGCCCGCTCGGCCGTGGCGGCCTGAGGCTGTTTGCCAGAGTCTTGAGTTTTCGGCTTTAGAGTCTTGCGCTAACCCGTCGGCAGTTTCATCCAGATCGGTGGGCAGGGGAGGATCTCCACCCCATCCGCGGCTAGTTTTTTGTCCATTGCATCCAGTCGCAGCGTGGCCAGCGCCAATTCGCCGGCGCTGGAACGCAAAATGCCGGCCTCCTGCCCATCGGCGAAGATCGGCGTGCCCGCCGGAATATCAGGCCTCCCCAGCTTAACAGGCAGCAGCCGGCGCTTGATCAACCCACGATACTTCGTCCGCGCGGTCAGCTCCTGGCCCATATAGCAGCCCTTTTCCCAATCCACCCCGCCCAGCTCGTCAAACCCCGCTTCCAGCAACAATGTCTTGTCGGCCTCCAGGTCCGGCGCGCCATCTGGCAGGCCAAGGGCGATACGGTGTGCCGCGTAATCCTGCGCCGTGGCGTTACATGAGACCTCATCCTCGCTGAGGCAACGATACCCTGCTTGCGGCAAACGCGGATCGGCCGCAGTCAGGGGCACTTGCGGCGGCAAGCCTTCCCAGGTGGCAAACACCTTAAGGCGGCTTGACATGTCTTTAATTTCAACCGCGGACCGCAGCTTGTAGCGGCGTAGTTTTTGTAAAGTGGCTGGAATGTCCGCCACCGGCATATCCAGCAGCAGCCGCTCGCCGTCGGAGAAAATGAAAAAATCGACGAGGTATCTGCCATGGGGTGTCAGCAAGGCCGCCCACACGACCCGTCCCGTCCCGGCCTTGGAGACATCATTGCTGACGAGCCCGTTCAGAAAGGTCACGCGGTCGGCGCCGCTGAGTTCCAAAACACCGCGGTGCGGCAAATGCGCGATCTTACTCATACACCGCAAGATGGCGGGGCCATTGGCGGCCTGCAAGCCCGCCTTGTTTGCCGGAGCGGTGGCGGCGGGCTACAGCCCCGTTGTATGCGGATTTTGTTCATCACCTCCTCACGCATCGGCGATGCCGTGATCTCCTGCGGCATTCTGGAGCGCCTGCGGCTTGACCATCCGCAGGCGCGTTTCACCATCGCCTGTGGCACGGTGGCGGAAGGGGTGTTTGCCCGCTTTCCGGCGTTAGATCGGCTGATCGTGTTCGAAAAGGAGCGCTTTGACCGGCATTGGCTGCGGCTCTGGCTCAAGCTGATCCCACATGTCTGGGATATCGCGGTGGATGTGCGTGGCTCGGGCATCACTTTTTTCCTGGCGGCGCGCCGCCGGCATATTCTCAAAGGCGGCCGAAGGCCGGGGCGGCGCTATGCCCAGCTGGGTACGGCGCTTGGTTTCGCCCCGCCGCCCTTGCCGGTTGCCTGGACCGAGCCACAGGACGATTCCAAGGCTGCCGCTTTGCCCAGCGATGGCCCGCTCATCGCCCTGGCGCCCACGGCCAATTGGGAGGGTAAGATTTGGCCTCCGGAGCGATTCATAGATTTATTTTGTGAATTGCGGGCGAAGCTGCCCGGGGCCCGCGCTGTCGTTTTCGGAGGGCCAGGTGATGCGGAGGCAAAGCTCGCCTCGCCGGTGCTGGCGGCATTGCCGGATGCGGTCAATCTCGTCGGTCAGCTGTCCTTGCCCGAAGCCGTCGCCTACCTGCGCCGGGCGGTGCTGTTCGTGGGCAATGATTCCGGGCTGATGCATCTGGCCGCCGCCGCCGGTACGCCCACGCTGGGGCTATTTGGCCGCTCCAAGGCCAGCGAATATGCGCCGGCGGGGCCGCGTACGGCCATTGCCGTGGCGCCGGGGCCTGAGGGCGAGGCGCCGATGGAAGGGCTAACCGTAGAGGCCGTGGCCTCTGCCGCTTTCGCACTGCTGGGTTTATAGGAAACACCATGAGTTATGATCTGATCCTGGAAAACGGCACGCTGGTTCTCCCCTGGGGTGAGGCGGAGGCCGATATCGGCGTGAAGGGCGGCAAGATCGCCGCGATAGGCACCAATCTTGGCCAGGCTGCGGAGCGGTTCAACGCCAAGGGGTTGCATGTGTTGCCGGGTGTGATCGACCCGCATGTGCATTTCCGCGATGGCGGCCAGGGCGGCATTGAAGGCGTGGAGGACATGCGCTCCGGCTCGCTGGGCGCGGTGCTGGGTGGGGTGACGGCGTGTTTCGATATGCCCAATACCACCCCGCCAGCGGTGGATGTGGCGAGCATCCAGGGCAAGCAGGCGTACATCAACGGCCATAGCTGGTGCGAGATCGGCATTTTCGCAGGTGCCACCCTGGATAACCTGGACGAGACCGGGCTGCTGGAGGCGCTGCCCGGTGTATGTGCCATGAAGGTGTTTGCGGGCAGCTCGACCGGTAATCTTCTGGTGGCGGACGATGTTAGCATTGAACGGTTGATGCGCTCAGGCCGGCGGCGCGTCTCGTTCCATTCCGAGGATGAGGAGCGGCTGCAGGCGCGCAAGGCCGAATTCGAAAAAGGCGGCACCTATAGCGACCATTATGTCTGGCGCGATGTGGAATGCGCTTTTAAGGGCACGCGGCGGATTACCGCTTTGGCGGAAAAAACTGGGCGGCCTGCGCATATTCTGCAT